>JBGQFW010000028.1:0-42256 GCA_041497115.1 Methylomirabilia bacterium
AAGAGCACCATCAAGAACTTCCATCTGCCGCTCCCGCAGGGGGTGTACGAGGCACTCCGCGAGGAGGCGACGGCGCTGCGTCAGCCGGCGACGGTCGTGGCGCGCGAGGCGATCGAGGCGTGGCTGCGGGAGCGGAAGCGGTCGGGAGTTCGTGAAGCCATCGCGACGTACGCCCTGAAGCACGCCGGCAGCGCGGCTGATCTCGATCGTTCCCTGGAGCGCGCGTCCCTCGAGCTCCTCGGCGGAAAGAAGCCGCGACGGTGAGGCGGGGCGAAGTCTACTGGGCGGAGCTGGCGCCACGCTCCGGGTCCGAGCAGTCCGGACGGCGGCCCGTCATCGTCGTCTCCCACGACGGCTTCAACGACGTGCCGACGTGGCGCTCGGTCATCGTCGTCCCCGTCTCGACGTCCGAGACGCAGGCGCGTCGAGGTCCGACTGCGGTGCCGCTGGCGAGCGGGGTGGCGGGGCTTCGCGCGCCGAGTGTCGCGCTGTGCCATCAAGTGACCACGCTGGACCGGGCGAAGCTGAGCGAGCGCCTCGGCATGCTGCCACACGGCGTCCTCGTCGAGCTTCAGGACGGGCTGAGAGCGGCGCTCGATCTCGAGTGAGTCAGGGTCGCACGGCGGGCGCCTCGAACGTCATCCCGCGCGCGCGCCACATCAGGAACAGCTCGAGATCGACGAGCTCCGGCGCGCCGTATTCGTATGACTCCGTGCGCATCCCCACCAGACAGTTACGCAGCCGCCGCTGGAGCGAGCCGAGCCCCTGCCACTCGAGGCGATAGAGGGGGTACCCGGTCGGGTGCGCCTGCGGCACGACGCTGCCCGCGAGCCGCCGCCCCCAGTTGTCGTCGTGGCAGTGGGCACACGCGAGATTGAGCTGACCCTGGCGCCGGTTCCAGGTGGCGCGGCCGGCGTCGAGGAAGGGCTGCGCGCGCGGATCGCGCGCGACGTCGATGGGCAGGCCACGCGACTGGCGCGCGACGTAGGCGGTCAGCGCGAGCAGCTCCCGGCTCTCCCAGGCGAGTGCCGGTGCCTGCTGCCGGTCGAGGCGACAGGCGTTGACGCGCTGCTCGAGGCTGACCGGCCGCCCCTGCGCCGCGTCGAACGCCGGGTGACGCGCGGCCACGCCCTTCATGCTCGCGCGGGCGTCGCCGTGGCAGTCCGCGCAGGCGCGGCCGGCGCCGCCGGCCTTGCGACTCCACAGCGCCTCGCCCTCGAGCACCCACAGCGAGCCGGGATTGGCGATGTCGTCGTCCTGCATCGCGCGCGTCTCGCGGCTCATGAACTCATACCCCGACCGCCGCTCGGACGACGGGATCTCCCCGGCGAATGCCGACGCCGCCAGCGCGACCGCGACGCCGAGGATGCAGAGTCGCCGCACTACCGGCCGGAGCGCGTGGTCGAGGAGCGCCACGGCTTTGCCGGGGCGCGACGAGCGCGGGGGGATTGGGGGCCATGTCGAGGACCCCATGTCACTGATCGGCCATGTCGGGGCCCCCTACTCCACAATCATCGTAGCTGACTCGGTGACGGAAAAGCCGTTGTCGCCGGTCCACTGCAGCGTGATGGTGCCGCTCTCGGTGGCGACCGTCGAGAACGCGATGAACGGATTGGCGGCGATGGCGGGATGGAGCTCGGCGCGGAAGACCTCCGCGCCGTTGTAGGTGCACACGAACTGCCGGATGATGTCGCGCGGGATCCGTGCGCCGAGCTGGGTGCGGCGATAGCCGGTCTCCATCGCGTGGCCGACCAGCGCCTTGATCTCGACGACGTCGCCGCGCCGGGCCCGGGCCGGCACGCTGACGAGGGCGTTCGCCACGGCTAGGCGTCCTCCAGACACGCCGCGAGGGTCACCACGACGCTCGCCTGCGCGGACCAGAACGAGCCGTCGCTGAGCTCGCCGATCGCGACCACGGTCTGCGTGTCGGCGAGCCGGATGCGCGTCGCCACCCGCGCCCGCCCGGCGCGCGGCCCGAGGCGGAAGGTCACGACCTCGGGCTGCGGGTTCTTCTCCGCGAAGACGTGAATGGCCCGCACGTGGTCGGCGTCGGTCATCGCGCTCTCGACGCTGACGGTGAGCGGCACTGCGTTGCCGTTCTCGACGAGCGGGGGCAGCTCGAGCGTCACCCGGCCCGGGGTGACGCGCGCCGCGCCCACCACCGTGCGGATCGCCTCCTGCATCGTGGCGGGCGTCGCGTGCGCGGGCTCGACCAGCGATGCGAGCCCGATGCCGGCCGCGGCGGCGCCGGCGGCCCGGAGGAATTCGCGGCGGGAGGCGGGTCGCGCCATTCAGTCCTTCAGCGTCATCAAGAAGGCCACGACGTCCTCGATCTGCCCGGCGCTCAGCAGGGGCTTGCCGCGCCAGGCCGCGGCCACTCGCGTCAGCCCCTCGGTGCGATGATACGCCGGCATGATCGTCGCCGGATTGATCCGGCTCGAATCGACGATCCGCAGGCGAAGCTGTCCCTCGGTCCAGCGTCCGCCGGCCCCCCGCAGATCGGGCGCGAGATTGCCCTGCAGCGGCTCCTCGGGAAACGGCCCGCTGTGGCAGAGCAGGCACAGGCCGACCTGGCGGTTGACGACGATGGCGCGGCCCCGCGCGGGATCGCCCCGGCCGCCGGTGAGCGACGCGGGGATCGCATCCTCTCCACTCGCCACGCCCACCGTGCAGCAGGCCGCGATGGCCGCGGCCGCAAGTCTCACCCGAACACCTCGCCGGTGATCGTGCGAAACCACGCCTCGGCCAGCAGCGCCTCGGCCGCCCGCGTCGCGCGCGGCGCCTGGGCCGGGCTGACGCCGCCGGCGCCGGGCACGTCGGCGAGCTGTCCGTTCGACGGCGTGTAGACGCCGGCGACCGAGATCCCGTAGTCGGGGGCGACCAGGCTGTAGCAGGTGTTGATCAGCTTGGGGACCGACGGCGTCGCGCCCCTGACGAGCAGCGCGACCGCCGCGGCGCACGCCTTGGCCTGCGAGTTCGCCGCGAACGCCGACTTCGGCATGGCGCCGGCGATGGCGGCGTCGCCGATGACGTGGATCCCCGCCTGCAGCGTCGACTCGAACGTCACCGGATCGATCGGGCACCAGCCGGTGCGGTCGGCGACGCCGGCGGCGTCGGCGATGCGCCCCGCCTTCTGCGGCGGGATGACGTTGGCCACCTTCGCCTGGTGCCGGCCGAAGTCGGTCACGAGCGTGCGCGTGGCGGCGTCCACCGAGGTGACGTTGCCGCCCTTGGACAGCGGCACCCACTCGAGCAGCCCGGGGTACAGCTCGGCCCAGGCGGCCTGAAACAGCTTCTGCTTGGAGAACGCGTCCTTGGCGTCGAGGATGATCAGCTTGGACTTCGGCTTCTTCGTCTTCAAATAGTGAGCGATCAGGCTGGCGCGCTCGTAGGGGCCGGGGGGGCAGCGGAAGGGATTCGCCGGCGCCGAGATGACGACAAGCCCGCCGTCGTCCATGGCCTCGAGCTGCCGCCGCAGCAGGAGCGTCTGCTCGCCCGCCTTCCACGCGTGCGGCATCTGCGCGGCCGCCGCCTCGTCGTAGCCCGGCAGCGCGCCCCAGCGCAGGTCGATCCCGGGCGCCAGCACCAGCCGGTCCCAGGGCAGGCGCGCGCCGCTGTCGAGCGTGACCGAGCGCGCCGGCGCGTCCACCGCGGTCGCGGCCGCGCGGGCGATCGTGATGCCGTCGGCGGCGACGCGCTCGTACCCGAACTGCTGCGCGCTCAGCTCGCGCAGCCCGCCGATCACGGCGTTGCTGAACGGGCAGGCGGTGAACGTCGCGCCGGCCTCGACCAGCGTCACGGCGATGCGCGGGTCGAGGTGCCGTAGCGCGCGGGCGCAGCTGGCGCCGGCGAAGCCGCCCCCGACGACCACGACGCGCGGGGCGGCGCCCTGCGCGAAGACGGGCGTGGGAAGGAGCGCGGCGGAGGCGGTGGCGGCGAGGCCGAGCTTGAGAAACTCGCGGCGGCCGGTTCTCACGGCTGCGTCGCGAACCAGGCGGCGATCGCCTGGATCTCCGCGTCGGTGAATCCCTTGGCGATCCGGTCCATGACGGTGGCGGGGCGCGTTCCCGCGCGGAACTCCTGCACGGCCTTGACGATGGCGGCCGGGTCGCGCCCGGCCAGCCGCACCACCGGCGACGTCACCCGGGTCGAGGACGGATGACATCCCGAGCACGCCGCGGCGCCGGCCGGTGGCCCGGCCGCGGCGACGGCGGCCGCGACGATCGTGAGCCCTCCGACGGCCGCGGCGAGGCGCCAGCGCATCGGCTACACCATCTGGATGCCGTGGTTCTTCAGCGGGAACGTGCGGATGCGCTTGCCGGTCGCCGCGAAGAACGCGTTGAGCACCGCGGGCGCCGCCACGCAGATCGTCGGCTCGCCGACGCCGCCCCAGAACCCGCCCGACGGCATGATGATCGACTCGACCTTCGGCATCTGCGCGATCCGCATCGAGTTGTAGACGTGGAAGTTGTCCTGCTCGATGCGGCCGTCCTGGACCGTGCACTCCTCCATGAACACCGCGGAGAGGCCGTAGACGAACGACCCGGCGATCTGCCGCTCGATCTGGGCCGGGTTGACGGCGTACCCGGGATCCGTCGCGCACACGATGCGCTGGACCACCACCTTGTTGCCGCCGGCGACGGAGATCTCAGCGCACGCCGCCACGTAGCTGCCGAACGCCATCATCTGGGCCAGCCCGCGATACACGCCCTGCGGCGCCGGCTTGCCCCATCCCGCGCGGTCGGCCACGGCGTTGAGCACGGCGAGGTGCTTGGGGTGCTTGCTCATCAGCTTGCGCCGGAACTCGAGCGCGTCCTGGCCGGCCGCGTGGGCGAGCTCGTCCATGAAGCACTCGAGGAAGATCGCGTTCTGGTTGATGTTCACACCGCGCCAGAATCCCGGCGGGACGTGCGTGTTGCGCATGGCGTGGTCGATCAGGAGATTGGGCACGGTGTACCCGAACGCGAAATCGCCGCTCGGGTCGAGCCCCTGGAAGGTGAGGTTGTCCCGGCCGTCCTGCAGGAGCTGCGGGAACACGGCCGTGATGATCGACTGTCCCGATAGCCGGAGGTGCAGCCCGGTCAGATTTCCGCCCGCGTCCAGCGCCCCGGTCAGCTTCGCCTGCATGACCGGGTGATACCGGCCGTGCGTCATGTCCTCCTCGCGCGTCCACAAGAGCTTCACGGGCGTGCCGGGGATCTGCTTGGCGATGAGGACCGCCTGGGTCACGTAGTCGTGGAAGGCCCCGCGCCGTCCGAACCCGCCGCCGAGGTTGATCTTGTAGACCTCGCACTTGTCGGCGGGCAGCCCGGACGCCGCCAGCGTCGCCGCGAACGCGGCCTCGCCGTTCTGCGTCGGCACCCAGACCTCGCAGCGATCCGCCGTGTACTTCGCGGTCGCATTCATCGGCTCCATCGGCGCGTGGTTCTGGAACGGATAGGCGTACACCGCCTCGATCTTCTTCGGCGCCGCCGCCAGGGCGGCCTTCACGTCGCCGTTCTGGTTGCGGACGAACGCCTGGTCGGCGTCGAGGCCGGCCTTCAGCATCGCGGCGATCGTGGCGCTCGAGACCTGGGCGTTCGGCCCCTCGTCCCAGACGATGGGGAGCGCGTCGACCGCGGTCTTGGCCTGCCACCACGTGTCGGCCACCACCGCGACGGCGGAATCGCCGACCGCCACCACGTGCCGGACGCCGGGCATGCCCGTCACCTTGGCCGCCTCGAAGCTCTTCACCTTGCCGCCGAACACCGGACAGTCCTTGATCGCGGCGTTGAGCATCCCGGGTAGCTTCAGATCGAACCCGTAGACCTGCGCGCCAGTCACCTTCGGCAGCGTGTCCAGGCGCGGCACCGACTTGCCGATCAGCTTCCACTCCTTCGGGTCCTTGAGCACGACCTCCGCCGGCGGGGTCAGCTTGGCGGCGGCTTCCGCGACCTTGCCGTACGTGGTCGTGCGGCCGGTGGGCTTGTGGGTGATCACGCTGTTGGCGGCGCTGCACTCGGCGGCGGGCACCTTCCAGCCGTCGGCGGCGGCCTGGACCAGCATGATGCGCGCCGTGGCGCCGCCCTTGCGGACGTACTCGTGCGAGGTGCGGATGCCGCGGCTGCCGCCCGTGGAGAAGTCGCCCCACACGCGCTTGCGCGCGACGCTCTGGCCGGGCGTCGGATACTCGGTGGTCACCTTCGTCCAGTCGCACTCGAGCTCCTCGGCCACCATCTGCGCCAGGCCGGTGAGGGTGCCCTGACCCATCTCGGAGCGCGCGATGCGGATCACGACCGTGTCGTCCGGGCGGATGACCACCCAGGCGGTGATCTCGGGCGAGCCGTCCGCCGCGCGGACGACACCGGCCCCGAACGGAATCTTCAGGCCGAGAACGAGGCCGGCGCCGACCGTGGCGGTGCCGACGATGAAGGAGCGGCGAGCGATCTTCGGCGTGTTGGTGAGCATGGCGTCCGCTCCTTATGCCTTGGCGGCTGCGTGAATGGCCTCACGCACCTGCTGGAAGGTTCCGCAGCGGCAGATGTTGGTGATCGTCTGGTCGATGTCGGCGTCGGTCGGCTTCGGCGTGTCCTTCAGGAGCGCGGCGACCGCCATGATCATGCCCGACTGGCAATAGCCGCACTGCGGCACCTCGTGGTCGACCCAGGCCTTCTGGACCTTGTGCAGGACGCCGTTGGCGGCGAGCCCCTCGATGGTGGTGATCTGCCTGCCCACGGCCGCGCTGACGGGCATCCCGCACGAACGGACCGCCTTGCCGTCGATGTGCACGGTGCAGGCGCCGCACTGCGTGATGCCGCAGCCGTACTTGGTGCCGGTGAGGCCGGCCTGCTCCCGGATCGCCCACAGGAGCGGCGTGCTGGGATCGACGTTGACCTCGATGGATCGGCCGTTGATCGTCAAGCGCGCCATGGCAATCCCTCCCCGGGGTGACGGTGCCGGGACTATCCGCCATCGCGCCCTCGAAGGCAAGCGCTCTCAGCGCGGGCCGGTGGCGCGTGCGACCGCCAGCCGGGCGGCGCGCTCGCCGAGCGCGGGCGCGCCGAGCCGCGCCGACCACGGGGCGAAGTCGGCGCGCGGGCCCGTCCACCGCAGCGCGTCAACGTCGGCGCCGATCGGCGCGTCCGTGCGCAGCGTGGCGAGGGTGCGGAACAGGCGCGCGCGCGCGCGCTGTGCCGCCAGCGTGGCCGCGAGCCGTTCGGCGCCGCGCACGGCGACGTCCCAGTCCGCGGCCGGCGTGGGAATATCCTCGAGGTGGTGGTAGCGGGCGAGCACCGTCGCCGCGGACTTGGCCCCCCAGCCGGGCAGGCCGGGGTAGCCGTCGGCGCTGTCGCCCACCAGCGCCAGCCAGTCGGGGATCGACGCGGGCGGGACACCGAACTTGTCCCGCACCCCGGCCTCGTCGCGAACCTCGCCCGTGCGCCGATCGAGCTGGACGATCCGCTCGCCGCGCACGCACTGCGCCAGGTCCTTGTCGGGCGTGCCGATGACGACCTGCTCGACGCGCGCGTCGGCGGCGGCCATGGCCGCCGCCGCGGCCAGCGCGTCGTCGGCCTCGAACTCGACCATGGGCCAGACGACCACGCCGAGCGCGGTCAGCGCCTCCTCCAGCAGCGGGAACTGGGCGGCGAGGAGCGGGTCGAGCCCCTCGCCCGTCTTGTAGCCGGGCCAGAGCGCGTTGCGGAACGACTCGATGACGTGATCGGTGGCCACGCCCAGGTGCGTGACGCCGCCCTCGAGCATGCCGAGGAGTGAGCCGACGACGCCGCGCACCGCCCGCAGCGTCGGGGGCGCGCTCCGGTCGAACGCCGCCGCCGGCGAGAGGAAGTAGCGGAACAGCTCGTACGTGCCGTCGACGAGGTGGACGCGCACGACCGTCAGGATACGCCGGATGCCGCCGTCTTGACCCGCCGGCGGCGGCGGATTACGTTGGCAGCGTCATGACGACCCCCGCCGCCGCGCTTCGGCAGGTCTGGGAGAGCGCCGGGGGCGAGCCGGCGGCGCTCGAGCGCGTCACGCTGACCGGCGAGGATCCGCTGGTCCCGACCGACGTCAAGATCGGCACGGCGGCGGCGGCGACGATCGCGGCGGCAGCGCTCGCGGCGACCGAGGTGTGGCGCCAGCGCACCGGCCGCGCGCAATCGGTGGCCGTCGACACGCGCGCCGCCATCGCGGCCTTCCGCAGTGAGCGCTATCTGCGCGTGGACGGCGCCGCCGCGCACGACCGCAACCCGCTGTTCGGCTTCTATCCCACCGTCGACGGCCGCTGGGTGCAGATCCACGCGAACCTGCCGCACCACTGCGCGGGCCACGTCACGTTCTTCGGCGGCACCGAGACGCGGGAGGCGATGGCGGCCGCCGTCGCCGGCTGGAAGGGGCAGGACCTCGAGGACGCGCTGAGCGCCGCCGGGCTGCCGGCGGGCTTGGTCCGCTCGCGCGAGGAATGGCTCACGCATCCGCACGCGCGCGCGATCGGCGTCCTGCCCGTCCTCGAGATCGTGCGCATCGGCGACTCGCCGCCCGAGCCGTGCGGCCGGGGCGACCGCCCGCTGGGCGGCGTGCGCGTGCTCGATCTCACCCGCGTCATCGCCGGCCCCGAGTGCGGGCGCACGCTGGCCTCGCACGGCGCCGACGTCCTGCTCGTGTCGAGCCCGCACCTGCCGACCCTGCCGTATCACGTGATCGATTTTGGCTTTGGCAAGCTGGCCGCGTCACTCGACCTGCGCCGCGCCGGGGACGCCGAGGCCCTGCGCCGCCTCGTCGCGGGCGCCGACGTCTTCTCGCAGTCGTACCGGCCGGGCGCCCTCGCGCGGCTGGGCTTCGCGCCCGAGGAGGTCGCGCGGCTGCGCCCCGGGATCGTCTACGTCACGCTCTCGGCGTACGGCCACGTGGGGCCGTGGCGCGAGCGGCGCGGGTTCGAGACGCTGATCCAGTCGGTGAGCGGTCTCGCCCACGAGCACGGCTTCGGCGGCGGGCTCGATCGCCCGCACCACCTGCCCGCGCAGGTCGTGGACCACGCCACCGGGTACCTGGCGGCGCTCGGCGCGCTCCTGGCGCTGGTCCGGCGGGCGCGCGAGGGGGGCAGCTATCTCGTCCGCGTCTCGCTCGTGCAGACGGGGCGCTGGGTGGACACGCTGGGCCGTGTCAGCGGCCGCGCCGTGACGGACCAGACGCCCGCCGACGTCGCCGATCTGTTCGCCGAGCGCGACAGCGCGTTCGGGCGGCTGCGGCACGTCGTGCCCGTCGCGCGGCTGTCCGAGACGCCGGCGTCGTGGGCGCGGCCGCCGGTCCCGCTCGGCACGCACGCGGCGGCCTGGCCGGCATGACGCGCGGGCGGGCCGCGCGAGGCGTCCGGGCGCTGGCGCTCGGCCTCGTCGGCTTCGTCGTCTGGGCCGGCGCCGGCGGCTCGACGCTGCTCGACTACGTCACGTTCGACGGCATCGACTACATCCGATGGGCCGAGGAGCCGGGCCGCGCGCTCACTCACGCCGATCTCGGCGTCGAGTTCGCGACCGTCGAGTGCTCGTTCGGGGAGGATCCGCGCGGCTGCCCGTACGGGGTGGACGCGTCGGCGGCCTTCCTGCCCACCGGCACCCGGATCTACACGATCCGCGGCCACGCGACCAGCTTCCGCCTCGCCGCCGTCTGGCGGGACCGGATCTTCCTCTACCAGACCTGGCGCAATCCGCAGGCGAAGGTCGGCGCCGATCTCTACCGTGTCGGCGGCCGGGTGCGGGCGATCGACGTCCAGCGCGGCGAGCCGGCGTCGGGGACGCCGAGCCACCCGGCGACGATCACGTCGCCGACCGACGTCGAGGCGCTCGTGGACATGATCGTGCGCGGCCCGACACGCACGCCGCTGGCCCACACGGCCGGCGAGCCCCGCTACTGGCTCACGCTCTGGCTCACCGACGGCACGACGCTGGGGCGCCCGTATTTCGTCGAGACCAGCGAGCTGATGGGCGGCGTGGTCCTGCCCGGCGAGTTCCGCGCCATCCTCGAGCGCCACCTGCGCGAGTGAGCGCCGCGACGCCGTTCCCGATCGTCCGCCATCCGGCGCCGGGCACGCGCACGCCGGTGCTGGTGAGCGTGCCCCACTACGGGACCGAGCCGCTGCCCCACATCACCCGCGCCGACTACCGCGAGCCGTCGTTCGAGACGTTCGCCTACGGCTTCGCCGACACCTTCGCGGGCGATCTCTACGCCGACCTGCACGAGCACGGCGCCACCGTGCTCGCCACCCCGTTCTCGCGCATGTTCGTGGACGTCAACCGCCGCCGCGACGACTTCGAGCACCGCGACGGCGAGGTGCGGTCGCGCCGCGGGGTGGTGCGCACGCACACCATGCGCGACGCCCCCATCTTCGCCCGGCCGCTCGCGCTCGCCGACCTCGAGGAGCGGCTGCGCGCGCTCTACGACCCCTACTACGCGGCGCTGGAGCGGCTGCTCGCCGATCTCCGCCACGCCTACGGCTACGCGCTGCTCCTCGACGGCCACACCGGCAGCCCGCGCCGGATGCAGGACCATCAGGTGATCCTCGGCACGCGCCACGACGCGACGTGCGCGCCGCCGCTCGCGGCGGCGGTGGCCGCGATCTTCACCCGCCACGGCTTCGCGGTGCACGAGAACGTCAGCGGCTACACCGGTGGCAACATCGTGGCCACCTGCGGCCAGCCCCGCGCCCGGCGCGTCCACGCGATCCAGCTCGAGATCAACGCCTCGCTGCTGATCACGACCACCCGCGAGGAGCTCATCGCGCAGGTGACGCGCGGCGAGATCCCCCCGAAGGCGGACGAGAACATCACCCGCATCCGCCGCTGCCTGCGCGAGGTGGTGGCAGCGCTGCCGTCGGTGCTGGCGCGCGTGCACGAGGCGTGACGGACCCCGATCGAGACAAGGAGGCGAGGATGGCGAGGATCGAGCCGCTCGGAATCCACGAGGTCGACACGGAGATCCGGCACCTGTGCGAGGAGGCCGAGCGCCAGTCGGGCACCTCGGCGAGCACGCGCACGTACGCGCGCAACCCCGGCGTGCTGAAGGCGCTCGCGGCGTTCCGCGCCGCGCTGGCGCGCGAGGGCACGCTCGATCCGGTGCTGCGCGAGCTGGTCCGGCTCAAGATCGCCGCGCTGAACCGCTGCCACTACTGACTGAGCGTGCGCTATGCCGGGGCCCGGCATGCGGGGGCGACCGAGGCGAAGATCGCGGCGATCGACGACGAATCATCGGACCTGCTGAGCCCGCGCGAGCGGGCGGCCATCCACTTCGCCGACCGGCTCGCCGTCGACCACCACAAGGTGGACGACGGGCTCTGGGCGGAGATGCGCCGCCACTTCTCGGAGGCGGAGATCATCGAGCTGGTGGCCCACACGACGCTCTACATCGGGTTCGGCCGGTTCAACGAGATCGTGGGGCTGGAGCCGGCCTGACCATGAAGATCCGCATCGGCATCGGCGCCGCCGGTACCAGCGCGACGCCCGAGGCGCTGGCCGAGCTCGTCACGGGGGTCGACGAGCTGGGGTTCGACTCGCTCTGGCTCTCCGAGGTGCTGACCGGCCCCGTGCTCGATCCCGCGGTGGGGCTGGCGTGGGCGGCCGCGAGCAATCCGAAGGTGAAGGTCGGGACCACGATGCTGTTGCCGGGGCGCAACGTGCTGCGCCTGGCCAAGCAGCTCGCGAGCCTCGACGTGCTGTGCCGGGGGCGGCTGCTGGTGACGCTGGTGCCCGGGCTCACCTACCCGCCGGAGCGCGAGGCCATCGGGGTCGACCCCAAGCGCCGCGGCGCCCTCATCGACGAGGCGCTGCCGCTGCTGCGGCGCCTGTGGGCGGGCGAGACGGTGAGCCACGACGGCGCCGCCGGCAGCTTCCGCGACGTCACGCTGTGGCCCCGGCCCGTGCAGCAGCCGCTCGAGGTGTGGCTCGGCGGCACGGTGCCGGCGGCCCTGGAGCGCTGCGGCCGGCTCTCCGACGGCTGGCTGCCCTCGCTGTGCACGCCCGAGGAGGCGGCCGCCGGACGCGTCGTGATCGACGACGCGGCGGCGCGGGCCGGGCGCTCGATCAGCCGCGAGCACTTCGGCGTCAGCATCGGTTACGCGGCGGCGCCCCTCGAGCCCGCCGCCGCGCGGGCGCTCGCCGCCCGGCGGCCGCGGGCGCTCGAGCTCATGCCGGTCGGCCGCCCGGCGCTGCGCGAGCTCGTCGAGCGCTTCATCGCCGTCGGCTTCTCCAAGTTCGTCGTGCGTCCGGCCACCGCGCCGGCGTCCTGGCGCGGCGAGCTCGAGGCGCTGGCGGCGGCGGTCGGCGATCTCCAGACCTGAGGACGGCGCCCGGATGGATCCCCTCTCCGCCGTGGACGGCGGCTGCCTCGCCCGGTAAGATCGGCGCCATGGAGGTGCCCGCGATGGCCGACTGCCGGTTCGTCGATCTGAACGCGATCATGACGGAAGGGCGGCAGGTCACCGTGCTCTGGCAGGAGGCCGAGTCCCTCGCCTTCGTCGCCAACGGGCGCGCCTACCGGAGCGAGTTCCACGTCAACCCGTCCGCCGAGACGATGCTGCAGCTGCGCGGGGAGATGCGCCTGCACTACCTCACCCCCGAGGGCGAGGAGAAGGTCCGCGTGCTCCGCGAGGGCGAGTACATGTACTGCCCGCCCGGGGTGCCGCACTCGCCACGCTTCCCGCCCGGCGCGTTCGCGCTCGTCACGGAGCGACGGCGGCACCCGGGGGAGCGCGACCGGTTCCTCTGGTTCTGCGAACGGTGCCGCGCCCAGGTCTACGAGGCGGTGTTCGAGGTGCGCGACTATGCCGAGAACCCGGTCAGCGCGGCCTATCGCGAATACTACGGCTCGCTCGAGCACCGCACGTGCAAGGCGTGCGGCCACGTGATGCCCGCGCCCGACGACCGGTCGTTCGAGCAGGCCAACCCCGCGCTCAGCGCAGGCTCGCCATCAGCTCCATCGCCGCGGGCTGGTCGGTGACGATCGTGAGCCCGGTGATACCGGAGTCGGCCCAGGCGCGGTAGCGCTCGCGGATCCGCGCGACCGGCCCCACCAGCGCCATCTCGTCGCAGAACTCGTCGGGGACGGCGGCGGTCGCCTCGTCCTTCCGCTTGGCGAGGAACAGCTCCTGGATGCGCTGGGCGGCGTCGCCGAAGCCGCGGCGGACCATCATCTCCTTGTGGAAATTCTTGTCGCGGTGGCCCATGCCGCCGACGTAGAGCGCCACCCGCGGCTTCATGCGCGCCAGCGCACCGCGCACGTCGTCGGTGATCGCCACCTCGGCGCGCGGCTGGATCTCGAAGTCGGCGAACCCCTTGCCGCTCCCCGCGCGCCGGAACCCCTCCTCGAGCCAGGGGCGCAGCATCGGCATGAGCCGCGGCACGAAGCCCAGCGGCAGCCAGCCATCGGCGATCTCCGCGGTCAGCTTCACGTTGGCCTCGGTGCCGGTGCCGAGCCAGATCGGCAGCCGCGGGTTCATGTGCAGGATCGTCATGAGCGGCTTGCCGACGCCGAGAGCGCCGGGCCCGGTGTAGGGCAGCGCGATCTCGCGCCCGGCGTGGGCCACCGGCTCCTTGCGCTCGAACACCTTGCGCATGATCGTCACGTAGTCGCGCAGGCGCCAGTACGGCTTGCCCCACGGCTGGCCGTACCACCCCTCGACGATCTGCGGGCCGGACACCCCGAGCCCGGCAATGACGCGCCCGCCCCCCGCCAGAGCGTCCAGCGTTCCCACCGCCATCGCGGCGGCGGCGGGCGGGCGCGCGGCGAGCTGCATGATCCCGGTGCCGAGGCGGATGCGCTTCGTGAGCGCGGCGAGGTAGGCGAGCGGCGTGAGCGCGTCGGAGCCGTACGCCTCCGCCGTCCACACCGAGTCGAAGCCGAGACGCTCGGCGAGCAGCACCGTGTCCACCGGCAGCTTCAGCTCCGCCCCCGAGTAGCCGATGCTCAGCCCGAGCTTCACGGCGTCATCATAGACGGGATTGCCCGGGCGCGCGCCTTCGTGTACTGCTGGTCGCCGGAGAGGGACAACCATGGCCAAAAAAGAGATCGTCCGGGTGACGGCGGCGGCGGCGAACCCCAACCTGTCGCTGGCCACGAGGTTCGGCAACCTCGTCTTCGTCGCCGGCCAGACCGGGCGGCATCCGGTCAGCGGCGAGCTCGGCCGGGACATCCGCGAGCAGACGCGCAACGTGCTCGAGCGTATCAAGACGATCCTGACCGCCGCCGGCACGTCGCTCGACAACGTGCTGACCGCGACGACCTACCTCACGCGGGTGCAGGATCTCGCCGCCTACAACGAGGAGTACGCGAAGTACTTCCCGGCCGACAAGCCGGCGCGGACGACGGTGACGGTGGCCACGCTGAACTCCCCCGACCTCCTGATCGAGATCACCGTCACCGCCGGCATTCCCGACTGACGGCTGGCGCCGGGTCCCGCGCGGTCAGCTCCCGCCGGGGGGCGCGTACTTGTGCCCCAGCCGCTCCTCCCAGCGCAGGTAGTTGATCATGTCGGCGAAGCTGCGGTCGGGGCCGGCCGGCACCACGTCGTCGGGCGGGCGCAGCACGCCGGTGAGCCCCGACTCGAGCGGCCGGCCCTGGGCGCGCCACGCCGCGGTGCCGCCGGCCAGCGCGGCCACGTCCGCGTAGCCCAGCTCCAGCAGCGTCGCCGCGGCGAGCACGGCGTCGCCGCCGTCCTCGTCGGTCACGACGATCGGCGCGCTGGTGTCCGGGACCAGCTCGGCGATGCGCGGCTCGAGCCAGCCGCGCGGCGCCCAGCGCGCGCCGGGCACGTGACCGGCGGCGAAGCGATCGCTCGGATCCACGTAGAGCACCACGGGGGAACGGGCGGCGGCCAGGCGCGACGCCAGCTCGGCCGGCGAGACTCCGCGCACGCGCGCCGCCGCCGCGGCGACCAGCGGCTCGACCGGCTCGTCGGCGCCGGCGGCCAGCGGCAGCCCCGCCGCCGCCCACGCGGTGGTGCCGCCCGCGACGGCAGCGACGTCGGTGAACCCCATCTGCCGATACCACGAGGCGGTCACCGCCGCGCGCGCGGTGCCGTCGCAGCAGAAGACGACCGTGCCGGCGCGCACCGCCACCGTGTCGTCGGCGCGCTGCACCGCCTGGCCGCCGGGCATCCACCAGAAGCCGGGGATGTGACCGGCCAGGTATTCCTCGCGCGTGCGCACGTCGATCAGGTAGACCGGGGCGTCGCCCGCGCGCGCCATCGTCTTGCGCAGCTCGTCCACCGCCAGCAGGCGCACGCCGTCCTCGGCGGCCACGCGCGCGGCGAATGCCTCGGCGGCGGCGCGCCCCTCGGCCGAAGGGGCCGGCAGCGCGACCCGGTCGGCGCCGCGCTCCAGCTCGAGCCCCGCCAGCAGCCAGCCCGACGTGCCGTTGCGCAGGCTGACGACGTTGGGCAGCCGCAGGCGCTGCAGCACGCGCGCGCCGATGATGCTGCGCGTGCGGCCGGCGCAGTTCACCACGATCGTCGCGTTGGGGCGCTCGCGCACGAGGTCGTGGATGCGCAGCGCCAGCTCGCCCCCCGGCGCGCTGCGGCCGCCGGGGATGCAGAAGCGCCGGTACTCCTCGGGCGTGCGCGTGTCGAGGATCAGCAGCTCCTCGCCCCGGCGCTGGCGGGCCGCCAGCTCGTCAGCGTCGATGGTGGGGACGTGGTGCTGGACCTCCACCTTCTCGCCGAAGTCCTTGCTGGGCACGTTCATGCCCCACTCGGTGGGCTGCCCCTGGCTGGCCCAGCGGTTGACGCCGCCCTCGAGGACGGCCACCCGGCGGTAGCCCATGCGCTCCAGCGTGGCGGCGGCCAGCGCCGCCCGCCGTCCGGTGTCGTCGCACACGACCACGAGGGCGCCCCGGAACGGCACGAGGCGGCCCATGCGCGTCTCGAGCTGGCGACGCGGCAGCGCGCTGGCGCCGGGGATGTGGGCGGGGTTGAACTCGCCGTGCTCGCGCACGTCGACGAGGGCGAGCGCGGCGCCCGTCTCGAGCAGGCGGGCGAGGGCGGCGGCGGTGATCGTCTCGGGCACGGGCGGCCGCCCGCTCAGTGCGCCGCCGCGGCGGCGTCGGGCAGCCGGTCCAGCACCACGGTCGGATGGACGGCGGGCGAGTAGATCTCGAGGACCTCCAGGTCGTCGGAGCAGTCCAGCTCGTTGTGCACGATGTTGGGCGGCTGCAGGACGCAGTCGCCCGCCTGGAACGTGCGCTCGCCCTCGTCCTGGTAGACGAACTTGATCCAGCCCTTCAGCACGTAGAACATCTGGAAGTCGCAGTCGTGACGGTGCAGCCCGGTCGTGTGCAGCGCGTGGGCGCCCGCCGCCTCCTTCTTGATCCGGATGACGTGGGCGCGGAACCGGCCGTGGGTCGCGTCGGCAATCCCGAGGTCGCGGTACTCCATGAAGCTGCGCAGCCCCGTCGCGTACACGGCATCCCGGGCCAGGCTCGCGCTGAAGCGCTGTGTCGGCTCGCTCATCGGGTATCTCCTCTCAGTTCTTGAGCTCGATGTCCTCGTAGGACGGCCACGGGCTCATCCACACGTCGGTGATCGTGTGCTTGGCCACGCGGGGGCCGATACCCATCAGCACGCGCAGGTCCATGACGGGGGCGTACATGACCCGGTCGATCGTGAGCTGCTGGATCTTGAAGAGCAGCGCCTCCCGCCGCTTGACGTCACGCTCGCGCGCCTGCTGCACGAACAGGTCGTCGATGTCCGGGTAGCCGCCGTAGGCGTAGGCGCCCGTGGACTGGATGAACGACTCCACCCGGCTGGCCGCGTTGCCGGAGTTGCCCACCGCGGTCATGAAGATCCCGCGCAGCTTCTTGTCCTTCCATTCGGCGTAGAACGCCGCCCGCTCCATCGCGCGCAGCCTGACGCGGACGCCGGCCGCGTTGAGGTAGTTCACCACCGCCTCGGCCACGGTCGGAAAGCCGGGAATGGCCGCGAAGTCGCCGGCATCCAGCCCGTTGGGATAGCCGGCCTCGGTCAGCAGCTGCTTGGCCTTCTGCGGATCGTAGGGTGGCGGCTCGACCTGCAGCGCGAATTCCATGACGCGCGGCACGATCACGCCCGCCGGCGGACAGAGGCCCAGGCACGCCGCCTGGTTGATCTGCTGGCGGTTCAGCGCGAGGTTGACGGCCTGCCGCAGCCGCTTGTCGTGCCAGGGCGACTTCGGATCCCACTGCTCGGCGAACTCGATCCAGAAGATCGAGGCGTGCTTGGACGACACCACCTGGAAGCGCCCGTCGCGCTTGAGGCTCTCCGCGTCGGGACCGTCGAGGACGAAGGCCATGTCGAGCTCGCCGCTCTTGAGCATCACGGCGCGCGTGTTGGCGTCGGGCACGCTCTTCATGATGATGGTCTTCACCGCGGGGACGCGCCGCCAGTAGCCGGGGTTGGCCTCGAGCACGATCTCGATCCCGGGCGTGTGGCTCACGAAGCGGTACGGGCCGGCGCCGATCGGGTGCTTCCGGAACCCGTCGTCGCCCACCTGGGTGAGGTACTTCTTGGGCACGACGATGCCGGCGGCGGTGGCGGTGGTGCCGTAGAACGTCATGAAGTCCGGCCACGGCTCCTTGAGGTGGAAGCGCACCACCAGCGGGCTGACGATCTCCACCGACGTCACGTGCGCCTGGAGGACCTTGGCGCCCGCGCCCTTATAGCGCTCGAAGCTGAACTTCACGTCCTCGGTGGTCACGGGCTCGCCGTTGTGGAACTTCAACCCGGCGCGCAGCGTGAACTCGTAGGTCTTGCCGTCCGGGCTCTCCTTCCACGACTCGGCGAGGCTCGGCCCCATCTTCTGGCCGGGGTACGGGCGGACGAGCGCGTCGTGGATCGCGTAGAGGATGCCGAACGGGGTGATCTGCGGCGGCGCCGTCGAGGGATCGAACCAGCTCGGCGCGATCGTGACGTGCCAGGCCACCGTGATCTGACCCGCCGGCGCCGGCGGCGCGGCGCCCGCCGAGGTCGCCCCGAGGACGAGGACGGCGGCCAGCCAGGGCAGGAGCCGGAATGGCGTCATGTGATCCTCCCGTGCGAGTGGTCCGGTACGTGGCCAGAGGCTAGGGCCGGAGCCCGCCCGCGTCAAGTAAGATGAGGCGCGGAGGAAGCGCGCTCATGCGAACCATCGACGTCCACGCCCATCTCGTCCCGACGGCGCTGTGGCAGGCCGCCCAGGCCCGTCGCGACTGGCACGGCTTCCGCCACGAGCCCGGCGAGGGGCTCGGCGTCGTGGTGGGCGGCGGCCGCCGCACGGCCTTCGCCTCGCCCAAGGTGCGCTTCACCCCCGAGGAGCGGATCGCCGACATGGACGCGCAGGGCGTGGACGTGCAGGTGGTCTCCATCCACACGCCGTTCTTCGGCTACCACCTCGACGCCGCGCAGGGCCGCGCGCTGGCGCGCGAGGTCAACGACGAGATCGCCGCGATGACGCGGCAGTGGCCCCGGCGCTTCGCCGGCCTCGGCACGCTGCCCGTGCAGGACGTGACGGCGGCGATCGACGAGCTCGAGCGGGCGGTGACCGTGCTGGGGCTCAAGGGGGCCGAGCTCGACACGGTCGTGAACGGCGAGAACTGGGACGAGCCCCGGTTCCTACCGCTGTTCAAGGCGGCCGAGGCGATGAGGGCCGTCCTCTTCTTCCACCCGCAGCCGCAGCACAACTTCATGCTGCAGCGCACGACCCGGTACGGCCTCTTCAACAGCCTGGGCGTCATCGTCGAGGACGCGATCGTCGTCGCGATCCTGATCTTCGGCGGGATCCTCGACGCGTGTCCGGATCTCCGGGTCTGCGTCGCCCACGGCGGCGGCCCGGCGTGCTTCGCGATGGGGCGCCTCGACCGCGGCTGGCAGGGGCGGCCCGAGTCCCGCGGCGGGAGCCGGCAGCCGCCGAGCGCCTACCAGCGCCGACTCTACTACGACAGCGTGGTCGGCAGCGAGAAGGCGCTCCGCTTCCTGCTCGACGAGGTGGGCGCCGACCGCGTGGTGCTCGGCAGCGACTGGCCCTTCGTGCCCTGGCATCCCTCCCCCGTCGCCTGGGTGCAGGGGTTGAAGTCCCTCAGCCCCGACGAGAAGGAGCGGGTTCTCTGGCGCAATCTCGAAGCGCTGCTGACGCTGGCGCCGGTGGGAGGATAGCCATGTTCGAGTCCGCGGAGATCGGCAACAAGATCGACAAGGCCGAGTACAAGCGCGAGGCGCCCAAGGTGCGCACCGCGCTCCTCGCCGCCCAGAAGCGGCTCGGGGCCTCGGACCTCGCCGTCGTCATCGTCATCGGCGGCGTGGAGGGGGCGGGCAAGTCCGAGACGGTCAACCTGCTCCTCGAGTGGCTCGACGCGCGCGGCGTCCGCGTGCACGCGATGTGGGATCCCACCGACGAGGAGCGCGAGCGGCCGCCGATGTGGCGCTTCTGGCGGGTCCTGCCCGCCAAGCGGACGCTCGGGATCTTCTTCGGGTCGTGGTACTCGATGCCGATCGTCGATCGCGTGTTCAAGCGCATCGGCGACGGCGAGCTCGATCAGGCGCTCGACCGGATCGTGGAGTTCGAGCGGATGCTCCACCAGGAGGGCACCCTCGTCCTCAAGTTCTGGATGCACCTCTCCCGCAAGGTGCAGAAGAAACGGCTGCGCACGCTCGAGCGCGATCCGGCCCAGGCCTGGCGCGTGACCAAGATGGACTGGAAGTTCTTCAAGAAGTACGACACGTTCGTGCGGATCTCGGAGCGGGCGCTCCGGCGCACGTCCACCGCCGAGTCCCCCTGGCACATCATCGAGGCGAAGAACGGGCGCTACCGCGACCTCACCGTCGCGCGGACGCTGCTGGAGGCGCTGGAGGAGCGGCTCGGCGCGCTGGACGCGGCCCGCCCGGCGGAGACCGCGCCGGACCGGCCCCGGGCCAAGCCGGTCAACATCCTCAACCAGCTCGACCTCACCCAGGTCCTCTCCGACGAGGACTACGACACGGCGCTGGACAGGCTGCAGGCGCCCATCGCCCTGCACTCGCGCCGCCTCCGCGAGCTGCGGAAGTCGATGATCCTGGTCTTCGAGGGGCCCGACGCCGCCGGCAAGGGCGGCGCCATCCGCCGGCTCACCGGGTGCATGGACGCGCGGAACTACGAGGTCATCTCGGTCGCCGCGCCCACCGACGAGGAGCGCGCGCGCCCCTACCTCTGGCGCTTCTGGCGCCACCTGCCGCGGCTGGGGCGCGTGACCGTCTTCGACCGCTCGTGGTACGGCCGCGTCCTCGTCGAGCGGATCGAGGGGTTCTGCGCCCGCGAGGACTGGCAGCGCGCCTACACCGAGATCAACGCGTTCGAGGAGCAGCTCACCGAGTTCGGCTGCGTCCTGGTCAAGTTCTGGCTCATGGTGAGTCCCGAGCAGCAGCTGCAGCGCTTCAAGGACCGGCAGGTGACGCCCTACAAGCAGTACAAGCTCACCGAGGAAGACTGGCGCAACCGCGAGAAGTGGGACGCCTACGTGACCGCCGCGTGCGACATGATCGAGCGGACGAGCACGCACGAGGCGCCGTGGGTCCTCGTCGAGGCCGACGACAAGAACCACGCGCGGATCAAGGTGCTGACCACCGTGGCGCGGGCGCTGGAGGACGCCGCCGGCTGACCGGCCCGCCTACCGCGCCCGCAGGCGGGCGTTGTCGTAGGCGACGAGCACGACGCGCGCGGGGGCGAAGCGGACCGTCTCCTCGAACGCCAGCGTCACGCCGCCGCTCGCCGGATCCTCGGGGGTGAAGGTCACCCGCACGACGTGCTCGCCGGGCGCGACGTCCAGCTCCTCCTCGACGCTCAGCGGCCGGTCCCCGCGCAGCCCGGGCGAGGCCACCCGCTTGCGCATCACGACGCGGCCGTCCACGGCGGCGGTCAGCTCGTAGGTGAGCACCTCGCTGACGCACTCGCGTGGGCGGCGCATGTGGACCGGCCGCGCGGCCAGCTCCTCGGCCGTGAGGTCACGGCAGCGCTCCCGCGTCTGGCCGGCCAGGCGCCAGCCCAGCCGCAGCACCGCGTGATCGGCGTCCGCGCCCTGCGGCGCGCGGCTTGCCGCCGCCAGCAGGACCAGCAGGAGCGCGCCGAGCGCCACCGCGGCCGGCCGGCGCGGGCCGCGCGCCGCGCCCGCGCCGGGGACGGCCCGGCGCGCGTCGATCGCGGCGACCACGCGGGGCCAATCGCCGAGCGCGGCGTCGAGCACGCCGACGGGCAACCGCCCGATCTGCCCGGCGACGGCCGGACGGCGCTCCTCGAGGATGCGCGCGTGGGCCAGCGTGGTGCCCTCCCGATGCAGGCAGTTCTGCGGCGGGCACGCCACGACGAGCGTGTCGGCGAAGTGGCGGCCGAGGTAGGCGACGGTCCCCGGGTGCAGCGCTCCCGCGCAGTCCACCTCGAAGCACGCCGTGGCCGGATCGCCCGCGTACCGGCGGCGCAGCCGGTCGGCGAGCCCGTCGTTGCTCCGGCAGACGACGAGCAGCGCGCGGCGCCCGGCGTCGGCGCAGCCGGCCACCAGCTGCCGCGCCGCGGCCAGCTGGTCGCGCGCCGTGCGCGCGGGCGGGCCGATGGCCAGCGAGGCGCACGAGCCCGTGCAGAGGCCGCAGCTCACGCAGAGGTCGGGCACGACCTCGGCGAGCAGCGGATAGCGCTCCCCGCGCGTGCCGGGAATCATCCGGATCGCGTCGTACGGGCAGTCCTGGAAGCACTGCTCGCACCCCTCGCATTTCTCGGGATCCACCGCCGCCGGCGCCGGTCGCGCCGCCGGCGCCGGTCGCAGCAGCCACGGCACCGCGACGAGCGCCGCGGTGAGCAGGCCGAACGCGGTGAGCGCCCCCGCCGGCGAGAGGTCCGCCAGCGGCAGCCAGAAGCCGTAGAGCCAGTCGGTGGCGACGCGCCCGGGGATCGCCAGCAGATCGGCCTTCGGTGCAAGCGGCGCCGGCCACGCCACCGAGAGGACGACGAGCCCGGCCAGCGAGGCCAGCGCCACCCGGCGCTCGGGGAACCAGGCGGCGCGCGCCAGCCGCGCGGTGTGCAGCCACAGGAAGCACACCATCCCGAGCGGAACGGCCACGTGCAGGAAGAGGTTCATGAAGAAGAACTGCGCCGGCACCGGCGCGTCGCCCACGAAGGCCCGATCGGGCGGCTCGGGGAAGAGCGGGAGCAACCGGAGCATTCGCGCGCCCGCCACCGCGAGCTTCTGGCCGAAGCCGTCCCAGACGAGCACGAATCCGGTGATCGCAGACAGGAACATCATGCCGGCGAGCAGGACGCCGGTGATCCACGCCAGCGCCCGCGGTCCCCACGTCTTGCCCTGCACGAGCAGCCGCAGCACGTGGAGGGCGACCGCGACGACGGCGGCGTCGGAGGCGTACCGGTGGAGCGCGCGGATCCAGCGGCCGAGCCACGCGTCGCGCTGGATGGCCGCCACCGAGTCCCACGGGCGGCCGATCTCGTAGACGAAGAGGAGGTAGACGCCGGTGACCAGCGCCACCGTCAGGGACAGGGAGGCGAGGGTGCCGGTGCGGTAGAGCGGGTTGTACGCCGACGAGTAGGCCCGGTCGAAGACGCGATCGGCGCCGCCCACGACCCTCTCGAGCCAGCGGGTGGCGCGCGGCCGCCAGACCTCGTGGCGGGCGTAGACCTCAGCGGGCGAGAACATGCGCGCGGTCGAGACGGTCGAGGCCCTCCCGGACCCAGGCCGCGGGCGGATTGCTGAACGTGTAGGCGAGCCGTCCCTCGGCGTCGAGGAGGAACACGAGGCCGGGGTGCACGATGTCGCCGGTCTGCTCGTTGCGCTCGAGGGTCACGCCCCAGGCGCCGGCGACCCGCACCACGTCGTCCACCGTGCGCGAGGAGAGGACGTGAAACGTCGCCGGCAGCCCCCACTGCGCCGCGGTGGCGGCCAGGGTGTTGGGCGTGTCCCGCCACGGATCCAGCGTCACCAGCAGCACCGGGGTGCCCGCCGGCGCGGCCCGCTTCAGGGTCGCGACGATGAACGGGCACATCGTCTGGCAGTGAGCGAAGACGAATGTCACCACGACGGGGCGGCCGCGCAGCCCCGCCGGCGACACCCGGGCGCCGTGCTGGTCCACCAGCGTGAACTCCGGCGCCGGCGCCGTCCGGCGCGGATAGTCCTCCGGCAGCGGCTCGTCGGTCAGCGGGCCCGGGACCGCTGCGGTGACCGCGCGCGCGGCCTGCACGCGCTCGGCGACCCAGAACCCTTCGACCGCGATCGCCAGCGCGAGCGCGACGAACACCCCCTGCCCCAGCCGGCGACGGGCGGCCTGCCGCAGCGCGGGGCCGAGCTCCGGCCGCCAGAGCACGACGATGGCGACGAGGAAGCTCGCCGGCGCCACCCCGAGCATCAGCCAGCCGGCGGCGGCGGGCAGCCCGCTGTCCATCGGGCCGAAGCACGCCGCCCGCGCCGCCGCCAGCCAGGCCGGCGGCGCCGGCGGCAAGGGCATGAAGGCGAACGCCCACCACGCCAGCGTGGACGTCAGCCACAGGAGCAGGACGAGCGCGGGCAGCGTGGCGGCCGTGATGGCTATCCCACCTTCCACAGGAACGAGAGGATCTTCCAGTTCGCGAAGTAGTAGAGGACGAAGCAGCCGAAGAAGATCAGCACGAGGATCATGGTGCCCGGCGTTCCCGTCCGGTGCGCCGCCGCCACGGCGGCGCCCTCGTGGACCTGGCGGGGCAGGTTCCAGACGCCCGGGGGGACACCCGACCGGTCGGCGGAGTCGGCGAGGCGGAAGGGCCGGCCGAAGAACACACTCACGACGGCGATCACGACGTAGGCGAGGCCGCCCGCGATGGCGAGCAGTCCGCCGATACCCATCGTGGCCTGGAAGAGCTGGACGGCGGGGTGGTACTCGACCGGGAACGGCGAGTTCGCGAACGACACGTCCCAGTGGCGGCGGGGAACGCCGAAGATCCCCTGGAAGATCATCGACATGGCGAGGATCACGATGCCGATGCCGAAGAGGTAGGGCTGGATCCGGGCGAGCCCCCAGAACGCCACGCGCCGGCGGAAGATCAGCGGCAGCACGTAGTAGGTCACCGCCATGAAGGCCAGCGCGGTGCCGCCGACGACGGTCGTGTGGAAGTGGCCGGGCACGCGCAGGGTGTTGTGGGCGATGATGTTGATCTGCTCGGTGCCGATCGTCACGCCGGTGATCCCGCCGAGGAACCCGAAGATGACGACGGACAGCGCGGCGCCGGAGAATCCGGGGTCGCCCCACGGCGCCTTCTTCAGCCACTCGAACGTGGAGCGCGTGTGCCCGCGCAGCCGCTGGCCCATCTCGATCCCCGCCGGCACCGTGAAGCCGTGGACCATGCTCGCCAGCACGGCCAGGTACATCGCGTAGCTGGTGTTCCACACCTTCCACGCCGGCCCCATCCCGGGGTCCACGAGCAGATGGTGGGCGGACGCCATGGAGATGAACAGCACGTAGAGGACGAAGGCCATCCGGCTGATCTTCTCGTTCACCACCACACCGCCGACGGTGAGGCCGGCCAGCAGGTACCAGATGGACACGTGGGCGGCCACGTTGATCTGCTGCGACGAGTGGCCGAGGCCCCACCACACCATGCGGTACACCTGCGGGTCCATCGTCATGTAGCCGAGCGACCACAGCAGCGTCGGGATGTAGATGGCGGCGCCGTGGAGCAGGGCGATCACGGCGATGATGGCCGCCGTCAGCGCGCCGAAGCTGACGAGCGGGATCGACCCCGTGTACGTCCGCTCGCGCCGGGCCACCACCAGCGTGGCGAAGAAGAGCGCCGTCACGATCAGCGCGCCGACCGCGAACAGGATGATGCCCAGGTAGTAGAGCGGATGCGCCTGCAGCGGCGGATACGAGGTGAAGAGGACGTCGGCGCGCCCCGCCAGCACGGTGCCGTTGACGACGAGCATCCCGACCACCATGAGGCCGAACGCGAGCCAGCCGACCCGGGGCGCCGGCAGCCGGCAGCTCAACAGGACGGGGCCGGCGAAGTAGAGGACGGCCATCTCGAAGAAGATGATGAAGAAGATGAGCATGTTAAGGCCGTGCAGCGTGAGGAACCGATAGAAGAGCTCGGCCGGCAGCAGGTGCACCGCCTGCCACCGGGTCATCACGACCCCGAACGCCGCGATGAGCCCGATGAGGAAGGTCACGACGGCGACCACCGCGTTGACCTTGATGAGCGTCTCCGCGTGCCACTCGACCCGGAGGCCGGTGACCTCGCACGTCCGTGAGCGGAACACCGCCGGCAGCCTCTCGACGATCGTGGCCATCGCTGTCTCCCCTCGCCGCCTACTCGACGACGACCTTGCCGACCATCATGTGGTGGTTGATGCCGCAGAACTCGTTGCACACGACGCGGAAGTCGCCCGCCTTGTTGGGGACGATCTTGAGACCGTAGTCGTAGCCGGGGACGATCTGGAAGTTGAGGTTCACCGGGTAGAGGCTGAAGCCGTGGTTGATGTCCGCCGACGAGAGGTGCAGCGTGTAGTGCGCACCCTCCTTGAGCCGGAGCACCGGGTACCACCGCCACATCCGGGCGAGCAGGTAGATGTCGCTGCCCGGCGGCGGCGCCACCACCGGCACGCCGTGGTCCTCGCCGACCTTGTAGTCCTCGACGAACTTGTCGACGCGGGCGACGAAGTCGGCGGGGTCGACCCTCGCCCGCACGCCCGAGGGGTTCTGGCCGCCCTTGAAATGCCAGACGGGCATCATCGTGAAGAGGACCAGGCACCACACGAAGGCGAGGCTGACCCACATCTTTTCCTGCCGGCCGGCCGGCCGCCACCAGGTGCCCTGGGGCGCGACGATCGCCGAGTGGGCCTCGAGGTGTTCCATGGGCGCTCCTTTCGCGACCGCCGTCATGGCAGCGTGGCCCGCGGCAGGCTCCAGATCTCGTACAGTCCCCACAGGGTGTAGAAGGCGGACATCACGAGGAGACCGGCCAGCAGGAGCAGGAACGGGCGATCGAGCAGTCGCTGGCCGAGCGGGACCGGTTCCTCACCTGAGTGCGACGGCGCTGTCATGCGTGCGTCCTCCGACCGCGAGTGTCGACCTCACTACCGGGATACACGGGGTCGCCGGGGCGTGGGTATGATCTGCGTCATAAGACGCACCGCCGGTGGGGCGCGCCCCACCGGGAGGTGCGGTCGGCCGCGAGGCGGGGGCTACCCGGGGAGCGTGTCGCCGTCGGGCGGCGGGGCGACCTCGAACGCGTTGACGATGCCCGACAGCAGCGCGAAGTAGTTCGCCACCGCCGTCAGCTCGACCAGCCACTGCGCGTCGTGTCGCTTCGCGAGCGCGTCGAAGACCGCCGGCTCGACGCGATTCGTGCGCATGAGCTGGCGGACGTAGGTCACGATCTCCCGCTCCTCGGCGGCCAGCCCGCCCGCGTCGCCCTTGGCCCGGATGAGATCGATGACCTCGTCGCGCAGGCCGTTGCGGCGGGCGGCGCCGACCTGCGCCGCCCAGACGTACGCCGCCTCGCGCTCGCGCACGGCGGTCAGGATCGCGATCGAGCGCAGCCGCGCATCCACCACGCTCGCGTCGCGGAAGAAGGTCACGAGGGGCAGCACCCGCTCGGCGAGCTTCGGGCTGTGGAGCAGCATGCTGAACGGGCCCCGCACGTTGCCGAACACCGTCTCCACCGCGTCGACGACGGCGTGGTGCTCGGCGGGCACGTCCGACTTGCCGGTGATCGGGGCGAGGCGCGGCATGATGGCTCCTCTCCGGATGATGGGATCCTCACTCGGGCGGGGCGTCGCCCGGCGGCCGACGCCTCGCGCCCACGCGCCGCCAGAGCATGCGCCCGGCGGCGACGATACCGATGACGATCAGCACGGGGACGGCGACGGTCAGCCACCCCACGCCCAGCAGCACCGTCACGCCGACGAACAGCGTGATCACGGTCATCGTGACGGTCACCGCCAGCACCAGGATCCGGAGAATGAGCATCGCGCTCCCCGCCCGGCGCGCTCAGGCCAGCTTCACGCCGTACTTCTCCAGGGTCTCCTCGCGCAGCTCGAGGCCGAGCCCCGGCGCCTCGGGCAGCGCCATGAAGCCGTCCACGATCGCCGGGCGCTCGCGGAACAGCTCGAACCAGAGCGGATCGCGCGTGGGGTCGGCGAACGACTCGAGGATGAAGCCGGTCGGGCTCGCCGCCACCGCGTGCACGTGGATCTGCGGGTCGTGGTGGGCCGCCATCGGGATCTGGTAGACCTCGGCTAGGACCGCCGCCTTGCGCCAGGTCGTCAGCCCGCCCGCCCACGTCGAGTCGATGATGACGTAGTCGACCAGCCCCTCGGCCAGCAGCGTGCGCAGGCCGAACGGGCTCACCTCGGTCTCGCCGGCGGCGATCGGGATGTCGGTGGCCTCCCGGAGCCGCGCGAGCGTGCGGCGCTCGTCGTACCAGGGCATCGGGTCCTCGAGCCAGAAGATGTCGTGCGGCGCGCACAGCGCCGCCGCGCGCACCGCCGTCGGCAGGTTCCACCCCTGGTTGGCGTCGAGCATGATCGCGACGTCGGCGCCCACCGCCCGGCGGATCAGTCCCACCCGCTCGGCGTCCGCCTCCGGCGTGAGGCCGCCGACCTTCACCTTCACCGTGCGATAGCCCTGCTCGACGTACATCGCCGCCTCGCGCACCAGATCGTCGGGGCGCTCGCCGTCGCGATAGTAGAAGCCCGTCACGTAGGCGGGCACCCGCCGGCGGAGCGCGCCGCCCAGCAGGGCCCACACCGGCCGGCCGATCGCCTTGCCCTTGAGGTCCCACAGCGCGATGTCGATGGCGCTCAGCGCCGTCACCAGCGGGCGCTGCTGCCGGGCGAGCGGGGGAATGCCGCGCACGCTCGTGTACGTCAGGGCGAACAGCTCCTGCCAGATGCGCTCGACGTCGAACGGGTCCTGGCCGACGACGAGCGGCGTGATCGCGGCCAGGATATCCTTCACCGCGCGCAGGCCGTCGGGACCCTGCTGGAAGAGGAACGGCCCGTGGCCCTCCCCGATCCCCACCAACCCCGCGTCCGTCGAGAGGCGCACCACGACCTCGCTCACCGCGGTGATCCGATGGGTGGAGGTGCGCACCGCCTGGGGCAG
Organism: Methylomirabilia bacterium; assembly: GCA_041497115.1. GTDB lineage: Bacteria > Methylomirabilota > Methylomirabilia > Rokubacteriales > CSP1-6 > AR5. The sequence continues at coordinate 28,079 of JBGQFW010000028.1, forward strand.
CGGCGCGGAGAGCAGGTAGGTCTCGAGCCGGGTGACCTTCACAGGGGGTGCATAATACCCCCGATCCACCTCCAGGGAGGACGACCACATGGATGCCCGTGACCTGTTCCTCGACCAGCACGCCGTCATGCACTCGGCCGCCGTCGGCGGCAACAAGATGTCGCAGGCCGAGCGCACCTTCACCGGCCTGACCGACGCGCAGATGCGCGTCCGCCCGCGCGAGGATCTCAACTCGGTGGCGTGGCTGCTGTGGCACATCGCCCGCGGCGAGGACATCATGGTCAACACGATCCTCGCCGGGCGCGCGCAGGTCTGCGACGGTGCGTGGCTCAAGCGGCTCGGGATCACGCGGCGCGACTTCGGCATCGGCATGACGAGCGCCGAGGTGAGCGAGCTGACCGGGCAGATCGAGCCGGGCGCGCTGCGCGAGTACCGCGACGCGGTGGGGCTGCGCACGCGCGACCTCGTCGCCGGCTTCAGTCCGCAAGACTGGGAGGGCCTGGTGACGACCGAGCGCGTGCAGCGCGCCGCCGACGACGGCGCCTTCGGCGCCCGCACCGAGGCGCTGTCGAAGGCGTTCCCCGGCCGGCCGCGCGCGGCGGTGCTGAGCGGCATCGCCCTGTTCCACTCGGCCGGCCACATGGGCGAGGCGGCGACGGTCCGGACCGCCGGCGGATTCGGGACTGGTATCTAGGTCAGCTTCGGTAGTGGCTCGCGTAGGCGTGGCGGCAGCGCTCGCGGAGGTCGGGCTCGTCGAGGTCGTGCCCCGCGAAACGCGCGGGAGAGATCTCGGAGAGGTCGAGCGCGGGCGCGCCGTCGAGGATCCACTCGGCCATCGCCTCGCCGAGCGCGGGTGAGACGCTGAGGCCGCCCACGCAGCAGCCGCTCATCACCCACGCGCCGGCCACGCCGGGGAGCGGTCCCACCACGTAGCGGTCGTCCGGCGTCAGCGTCGGCAGCCCGCCCCGGTGCTCGGCGACGCGCAGCGTGGGGTCCTGGAAGATCGGAAACTGCTCGCGCACGCTGCGCGCCAGCCGCCACAGCACCTCGATGTCCAGCGGCAGGTCGGCGACGTCGAAGGACGCCGGCAGCGCGGCGGCGTCCACCTGCATGGGATCGGCCTCGTAGCCGCCCAGCATCAGCCCGCCGCGCTCGTGGCGCACGTAGACGTTGGCGTCGATCACGCGGGCGATCGGAAACTCGGGCGTCACGCCGGGGATCGGCTCGGTGATCAGGAGCTGATGGCGCGTGGCCACGACCGGCAGCGGCGCGCCGAGCGCCGTCGCGACCAGCCGCGCCCAGCCGCCGGCGGCGTCCACCACCGCCGGCGTGGCGATCGTGCCGGCCGGCGTGCGCACACCCTCCACGCCCCGTGGGCCGATCACGAAGCCGGTGGCCGGCGTGTGCGGCAGCAGCGTGGCCCCGAGTTTTTCCGCCGCCCGGCAGTAGCCCAGCGGCAGCTCGGCGGGCTCGACGTTGCAGTCGCTCGGGCTCCACGTGATCGCGACGATGCCGCGCTCGCCCAGGATCGGCAGGCGGCGCCGCGCCTCGGCGAGGGAGACGAAGTCGATCGCCACGCCGGCGGCGGCGCCGCGCGCCACCTCGCGCGCGAGCTGCTCGGCGTCGCGCTCGGTGCGCGCGATCTTGAGGCTTCCGCTCTGCGTGAAGCGCAGCGGCTGGCCGGTCTCGTCGGTGAACGCGGCCAGCTTGGCCACCGCGCGCCGGGCCAGCCGGGTGAGAGCGGGGGTCGCGCGCACCTGGCTCGACAGCCCGGCGGCGCGCGGCGAGGTCTGCGAGGCCAGCGCCGCGCGCTCGACCACCGCCACGCGGGCGCCGCGCCGCGCCAGGTGATAGGCCGCGCTCGCGCCGAAGGCCCCCGAGCCGACGACGACGACGTCGGCCGCGGCGATCAGACGCCGACCCGCCCGCCCTGCGCGAGCGGCGTCAGCGCCGGTGCCACCTCGCGCGCGAACAGGCGCATCGAGCGCAGCACTAGCGCGGTCTCCATCCCCGGCAGCGCCATCACCAGCAGCACCCGCTGGCAGCCCGTCGCGTCGAGGTAGTGCTGCAGGCTGTCGCGCACCTCGGCGGGCGTGCCGATCAGCGCCCAGCCGTCGGCCAGGTAGTCGCCGAAGGAGCGCAGCCGCAGGAGCGAGCGGTCGAAGGAGTCGGGCACCGAGCCGCCCGTCGCGTCCGAGCGCAGCCGCGCCATCTTGCGCTGGTAGCTCATGAACGGCGGCTCGGTCGCCCGCAGCGCCTCGGCGTGATCGGGCGCCACGTGCACCACCCGCATGCCCCACCCCAGCCGCTCGAGCGCGTCGACCTCCGCCTCGGAGCGGCCGGCGGCGCGCGCGGTCTCGCGATAGAGGTGGCGCCGCCGCTTGAGCTCGGGGAGCGGCACGAAGAAGGACGACAGCGTGGGCAGCCCCAGCCGGGCCGCCGACAGCACGCTGTCCTCGCTGTTGCACGCGACGAACAGCGGCGGATGCGGCCGCTGCACCGGCCGGGGGCGGACGTGCAGCCGCTCGGCTGCGTTGAACGTGCCGGTGAAGTCGAAGGGGGCGCCGCTCCAGCACTGCCGCATCAGCGCGATCCCCTCCTCGACCCGCTGCCGGGCGTCCGCCCGCTCCGACCGGAACGTCTGGTAATCCTGCAGCGTGCCGCCGCGCCCGATGCCCACGTCCAGCCGCCCGCCGCTCACCACGTCCAGCACCGCCAGCTGCTCGGCGAGGTCCACCGGATGGTGCAGCGGGAGCAGGCTCACGCCCATGCCCAGCCGCAGCGTCGTCGTGCGCGCGGCGACGAACGCCGCCATCACCGGGGGCGCCGGGCAGAGGCCGTAGTCGTTGAAGTGGTGCTCGGCGATCCAGACGGAGTGATAGCCCAGCGGCTCGGCGGCCAGCATCTGCTCGAGGTCGGAGTCGTAGACGGCCTGCTCGCTCCACTGCTCGTCGCGCTGCATGAGGAAGAAGAGGCCGAAGTCCATCGTCCCTCCGACTAGTCCGAGTTGAGCTCGCGCTCCACCAGGACCGCGAGGTCCTCCAGCGCCCGCACTTCCTCGTCGCGCAGCTGGCGGGGGCGGCGGTCGAGCACGCACAGCGTGCCCACGCGGTGGCCGTGGACCCGCAACGGGCGCCCGGCATAGAAGCGGACGCGCGGGCCGCCCGCCACCATCGGATGGTCGGCGAAACGGGAGTCGAGCAGCGCGTCGGAGACGACGAACACCTTGTCGTCGTTGATCGCGTGCGCGCAGAACGAGAGCTCGCGCTGCGATTCCTGCAGGTCCACCCCCTGCCGGGACTTGAACCACTGTCGCTCGGCGTCCACCAGGGTCACGAGGGCGACCGGGACGTCGAACACGCGCTGGGCCAGGCGGGTGAGGCGGTCGAACCGCTCCTCCGGCGCCGAGTCGAGGATGCCGAGCGAGTGCAGCACGCGAAGGCGCGGGACCTCGTCGGACGGCACCGGCGCCGACATCCACCGGCAGGCCTGGCGCAGCGCCCACGCGCGGATCCGGGTCCGGGCGTAGAGCGTCGAGAACGGGGCGACGAGCCAGTCGGTCACGCCGGCGGCGGAGCCGGCCGCGCGGTCGACCTCGGCCTCGGTGGCGGCCACCACGACGATCGAAAGATCGGCGGCCTGGGCGCCGGCGGTCTTGCGCAGCTCGCGGCAGACCTCGAGACCGTCGCCGCCGCCGATGCGGCGTCCCAGCAGCAGCACCGACGGGGGCGCCGCGCGGACGGCCATCAGCACCTCGTCGCCGCTGGCGGCGGTCACCGGTGTCAGCCGGTCGGCGCGCGCGGCCTCGAGGAGCGGCTCGCGCAGCGCGGCGTCGTCGAGCGCCACCAGCACCGATTGCGCCAGCAGCTCGGCCGGCACGGCCGCCTGCGCCTCGGCGGGGGTCGCCGACTCGTGCTCCGCCGCCCCCGCGGAGGCGGCGATGTCGAGCGCCAGCCCCTCGGCGGCCGCGAAGACGTCGAGCGAGGACCCCGCCGCGGCGGCCTGGCGGCGGGCGTCGACGACGAGCTGGTCCACCGCGTCGTCGTCGCGCATCGGGTCGTGGTGGAAGAGGGCCAGCCGGTGCGCGCCGGCGATGCTGGCCACCGTCACGACGGACTCCACGGTGCTGTGCCCCCAGCCGACCTTGGCCGGGTACTCGGCGGCGGTGTACTGCGCGTCGTGGATCACCAGATCGGCGCCGGCGAGGAACTCCGCATGGCGGTGGTCCTCGCCCGCGAGCTCACCCGGAGTCCCCTCGGCGAGCGCCCGGCTGTGCGGCTCGTGATCGGTCGCGTACACGACGCTGACGCCGTCCACCTCGAGCCGGTAGCCGAGCGCGAGCGCGGGATGGTTCAGATAGCGGGTCGTCACCCGGATGTCGCCGATGGCGAAGACGCCCTCCACCAGGTCGTGGTAGCGGATCGTCGCGCCGAACTGCTCGAGGCTGACGGGGAAGTAGGAGTACTGCATCTGCCCGGCCAGCGTCTCGCGCACGGACTCGCGCAGCCCGCGCGGCGCGTAGACGTCCCACTCGTCGCCCTGCAGGAACAGCGGGGCGAAGAACGGGAACCCCTGGATGTGGTCCCAGTGGGTGTGGGTGATGAGCATGTGGCCGTGCAGCGGCGCCGTCCGGGCCGCCGCCAGGGCCTGGCCGAGGCCGTGCGCACCGGTGCCGCAGTCGAGGACCAGCAGCGTCCCCGCCGTGGACCGCACCTCCACACACGAGGTGTTGCCGCCGTAGCGGATGGTGCCCGAGCCCGCCTTGGCGATCGACCCCCGTGTTCCCCAGAACCGCACGCGCATGCCGGCCTCCCGCTCAGTCCCATGATGGTATGCGATTCACACCCTCGAGTGGGGGTCTTCGTGACTCGGCCGCGGAAGCCGCGCTATGCTGTGTCCACGCCGCGCTTCCGGACCACGCCGTTCAATCTCTTCTGGTGCTCGCGGGTGTCGTCCACGCTCGCGCTGCACATGCGGGCCGTCGCGGTGGGCTGGCAGCTCTATGCGCTCACCGGCAGCGCACTCGACCTCGGCCTGGTCGGCCTCGTGCAGTTCGTCCCCATCATCGTCCTCACCCTCGTCGCCGGCCAGGCGGCCGACCGCTACGATCGCCGGCGCGTGGTGGTGGCCTGTCACGTGGCCGAGGCCGGCGGCGCCACCGCGCTGCTGCCGATCTACGCCCGCGACATCCTCGGCACGGGCCCGTGGGGGCTCGGCCTGCTGCGCGCGGCCGCCGCGACGGGCGCGCTCGCGACGTCGCTCGTGCTGGCGCGCCGCCCGGTGGACCGCGGCGCCGGCCGGCTGCTGTTCGGGGGCGTCTTCGCGTTCGGCGTGGCCACCGTCGTGTTCGGCGTGTCCACGAGCCTGCCGCTGTCGCTGGCCGCGCTCGCCGCCCTCGGCGCCTCGGACCTGCTCAGCGTCGTCATCCGCCACTCGCTGGTGCAGCTGCGCACGCCCGACGCCATGCGCGGGCGGGTGAGCGCCGTGCACTCGCTGTTCACCGGCACCTCGAACCAGCTCGGCGAGTTCGAGTCGGGCGTGCTGGCGGCGCTGTTCGGCGCCGTGCCGGCGGTGCTGATCGGCGGCGTGGGCACGATCGTGGTGGCCGCCGTCTACATGCGGCGCTTCCCGGAGCTGCGCCGGTTCCACCTGGCGTAGAATCCCGCGCCAGGGGGAACCCGATGAGCGACCAGCGAAGGCAGAAACCCGCAGCGAAATCCGCCAGCGTCTATGGATACCCGTGGGCCGAGTGGCTCGCGCGCGAGGATCCGCAGTACGCCGCCGCCCGGCTGCCCGTGAGCGCGCTGTCGGTCGGCGACGGCAAGGAGCTCTCGATCAAGTACCGCGAGATGGTCATCATCGGCATCCTGGCGTTTCGCGGGCGGGACGACGGCATCGTCACCCACATGCGCCGCGCCATCGAGCACGGCGCCACCAAGCGCGAGCTGCTCGAGGCGATCCAGGCCGCCGCGGTCCCCGGCGGCGGGCCCACGCTGAGCGCCGGCGTGAAGGCGCTGATGCAGCTCGACGCCGAGCGCGCGTTCGCGCGGGGCTGAGCCCGGGGGCGGCGCCGGCGGGGCGGCCTAGACGCGCACGACGATCTTGCCGACCTGGGCGTCGGACTCCATGAACGCGATGGCCGCCGCCAGCTCGTCGAAGCCGAAGACCCGGTCCACCCGCGGACGCAGGCGGCCGTCCTCGAGGCGCGGCAGGACGTCGCGGACGAACCCGCGCACGGTCTCGGCGCGCTGGGCCGCCGTGCGCAGCCGGTTGCTCACGCCGAACACGGTGAGGCGCCGGGAGTGCAGCGATTCCAGATCCAGCGTGGCGCTGAGCACCCGGTCCATGTGCCCCACGGTCGCCAGCCGCCCCTCGAAGGCGAGCACGCGGACGCACTCGGCGAAGACCGAGCCGCCCACGTTGTTGACGACCAGGTTGACGCCCTTGCCGTCGGTCGCCTTCATGACGGCGTCGTGGAAGTCGCCGGCGCGCGTGCGCAGGCCGAGGTCGAGGCCGAGCGTCTCGAGCCGGGCCAGCTTGTCGGCGGAGCCCGAGGTGCCGATGACCCGCGCGCCCAGCGCCTTGCCGGTCTGGAGCGCGGCGACGCCGACGCCCGACGACACGCCCGTCACGAGCAGCCACTGCTCGGCCGCCAGATGGCCCTGGGCGACCAGCATGTCGTAGACGACGAGGAAGACGAGCGGCGTGGCCGCCGCCTCCTCCCACGGCAGGCGCGCGGGCGCGCGCATCGCCTCGCGCGCGTCCATCAGCGCGTACTCGGCGAAGCCGCCGGCGCAGCGTCCCATCAGCCGCTCGCCCGCCGCGAAGCCGGTGACGCCGTCGCCGGTTTTCACCACCTCGCCCGCGCACTCGCCGCCGCCGGGCTTGGCGGCGGCGCCGGGCTTGCCGCCCAGCAGCTCACCGCGATTCAGCGACGTCGCGCGCACGCGCACGAGGATCTCGCCGGGCTTGGGGTCGGGGGCGGCGGTCTCGCGCAGCTCGACCGTGGTCCCGGCGGGGCCGGGGGTGATCCAGTACGCTCTCATGCTCGATCCTCCTGGGTGATCATCGCGGTCGCGAACAGCTCGAGCGAGCGGCACACCTGCGCGTGGGACAGGGCGCCAAAGCTGCAGACGAGCAACAGCGTGTCCACGCCGATCGCCGCCAGCCCCTCCACCTTCTCGGCGACCTGCTCCGGGGCGCCGATGAGGAAGCCGCCGAGGGCCTCCAGCTCGTCATAGGTGTAGCCGCCCCACACGCGCCCGGTCAACTCCTTGAGGCGCACGTCGGAGAACTCGGCGGGCGGCGGCGGCGGCGCCAGCGAGGAGAGGTGCCAGAACCCCTGCAGCGCGAGCGCGCCCTCCGCCCGCGCGCGCTCGGCGGTCTCGGCCACGTAGGTCTCGCGGCAGAGCAGCAGCCGGGGACGGTACGGGCCCGTGCCGGGCGGCTCGCGCCGCCGCGCGAGCGCGGCGTGATAGTCCTGCACGCAGCGGGCGACGACGTCGGTCGGCGTAAAGTGCAGCGCCACCGGCCAGCCGCGCGCGCCGACGCGCGCCACCGACGCCGGCCGGCTGGCCACCTCGTGCAGCGGCGGGTGCGGCCGCTGGAAGACGCGCGGGCGCAGGCTGAACTCCGGGAACGTCCAGAAGCGCCCCGCGTGGTCGGCCCGCTCGTGCGTCCACGCCGTGACGAGGATCTCGATGGACTCCTCGGTCATGGCGGCGGCGTCCTCGAAGGACACGCCGAGCTGGGCGAACTCGCCCGGGCGCACGCCCTTGCCCACGCCGAAGTCGAACCGCCCCTGCGCGAGGTTGTCGAGCATGGCGGCCTCGGCGGCCAGCCGCAGCGGGTGGTGGAGGGCGAGCGCGTTGACGTAGTTGCCGAAGCGCATGCGCCGGGTGCGCTGCACCGCCGCGGCGATCATGAGATTGGGGCTGGGCAGCAGCGAGTAGTCGGTGAAGTGGTGCTCGGCGAACCAGCACTCGCGGTACCCGAGGCTGTCGGCCAGCGCGATCTGGTCCAGCATCTCGGCATAGGCCTGCGCGTGCGGCACGCCGCGTCCCTGGCAGTAGTAGAAGAGCCCGAAATCCATCGCGCGCTGTCCGCGGGCCGCTAGAATACCCCGAGAGGACACCGCCGTCCGTTGACTTTCGCCCCGTTCCGCGTCCGCAGCTTCCGCTTCCAGTGGCCCGCCGACCTCCTCACCTCGTGGGCGTTCGAGATGGAGACGGTCGTGCTCGGCTGGTACGTGATGGTCAACACCGGCTCGGTGCTGTGGCTGACCGTCTTCGCCTCGCTGCAGTTCCTCGGCACGCTGGCCGCGCCGATGTTCGGGGTGCTCGGCGACCGGCTCGGTGGGCGCGTCATGCTCTGCGGGATGCGCGCGATCTACGTGGCGCTGGCCGCGCTGCTGCTGACGCTGGCCCTCGCCTCATGGCTGACCCCGGCGTGGGTGGTCGCGGTCGCCGCGCTCGCCGGCCTCGTCCGCCCCAACGATCTCGTGATGCGCAACGCGCTCATCGGCGAGACGATCCCGCCGCCGAGCCTGGTGGGCGCCGTCGGCATGTCGCGCGCCACCATGGACTCAGCGCGGGTGGCCGGCGCGCTGGCCGGCGCCGGTCTCTCCACCGCCCTGGGGTTGGGCGTCACCTACGTCTGCGTCGTGACCCTCTACGCCGCGAGCCTCGTGCTCACGTTCGGCGTCGCCCGCCGGCCGCCGGTGCCCGATCCGAGCGCGGCGCCGCACGGCGCGGCGGCGCCCTCGCGCTGGCGCGAGCTCCGGGACGGCGTCGTCCACACGCTGATGACCCCGGAGCTGATCGCCATGATGCTGCTGGCGTTCCTGGTCAACCTCAGCGCGTACCCGGCGTCGAGCGGCCTGCTGCCCTACGCGGCCCAGCACATCTACCACGTGGACGCGCGCGGCCTCGGTCTGCTGGTGGCGAGCTTCGCCTTCGGCGGGCTGCTGGCGTCGATCGGTACCGTGCTCACCGGCGGCCTGCGCCGGGCGGAGCGGGGCACGCTCGTGTGCGTCGGCGTCTGGTACGCGCTGCTGCTCGGCTTCGGCCACCTGTCGAGCCTGGGCGCGGCACTCGGGACGCTGCTCGTCGCCGGCTTCGTGCAGAACGTGGCGATGGTCTCGATGGCGGCCACCCTGCTCGCCGCCGCCGGCCCCGGGTTCCGCGGGCGGGTCATGGGCGTGCGCACGCTGGCCGTCTACGGCATGCCGCTCGGGCTGCTGGCCTCGGGCTTCCTCATCGAGCGCATCGGCTACCCGCTGACGATCACCGCCTCGGCCGCGCTCGGCCTGGCGGGCACGCTCGGCATCGGCCTGCGCTGGCGCGCCAGCCTCTGGCACCGCCCGGCGGCCTTGACGGGCCGCCCCGCGCCGGGCTATGTCTCCCCCGTGAGGCCACAGCCATGATCGAGGTGCGTCGCCTGGGACCGCAGATCGGCGTCGAGGTGCGGGGCGTGGACGTCAGGACGCTCGACGACGCGGGGTTCGCCGCGATCTATCGCGCGTGGCTCGACCACAACGTCCTCGTGGTGCCGGAGCAGACGCTCGCGATCGAGGACTTCCTGCGCTACAGCCGCCGCTTCGGGCTGATCCATCCCCACCCGTCCAAGTCCACGCGCCACCCCGACCATCCGGAGATCACCCTGCTCGGCGTCAACAAGGTCGGGGCGGACGGGCGGCTGGACATGGCGATCTACCGGCGCGGCGCCGAGGGGTGGCACACCGACGGCGCCTACGACGCGGAGCCGTTCAAGGCCACCCAGCTCTACGCGCTGGCGGTGCCGCGCACGGGCGGCGACACGTTCTTCGCCAGCATGTACGCGGCGTACGACGCGCTGCCGCCGCGACTGAAGGAGCGGCTGGAGGGGCGTCGGGGCGCCTTCACCTACGGCGGCCGCCGCAAGGCGACGGCGCTGCTGAACGCCGAGGACCGCGACTGGACGCCGGTCTTCCACCCGATCGTCCGCACGCATCCCGAGACCGGCCGCCGCGGGCTCTACTTCGATCCCGGCAAGATCTTGCGCATCGAGGGGCTGGAGGAGGCGGAGAGCGACGCGCTGATCGAGGAGCTGACCGGCCGCATGATCCAGCCCGAGGGCGAGTACCGCCACCGCTGGCGCCGCGGCGACGTCGTCATCTGGGACAACCGCTGCTCGTACCACAAGGCCGCGGGCGACTATCCGCCCGAGGAAGACCGCATCCACTGGCGCGTCTCGATCAAGGAGCGCTGACGGAGGCCGAGATGGCACTGCAACTGCGGCGCGTGATCACGGGCCACGACGCGAGCGGCCGGGCGATCGTCACGATCGACGAGGTGGCGACGCACCTCGTCTCGGGGCGGCCGGGGGCGACGTCGTGCAACGTGTGGACGACCGAGGGGTTCCCCGCCGGCAACGACGGGGCCGACGACGCGGGGCAGCGCCAGGTCGCCACGACGCTCGCGAACGGGACGATCTTCCGCGTGATCGAGTTCGCGCCGGGGCTCGCCGCGCGCAACCACCGGACGGACTCGATCGACTACATCACGGTGATCTCCGGCGAGATCGACATGGAGCTGGACGGCTCGGTGGTGCACCTGAAGGCCGGCGACGTCATGGTGCAGCGGGGCACGATCCACAACTGGATCAATCGCGGCACGGCGCCGTGCGTGCTCTCGGTCGTCCTCGTGGCCGCCAAATCGGTCCAGGCCGGCGGCAAGACCCTGCCGGCCGTCGGGTAGGACGCACGAAGCGCGACAGGACGGAGCTAGCGGGTCCGGTTGTACTGGTAGTCCTCGCGCTCGCCGGCGCCCGCGCGCAGGTCGGGCGCCAGTGGCGGGCGGGTGGCGTTCAGCTTCGCGTGCGTGTCCAGCGCGGCCTGATCGGCCCAGCGCTCGAGCAGCGTCAGCCGGTCGGGGTTCGCGACACCCTGGAAGATCTCGAACTGCTCGCAGCCGGGCTCCTTCATCGCCTCGGCGCAGCGCGCCTTGTACGCCTGGGCCAGCTCGCCGCCCCGGCCCGCCGCCGCCGTGATCGTCACCACCAGTCGAATCGCCATGCCGCCTCCTCTCGTCACTTTATCCCCAGCAGTCGCGCGGCGGTTCCGCCCAGCATCGCCACCCGGTCGGCGTCGCTCAGCCCCGGCGTCGCGAGGATGTGGTCCACCGACGTCGAGGTCCACGGGAACGGGTAGTCGGTGCCCATCACGATCTGGCCCGGCCCCGCCTCCGCCGCCAGGTGGCGCAGGGCCTCGGGCGTGAAGACGATCGAGTCGTAGTAGAGCTGGCGCAAGTACTCCGTCGGCTTCTTCTGCAGCGTGCCCGTCATGCGCTGGGGGAACGTCACCCCCACCGCGTCGGAGCGCGCCCCGTAGGACGGCAGGTAGCCGCCGCCGTGCGCCGCGCAGAGCTTCAGCCCGGGGAAGCGATCGAGCGTGCCCTCGAAGATCAGGTGCGAGAGCGCGATGGTCGTCTCCAGGGGATTGCCGATCGTGTTGGTCAGCACGCCGTTGCCCTTGAGCCGGGCGCCGAGCTCGGTCGGCGCGCCGGTGCTCTGAGGATGGAGGAAGACCAGCACCCCGAGCGACTCGGCCTTGGCCCAGAACGGATGGAAGCGCGGGTCGGCCAGCTCCTCGCCGTTGACGCTGCCGCCCACGCCGGCGCCGCGCAGCCCGTATTTCTTCACGCCGTCCTCCAGCTGCTCGGCGGCCAGGTCGGGGTGCTGCAGGGCCACCGAGGCGAAGGCGACGAACCGCTCTGGGTTGGCGGCGCAGAACTCGCCGAGCGTCTCGTTCTGGATCCGGATGAGCTCGCGCGCGACGTCGCGGTCCGCCGTGTACCAGTACGGATTGATGCTGAGCGCCTCGACGTCGATCCCCTGCGCGTCCATCGCGCGCAGGCGCTCCTCGACCCGCGACATGAGCAGCGTGGGCGCCTCGATCGTGCTGCCCAGCAGCGCCATCGCCTCGGGGACCGCGCAGTGCGCGTGCACGTCCACGGTCTTCACCCGCCGGCCGGCCACGACGACCTCGCGGCGCCGCGCGGGTGCGGCGGACGGCGCCGGCGCGTACCCGGGCGTCGCGCTCGGCCGGCCGCATGAAACGAAGGCAATGGATTCTCCGCTCGTGCTCATCGTGTCCTCCCGAGCCAGGGGTCAGACGTACACGCGGGCCACGCGCGGCCCGACGGTGGTGGCGATGTGGTGCAGGCCGAGGCCGTGGCGCGCCGCGACCTCGGCGGCGGTGATCTCGGCGTCGCCCTGGCGGCCGATGATCACGACCTCGTCGCCGACGCGCGCGTCGACAACGCCGGTCAGGTCGATGCGCGTGTGCTCGAGGTTGGGGCCGGTGACGATCGGGGCGGCACGCCCGCGCACGAGCACCCGCCCGGCGTGCAGCCACAGCAGCCCGTCGGCCGACCCCATCGGGATCACGCCCAGCCGCATCGGCGCGGTCACCGGGAACGGCGCCTGCTCGGCGAAGCGCTCGCGCGGCGTCAGCTCCTTGAGCGCGATCACCCGCGTGGTCAGCGCGCGCAGCGTCGGCCGCAGCGGCTCCGGCGACGTCTCGCCGGGGAACGTGATGCCGTAGAGCATCCGCCCGGGATCGACGGCGTTGAGGTACGTCCGGGGGAAGCGCAGCACGAAGGGCGAGGCGGCGAGCAGCCGGACGGGCACCCGCACCCCGCGCGCCTCGAGCTCGTCCACCACCGCGGTGAACCGGCCGAGCTGCCACTCGGCATAGGCGGCGTCGTCGCCGCCGGGCGCGTGCGGATGCGCGCAGAGGCCGGCCAGCCGCAGCCGCGGCAGCTCCAGCATCGCGATGATCGTCTTCACCGCCTGCTCGGCCGGCACGCCCAGCCGCTCGAGGCCGACGTCGATCTTGACGAACACGTCGCACGGGCCGCGGGCGGCCTCGGCGTAGGCCCGCGCCGCATCCAGGTCCACCAGCGTGGGCACGAGGCCGTGGGCGAGGGCGTCCGGCGCGGCGGCGGGCAGCGAGCTCGGATAGACGAGGATCGGCGCGGTGATCCCGCGCTCGCGCAGGCGGATGCCCTCGGCCAGGTCGGCGACGGCCAGCGCGTCGGCGCCGTTCGCGACGAAGACCGCGCCCATCTCGGCGGCGCCGTGGCCGTAGCCGTCGGCCTTGACGACCGCGAAGATCTTCCGCTCGGGGCCGACGAGCCGGCGCACCGCGCGCGCATTCGCGGCGGCGGCGCCGAGGTCGATCTCGAGGATCGTGGGCCGGGCGGGCATGGCGCCAGAGCATAGCCTGCGTCGGCCCGTTCGTGGTAACGTCCGGCGCCATGGCCAACGACATCGCTCCCACCGTGCGATCCGAGCTGGCGCCGACCGGCACGCTCCGGGTCGGCCTCAACCATCAGAACTTCCTGCTCGTCACCAAGGGCTCGTCGGCGACGGATCCCCGCGGCGTCGCCCCCGACCTGGCCCGCGAGCTCGGCCGGCGGCTCGGCGTGCCGGTGGAGTTCAGCCGGTTCGACACCGCCGGCAAGCTCGCCGACGGCGTGCGGACCGGCGCCTGGGACGTGGCGTTCCTGGGGGCCGAGCCGCAGCGCGCGAGCGAGATCGCGTTCACCGCGGCGTACCTCGAGATCCCGGCGACCTACCTGGTGCCGGCCGGCTCGCCGATCCGCTCGCTCGCAGAGGTGGACCGCGCGGGCGTGCGCATCGCGGTGTCGGACAAGAGCGCCTACGAGCTGTGGCTGAGCCGCAACATCACACACGCCACGCTGATGCGCACGCAGGGCATCGACGCCTCGTACGACCTGTTCGTCGCCGAGAAGCTCGAGGTCCTCTCCGGCCTGCGGCCGCGCCTGCTCATGGACGTCGAGAAGCTCCCCGGCGCGCGCATCCTCGAGGGGCAGTTCACCGCGGTCCAGCAGGCGATCGGCACGCCGAAGGCGCGCGAGACCGGGGCCGCCTTCCTGCGCGCGTTCGTCGAGTCCGTGAAGGCCTCGGGGCTGGTCGCCGAAGCGATCGCGCGCAACGCAGTCCCCGGCGTGTCGGTGGCGCCGCCCGCCCGCTAGGGGCCGCTGAAAAAAGCCGCTAGGGGCCGCCGAAGCGATAGCCCAGGATCACCTTGAGGATGTACGAGTCGGTGCTCGGCGTGAGGCCGAAGCCGACGCCGGCGTTGAACTCCCACCGCGGCCCCAGGTCGAGATCCAC
>JBGQFW010000029.1:0-40726 GCA_041497115.1 Methylomirabilia bacterium
TCACCACGCGGTAGCGGCGCGCGAAGTAGCGCGCCTGGGGCTCCCACGAGCGGAAGTCGCCGCCGAACTCGTGGCACCAGACCAGCGGGAAGCCCCGGCCGGTCTCCTCGTAGTAGAGCTCGATCGGGCCGGTGGACGACGTGACGCGGGCCGTCGGCATGGGTTGTCCTCGGTTACGCCCGGCGCACGGGGAACGCCGGCGGGATGATGCGGTCCACCGTCGCTCCGTCCCAGCGCCAGTTGGGGACCGCGGTCCAGTAGCGCCGCGTCGCCTCGCGCGCCTTCGAGTACACCTCGTCTTCGTCCACGCGGGTGAGGCGACCGTCCTGCACGAGCACCTTGCCGTCCACGATGACCGTGTGCACGTCGCGCCCGCAGCCGGCGTCCACCAGCGCCTTGATCGGGTCGTCGTAGACGAACGAGCCGAGGTGGTCGAGGTTGATCAGCAGGACGTCGGCCTTGGCGCCGGGCGCCAGCCGGCCGAGGTCGTCGCGGGCGAGGAAGCGGCAGCCGCCCAGCGTCGCGGCGTTGAAGACGTCGCGGGCGAGGCCGGCCTGGTAGTTGCCGTCGGTGACCTTGGCCAGGATGGACGCCCAGCGCAGCTCCGACACGATGTCCATCGGGTAGGTGTCGGTGCCGATCGCCACCGTGACGCCGGCATCCACGCAGCGCTGGAACGAGTGCAGCGTCATCGCCATCTTGGCGTACTTGTACGGGCAGTGACCGAGGGTGGCGCCGCGCTCGGCGAGCACCCGCACGTCGTCGCCGAAGGCGTAGCGCGGCCACGGGTGCGCGGTGGTGAAGACGGCGTGGCCGATCAGCGTGCGCTCGTCGAGGAAGCCGATGTCGGCGAGGAACTGGACGGGTGTTTTGCGGTGCTCCTCCATGATGCGCTGGAACTCGATCAGGTTGCCGCCGGCGTGGGTGTGGATCGGCACGTCGAGCTGGCGGGCGGCGTCCTTGCCCTCGCGCAGCAGCCGCTCGCTGCACGTCTCGACCTGGGCGGCGTTGAGCAGGCCGCGCAGCCGCCCCTGGGCGGTCTTGTCGAAGCGCTTCACGAACCCCACCGCCTCGTGCAGCCGCTCGCGGCCGACGGCGGCGTCCTCCTCGTAGGTGAGCCGCCCGCGGGCATCCATGAACGTGTCGCGGTCGCGGAACGGCGGGCTCGCGTAGACGCGCAGCCCGAGGTCGTCCACCAGCTTCGCGTAACCGTCCCAGTCGCCGCGCAGGCCGCCGACGTCGATGTGCGTCGTGGTGCCGTTCTTCAGCGAGTGCAGGAAGGTGAACGCGCGCAGCGCGGCGACGGCCTCCGCCGGCGGCGGCGTCATCCTGCCCTTGAGCGGCGCCGCGAAGCTCATGTAGTTGGCCGTGCGGTAGTCGTTCTTGGCCATGTCGAGGAGCAGGTAGTCGCCGGCGCAGCCGGCGGTGTGCACGTGCGTGTTGATGAACCCCGGCGAGACGAGCTTGCCCCCGGCGGCGATGCGGGCGTCGGCCCGGCCCGTCCACGCGGGGCCGGCGTGGACGATCCGGTCGCCCTCGATGACGACGCTGCCCCGCTCGTGCACCTCGTGACTGCGGCCGTCGAACGCCACGACCCAGCCGCCCTCGATGTGCGTCTTCATGCCCGCCCCGCCTCCCGCTCCTTGGCGGCCATCTTCGCCTTCAGCTCCGCCGGCGTGAGCCGCACGATGTCCTCGTTCTGGTGGGCGTAGAGCTTGAATCCCTCGGTATCCGGCGCGTCGAGCGTGACGCGCCCGGCGAGGACGTCGGCCTTCCAGCGCGCGTGCTCGGGCTCGCGCGCGTGGAACTCCGGCATCACCTCACGCGCGAACAGCTCGAGGCTGCGGCAGATGTCCTCGTGCGTCGTGCGGCCGGCCTGGTTGAGCAGGATCACCTGGTCCACGCCGGTCGCCTCGAACTCGCGCAGCTTGCGGCGGATCGTCTCCGGCGAGCCGATGAGCCCGGTGCGCAGCGTCTCCTGGGCCTTCTCGGTCTGACGCCACTCCTGGTAGGCCTCCCACATGTTGCCCTCGCCGGGGTTGGGGATGCCGTGGCGCCCGTAGTGGCTGAGGCAGAAGACGAAGAACGTCCAGCCGGCGGCCTTCTCCAGCGCCTCCGCGTCGGTCGGCGCGCACATGAAGCCGCTCACCATCGCGATGTTGGGATTGGCCGGATACTCGGCGAGCCGCGCCTGGTTGCGCGTCAGCTCGTGGTAGTAGCGGTGCACCCACGCGCGCGCCGCGTCGGCCGACACGAACTGAAAGCCGAGCGCGCCCATGCCCCAGCGCCCCGCGTTGGCGATCGTCTGGATGTTCGAGCATGCGACCCACAGCGGCGGGTGCGGCTTCTGGAAGGGCTTGGGGACGACGTTGCGGGCGGGGAAGTCGAAGTACTTGCCGTGCCACTCCCACGTGTGGCGGGTGAACGCCGGGACGAGCGCCTGCACGGCCTCCTCCCACACGTCGCGCTTCTCGCGCACGCGGGCGCCGAAGGGGTGCAGCTCGACCGGCCCCTGCCCCTCGCCGAGCCCCAGCTCGACGCGGCCGCCGGTGAGGAGATCGAGGGTGGCGACGCGCTCGGCGACGCGGATCGGGTGGTTGGTCGGCAGCTGGATGATCCCGTGGCCGAGGCGGATCCGCGTGGTGCGCTGGCTGGCGGCGCCCAGGAACACCTCGGGCGCCGAGCAGTGCGAGTACTCCTCGAGGAAATGGTGCTCGACGCACCACGCGTAGTCGAAGCCGAGGCGGTCGGCGAGCTCGATCTGCACGAGCGCGTTCTGCAGGAGGTGGTACTCGCTGCGCTCCTCCCACGGGCGGGGGAGCTGCATCTCGTAGAAGATGCCGACTTTCACGCGAAGGCTCCTTTGGCCCCCGAGGGTACCATGAGGCCATGCGAGAGCTGACGGGCAAGCAGCGGCGTCACCTGCGAGCGCTGGGCCAGCGGCTCCGCCCCACGCTGAACGTCGGCCACGAGGGCGTGAGCGAGGCGGTGGTGCGCCAGGCCGACGCCCTGCTCGAGGCGCACGAGCTGGTCAAGGCGCGGGTGAGCGAGAACGCGCCCGCCGACCGTCACGCGACGGCCGAGGAGCTGGCGCGACGGACGGGCGCGCACCTCGCCCAGGTGCTGGGCCGCACCGCGCTCCTCTATCGGCGCCGCGCGGTCGAGCCGACCATCGTGCTTCCGGAGGGCAGGCCATGAGACTGAGGGATCGCGTGGCGGTGGTGACGGGCGGGGGCTCGGGCATCGGCGCGGCCTCCGCGCTGGCGCTGGCGCGCGAGGGCGCGCGCGTGGTGGTCGTGGACCTCAACGAGGCGGGGGCGAGAGCGACGGCGGCCGCCATCGAGCAGGCGGGCGGCCGCGCGCTGGCGCTGGCCGCCGACGTCACCCGTGCCGCCGACAACGACGCGATGGTCGAGCGCGCGCTGGCCGCGTGGGGCCGCCTCGACGTCTTCTTCGCCAACGCGGGCGTGCCCCAGCCCCAGGCGTCCATCGCCAGCCTCGACGAGGCGCCGATCGACCGCGTGCTCGCCGTCAACGTCAAGGGTGTGCTGCTCGGCGCCCGCGCCGCGCTGCCCGTCATGAAGAAGGCGCGCCGCGGGGTCTTTCTCATCACCGCGTCCACCGCGGCCATCCGGCCGCGAGGCGGTCACGTCTACGCGGCGTCCAAGGGCGCGGTGGTCACGCTGGCCGGCAGCCTCGCGTTGGAGGCGGCGCCGCACAACGTGCGCGTGGTGGCCATCGCGCCGGTCGCCACCGACACGCCGATGCTCGCGCAGTTCATGGGCCAGGGCGGCCTGTCGGGCGAGGCCCTCGCTCGCACGATCGCCACCGTGCCGCTCGGCCGGCTCAACGAGCCGGAGGACCTCGCGCGCACCGTGGTGTTCCTCGCCTCCGACGACGCCGCGATGATCACCGGCTCCTGCATCGCGGTGGACGGCGGGCGCTGCATCTAGCGATCAGCGCTGCCGCCATCCCCGGATCTGCCCGGCGTGCTCGCGATAGTGGCCCGCGGTGACGCCGTCCACCAGCCCGGCGGCCGGCTGGCCCTCGACGAACCGCTCGTCGGGCAGCCGCGCGGCGGCGGCCAGCAGCGCGCGGTGCGAGGCGTCCAGCTCCTGTGCGATGGTGGCCGGCGCCTCGTCCTTGCGGGCCTCCACGAACCGCGCGTTCCACCGGTCGAAGTCGTCGTAGGTCCCGTCGGGGTAGGGCGCCTCGCCGCGGCCCACGCGCGCCAGCGCCGGCAGCATCTCGTGGTGCTAGCCGGTCATGTGGGCGAGGATCTCGCGCACCCCCCAGTGGCCGAGCCAGACCTCGCGCATCCCGGCCTCGTCGAGCCCCGCGATCGCCGCCTTCAGCCCGTCGTACTCCTGCTCGGCCTGCTGGAGGACCTGCTGCTTGGGTGTCATGGCGCCTCCTTGCCCCCTGAGACACCGGAGGCGAGGGGGCGTGAAAGACGGGTTACGAGGAGGCGTGGGAGCGGACGTACTCTGGATAGAAGCGCTCGAGCTCCTCGCGCACCGGGCCCCGCAGCAGCGTGAGCTCGCGGGCGGTGGGCGGCGGCATGACGGGCGCCGGCGTGGGGGCGTGGAGCGGGAAGCCCGTCTTCGCCTGCACGTCCTCCAGGCTCACGCCGGGGTGGAGGCTGCCGAGCTCCAGCCGGCCGCGCTCCTTCACGAACTCCAGCACGCAGAGGTCGGTGACCACGGCGGCGAGCCCCCCCGGGCGGTAGACGTTCGGAGGCGAGGTGCCGGGCGCGGTGATGAAGTCCACGCGCGGCACGAAGACGCGAGGGCTGTGGTCGGTGCGGAAGAGATAGAAGCGCTTGATCACGAAGGGCAGCGCGCCCTGGGCGCGGCCGCCGGGCAGGCGGACCTTGGGCCTGGCGTAGTCGCCGATCACGCTCAGGTTGAAGTTGCCGTGCTGGTCGATCTGGGCGCCGCTGCCGAAGAAGACGTCGATCCGCCCCCGGATCGCGAAGTTGTAGAATTCCTGCATCCCGCCGTTGAACGGGAAGTCGTCGGGATTGCCGAGCAGGATCAGCCGCGCGCCCGGCGCGTGGCTCGCGCGCGCCAGCAGGCAGGCGCTGGCCGGGATGGGCGACACCGAGCCGACGGCGATGGTCTCGCCGTCGTTGAGCCGCCGCGCGAAGGCGACGGCCATGACCTCGGCGGGCGTGGCGGCGTCGCTCACGGGCGGCCGGCGCGCGCGAGGTACTCGGCGTGATCGCGCGTGCCGAGCACGTAGCGGTCGAGGTAGCGCTTGAACGTCGCCTCGCTCTGCGCGGCCTCGATGTACTCGCGCAGGTGGTCGCGGTCCACCTCGTAGCGCCCGCGGCACGTCAGCGGGTGCGCGCCGCGCGGGGCGTGGACGACCGCGGTCACGTGAATCCCGGGGATCAGCGCGCCCCGCACGGGCGTGCGGGCGAGATCGTCCTCGACCAGCTCCTCGACGGTGGCGATCACGCGCTTGGAGGCCTGGGCGATCAGCTTGCCGTCGGTGGCGTGGCTCGCCACCACGTTGCCGAAGCGGTCGCCGCGATAGCCGTGGACGACGGCGACGTCGGGGGCGATGGCCGGCACGATGGCGATCGGCTCGCGCGGATCGTAGGGGTTGGCGATCTCCTTGAAGTCGGGGCGCACCTTCATGTAGTCGGTGCCGAGCAGGCCCCGCACGGGCACGAACGGCACGTTCATCACTCCAGCCTGGAGCGCGCTCATGAGGGCCGGTCAGGTGTGCTCGCGATACTGCAGCGTGCCCGCCTCGGCGGTGCGCCGGAAGTTGGGCGCGAAGCCGAACTCCATGAACGACAGGCTGGAGAACTCCACCTCGGCCAGCGCGCCGGCGCCGATCAGCATGTCGGCGACGTAGCCGCTGCTCGGCGCCAGGCTCAGCCGCAAGTCGTGGCGCCCCTGGCGCAGCACCTCGTGGAAGAACGCCACCGGCTCCATCTGCATGTAGCCGACGTAGGTGACGTGGTCGCCGTCGCGCACGAGGGCGGCCGCCTCGGCCATCGTCCGGATCACGCTGGGCATGGTGGTATCCTACCGCGATCGACTCGCGCCGGGTGGTAGTCTGCGGGGGAATGCCCGCCCGCTCGTTTCCGCCGCGCGCCGTGACCGCGCTGTTCCTCGAGCGCCAGCACCTCGCCCGGCCGCGGGCCCTCGCGCTGACGCCGCGGCGGCTCGTGCGCTTCGCCGAGGACGCGGGCGGCATCCAGCTGGACTCGATCAACGTGCTCGATCGCGCCCACTACCTCACGGTGTGGAGCCGCTTCGGCCCCTACGATCGCGCGCGGCTGGACCGCCTCGTGTACCGGCGCCGGCTGCTGTTCGAGTACTGGGCGCACGCCGCCTGCCTGGTGCCGACCTCCGCGCTGGCGTGCTGGCGGCGGGCGATGCTCGACTACCGCGTCCGCCACACCGGCTGGTCCGACTGGCTGCGCCGCAATCCCCGCACGCTGGCGCAGGTGAAGGCCGACATCGCGCGCCAGGGGCCGATGGGCAACGCCGACTTCGAGGGGAAGCGGCCGCGCGGCGCCGGCGGGTGGTGGCGCTGGCGGCCGGTCCAGCACGCGCTGCACTATCTCTGGATGACCGGCGCGCTGGCGATCCACTCGCGCCGCCACTTCCACAAGCGCTACGACCTGCTCGAGCGCGCGCTCCCCGGCGCGGCCGGCTGCCCGCCGGTGTCGGCGGCGGAGTTCGAGCGCTGGCACGTCGAGCGCTCGCTGCACGCGATGGGCGCGGCGACCGACCAGGACCTGGCCGGCTACCTGACGTTCCCGCGCTTCCGCTCGGGCGCCCGCCGCGTCGCGCTGCGCGCGATGCTCGAGCGCGGCGAGGTCACCGAGATCGCGGTCGAGGACCACCCCGGCCGCTGGCTCGCCCTCACGCGCGACCTGCCGGCGCTCGCCCGCGCGGGGCGCGCGCCCGCGCCCTCACGGGGGACGACGCTGCTCGCGCCGTTCGACTCGCTGCTCTGGTACCGCGGCCGGGTCGCGCGCCTGTTCGGCTTCGACTACCGCATCGAGGTCTACACGCCGGGCCCCGAGCGCGTGCACGGCTACTACACGCTGCCGATCCTGCACGACGGCCGGCTCGTCGGCCGGGTGGACGCCAAGACGCATCGCGAGGCGCGCCGGCTGGAGGTGCGCCACGTGCACCTCGAGCCGTGGCTGGCCCGCGGCGCCCCGTCGCCGGGCGACGGCGCGCGCGTCGATCAGGAGGCGGCGCTCGCCGGCGTGGCCGACGCGCTCGGCTCGCTGGCGGTGTTCGTCGGCGGCGACGAGGTCACGCTGCGCCGCGTGACCCCGCGCCGTCTGCGCGCGCCGCTGGCGCGCGCGCTGGTATCCTCGGAGGCCTCCAGGAGGAACGTATGAGCCAGAGCGTCGTCACCCCCGCGCGGTACGCCAAGGGCATGACCTTCGACGAGTACGTGAAATACGTCGGCACGCCGGAGAATCTCGCGCGCGAGGGGTTTGCCGCCTATCACCCCGACGCCGGCTCCATCGGCGGCCCGCGCCGGGACAACAGCGTGGTGTTCCGCGAGCGCTACGCGCGCACGCGCCTGGCCGACCACCAGGCGGCGGCGATCACGTGGCTGGCGGCGCAGCCGGGCGGCCCCGCGAAGATCCTGGTGATCTCGGAGGACTGGTCGTCGGACTGCCGCCGCGACGTGCCGATCTTGCAGAAGCTGGCCGAGGCGGGCGGGCTGGAGCTGCGCATCTTCAACCGCGACGGCAGGAAGATCCTCGACCGCCGCCGCCCCGATCCCGCCGCGGCGCCCGACGCCAATTACGACCTGATGCTGGAGTTCATGAACGCCAAGAGCGGCGGCGAGTTCGCCTCGCTGCCCGCCGTCGGCATCTACACGAAGGAGTTTCGCCTGCTCTACCGCTATCTCGAGTACCCGGCGGTCTATCACAAGGACCTGCTCCGCGGCCACCAGCAGAAAGCCCGGGGCGGGGAGGGCGACGCCGAGCGCAAGGCGCGGGATGCCCGCGAGTTCCTGGCCATGCAGCAGTCGCCCTTCTTCGACCTGTGGGCGTCGGCGGGGGTGGACGAGATCCTCAGCGCCCTCTACGAGCAGCGCGTCCTCGGCGCCTGAGCAGGAGGCGCCGGCTCTACGGTAAAATGTCCGTGCAGAAGGGGGTCGCCATGACTTCACGCCGCATCGTCCTCCACAGCGTTCTCGTCGCCTCGTGGATCGTCCTCGTGTCCATGCTGAACACCGGTTCGGCGGTGGCCGATGAGACCTGCAACTCGCCGTACATCGCCAAGCTGATCAAGGGTCAGGAGGATTACGTCTACGTCTGGGCCCTCGGTGTCGAGGGCGTCGGCGACGGCTTCGACAAGCTCGTCACCGTGGACGTGAACCCGAAGTCGAAGCGCTACGGGAAAGTCCTCGGGTCCGTCTCGGTCGGAACGCGCGGCGAGGCGCATCACATGGGCTTTACCGACGACCGCCGTTTCATCTGGGCGGGCGGTCTCGCCGAGCCGACGATCTACGTCTTCGACATCGCCAGCGATCCGGCAAAACCGAAGCTGGTGAAGACGATCACCGACATGGCGGACAAGACGGGCTATCTCGGCCCGCACACGTACTACGCGATGCCGGGGCGGATGCTGGTCCAGGCGCTCTCGAACACCAAGGACAAGGGCGGCGTCACCGGCATGGCGCTCTACAACAACAAGGGCGAGTTCGTCGCCTCCTATGCGATGCCCACCGACAACGGCGGCGACGGCTACGGCTACGATCTCGCGGCCAACCCGAAGAAGAACATCCTGCTCACGTCGAGCTTCACGGGCTACGCGAACTACATGCGCCCGCTCGGTGATCTCATCAAGGACGCCGAGGCGATGAAGCGTTTCGGCAACACGATGGTGGTGTGGGATCTCAAGGCGATGAAACCGAAACAGATCTTGAGCGTCCCCGGCGCGCCGCTCGAGATCCGGTGGTCGTTGAACCCCGGTGACAACTGGGCGGTCACGGCCGCGGCGCTCACGTCCAAGCTGTGGCTCGTCAAGCAGGCGGGCAATGGTCAGTGGCACGCGAAGGAAGTGGCGACCATCGGTGACCCGGCGAAGATCCCCCTGCCGGTCGACATCAGCATCCGCCGCGACGGCAAGGGGCTCTGGGTCAACACGTTCATGGATGGGACCACGCGCTACTTCGATTTGAGCAATCCGGAGGCGCCGAAGCAGACATACGAAAAGACGACCGGCAAGCAGGTCAACATGATCTCGCAGAGCTGGGATGGCAAGCGTGTCTACATCACCTCGTCGCTGCTCGCTAACTGGGACAAGGGCGGGGCCGACAACGAGCAATTCCTGCGCGGCTTCACCTGGGACGGAAGAGAGCTGAAGCAGGTCTTCGAAGTCGACTTCACGAAGGAGCACCTCGGCCGCGCCCATCACATGAAGCTGGGGTCGGCGTCGCTGCGGCAGTGATGCGGAGGACGGTGACGGTACTGGTGTGGCTTGCCTGCGCCGCCACCACGTTCGCGCACGAGCCGGCGGCATTGCCCACGCTCGACTTCGATCCGCCGCCGGCCGGCAGCTACACCCTGCATCGCATCATGGCCGCCCCGGACGGCGCAGTGCTCGGCATCGATGGCCGCGTGCAGCGGCTGTCGGAATTCACGCGCGGTCGCATCACGCTGCTCGGGTTCATCTACACGACGTGCATCGATCCCGAGGGCTGTCCGCTCGCGTACCGCGTGTTCGATGCGGCGAAGGAGGCCATCGTCGCGACGCCCGCTCTACGCGACAAGGTCAGATTCGTGACGCTGTCGTTCGATCCGGCGCGCGACACCCCCGGTGTGATGCGGCAATACGGGGGCAGCCGCGTACGGGACGAAGCCGCCGGGTTGCGCTGGTACTTCCTGACGACGCGCTCGGCGCGTGAGCTGATGCCGCTGGTCGAAGGCTTCGGTCAGGACGTTCGCGTGACGATCGATCGGTCGAACGGGACGACGCGGCGGGAGCTCTCGCACGTGCTCAAGGTGTTCTTGATCGATCCAAACGGGTTCGTCCGGGAGATCTACACGTCAACGTTTCTGCATCTGCGCACGGTGCTGAACGACATCGAGACGTTGCTGATGGAACAAACACCTATTTCGCCTCGCCGGTGATCGCCTGGTGCCGCAGCGCGTGGTCGGCCAGGACGAGCGTGGCCATCGCTTCCACCATCGGGACCGCACGGGGCAGCACGCAGGGGTCGTGGCGGCCGCGGCCCTTGAGGGTCGTGTCCTCGTGGGCGACGCTGACCGTGCGCTGCTCCTGCATGATCGTCGCGGTCGGCTTGAAGGCGACGCGGAAGTAGATCGTCTCGCCGTTGGTGATGCCGCCCTGCACGCCGCCCGAGCGGTTGGTGCGCGTGCGCACGCGCCCGGCGTCCATGTAGAACTCGTCGTTGTGCGCGGAGCCGCGCAGGTCGGTGCCGGCGAAGCCGGAGCCGATCTCGAACCCCTTGCTGGCGGGCAGGCTCAGCATCGCCTTGGCCAGATCGGCCTCGAGACGGTCGAACACCGGCTCGCCCCAGCCGGGCGGGCAGCCGCGCACGGCGCAGGTGACGGCGCCGCCCAGCGAGTCGCCGTCCCGCCGCGCGGCCTCGACGGCGGCGATCATCCGCGCGCCGGCGGCGAGGTCGGGGCAGCGCATCGGCGTGGCGTCCACCTGCTGGCGCGTGACCTTCTCGACGTCGCAATCCACCGTGAGCGTGCCGGCCTTGGACACCCACGCCACCACCGTCACGTGGAAGCGGTCGGCCAGGACCTTGCGCGCGATGGCGCCGGCGGCGACGCGGCCGGCCGTCTCGCGCGCGCTGGTGCGGCCGCCGCCGCGCCAGTCGCGCACGCCGTACTTGGCCTCGTAGGTGTAGTCGGCGTGGCTCGGCCGGTACTTGTCCTGCACCTCGCGGTAGTCGCCCGGGCGCATGTCGAGGTTGGGCATCTCGAGCGCGATCGGCGTGCCGAGCGTGCGCCCCTCGAACACGCCGGAGAGGATCCGCACGGTGTCCGTCTCCTTGCGCTGCGAGGTCAGCGCGCTCTGCCCCGGCACCCGGCGATCGAGATCGGGCTGGATGTCGGCCTCGGCCAGCGCCAGCCGCGGCGGGCAGCCGTCCACGACGGCGCCGATGGCGGCGCCGTGCGACTCGCCCCACGTCGTCACGCGGAACAGATGGCCGAAGGTGTTGCCCACGCTCCGAGGATACTCCATCAACGCGCGTGATCGTCACGATCAGGATGATTGATTTGCCTCGCGCGGTCCGTCCCGGCACGCTTGTCCGATGGAGGACAGGGCCATGCGCGAGAGCGTCGAGCACGTGATGAAGATCACCCCGCGGCCGCCGGTGGCGATGGTCGAGGGCGAGGGGTCGTGGCTGCGCGACGGCGACGGCCGCGAGTACCTCGACTTCGTGCAGGGCTGGGCCGTCAACTGTCTCGGCCACTGCCATCCGGTCATGCGCCGGGCGCTGGCGGAGCAGGCGGGCCGTCTGATCAACTGCAGCCCCGCCTACTACAACGAGCCGATGGCCCGCCTGGCGACGCTGGTGGCCCAGTCGAGCGGCCTCGACGACGTGTTCTTCTGCAACAGCGGGGCGGAGGCCAACGAGGGCGCCATCAAGCTGGCGCGCAAGTGGGGGCAGCGCCATCGCGGCGGCGCCTTCGAGATCGTCACGATGCACGGCGGCTTCCACGGCCGCACGCTGGCCACGATGTCCGCCTCCGGCAAGCCGGCGTTCGAGCCGCTGTTCGAGCCGAAGGTGCCGGGGTTCGTGAAGGTGCCGCTCAACGACCTCGACGCCGTCGCCGCCGCCATCACCGACCGCACGGCGGCGGTGATGGTGGAGCCGATCCAGGGCGAGGCCGGCGTGATCCCGGCCGCCGACGCCTACCTGCGCGCGCTGCGCGACCTGACGCGCGCGCGCGGCGTGCTGCTGATCCTCGACGAGATCCAGACCGGCATCGGGCGCACCGGACGTCTCTACGCCTTCGAGCATGCAGGGGTCCGCCCCGACATCCTCACGCTGGGCAAGGCGCTCGGTGGCGGCGTGCCGCTGGCCGCGCTCGTCGCCGCCACCGAGGCGAGTGTCTTCGAGGCCGGCGACCAGGGCGGCACCTTCAACGGCAACGCGCTGATGACGGCCGTCGGCTGCGCGGTGCTCGAGACCGTGCGCCAGCCGGCGTTTCTGGCGGCGGTGCGTGAGACCGGCGCCTACCTGGCAACGCGGCTGAGCGAGCTGTCGGCGGGCCACGGCCATGGTGAGATCCGCGGGCGCGGCCTGCTGCTGGCGCTGGCGCTCACGCGCGGCGAGGCGGGGAAGGTCGCGGACGCCGCGCTCGAGCGCGGGCTGGTCGTCAACGCGCCGCGGGCCGACACGCTGCGCTTCATGCCGGCGCTGACGGTGACACGCGACGAGGTGGACTCGATGTGCAAGCTGCTGGAGCCCTGCCTGCCTTGACCTGAGCGGCGCCCGGCGGCTACGCTCGGCGGGCCGTGGACTACACGCCGAAGCCGGTCGACACCTCGCGCGTCCGTCTCGACGGGCGCCTGCTCGCGCTGACCGAGACGCTCGCGCGCGACGCCCACGAGACGTGGGCGCGCCAGCGGTTGGGCGAGGGGTGGACGTACGGCGCCCAGCGCGACGACGCCGGCAAACGGCATCCCTGCCTGGTGCCCTACGAGGAGCTGCCCGAGTCGGAGAAGGCGTACGACCGCAACCTGGCGCTGCAGACGATCCGCGTGCTGGTGGCGCTCGGCTACCACGTCGAGCCGCCGGCGGCGCCCGCGCTCGACGCGCTGCAGCCCGACGGGGCCGCGCGCGTCCGGCGGCTGGGCGAGCAGCACCTCAAGGCGGGCGAGCCGCTGCTGGCCTACGACGTCGTCAGCCAGGCGCTCGCCGCGTTTCCCGACGACGTCCGCCTGCGCCAGCTGCAGGGGCTGGCGCTGGCGCGCAGCGGCGCCACCGAGCGCGCCCGCTCCATCCTCGAGGCGCTGCGGCAGGAAGGGCACGCCGACGAGGAGAGCCTGGGCGGGCTGGCGCGCACCTACAAGGACCTCTGGGAGGCGGCGAGCGCGCCGGCCCAGCGCGCGCGCCACCTGGCGGACGCCGCCCGCCTCTATCGCGAGTCGTACGAGGCCACCGGCGGCATCTGGACCGGCATCAACGCCGCCACGCTCGGGCTGCTGCTCGGCGAGCGCGCGGGCGCGCGGCGCATCGCCGCCGAGGTGGCGGGCAAGACGGATCCCGCCACCGCTGACGATCCCTACTGGGCGTGGGCGACGCTGGCCGAGGCCGCGCTGATCGTCGAGGACTGGGAGCGCGCGCGCAGGCACTACGCGAAGGCGGCGGCGATCGGGCGCCGGCGCCCCGGCGACCTGGCCTCGACGCGCCGCAACGCGCTCCTGCTGCTGCGCCACTTCCGGCGCGACCGGCGCTGGCTCGACGCCGTCCTGCCGGTGCCGGCGACCGTCGTGTTCACCGGCCACATGATCGACCGCCCCGGCCGCCGCCCACCGCGCTTCCCGCCGGCACGCGAGGGCGCGGTGGCCCGCGCGATCGGCGCCGCGCTCGAGGCGTGCGACGGCCGCGTCGGCTACGCGGCGGCCGCCTGCGGCAGCGACATCCTCTTCCACGAGGCGCTCGCCGAGCGCGGCGGCGAGAGCCACGTCATCCTGCCGTTCCGGGCCGAGCAGTTCCGCCGCGAGAGCGTGGACGTCGCCCCCGGCTGGAGCGAGCGCTTCGAGCGCGTGCTCGCCCGCGCGACCGAGGTCGTCACCGTGTCGGCCGAGGCGTTCGCCGGCGGCGGCGCCTTCCGCTACGGCGATCTCGTCCTGCACGGGCTGGCCCGCATGCACGCCGAGCGGCTCGGCGGCGCGCTGGCCGGGCTGGCCGTCTGGGACGGCCGGGCGGGCGACGGGCCGGGCGGCACCGCGTGGGCCGTCGAGGCGTGGCGCGCCACGGGGACGCCGATGGCCGTGATCGACACCGCCGGCGCGGTCGCGCGGCCCGCGTCCCGCCCGCGCGCGGCGCGGCGGCGGGGCGCGCGCGACATCGTCGCGATGCTCTTCGGCGACGCCGTCGGCTTCAGCAAGCTCGCCGAGCCCGAGATTCCGCGCTTTGTGACGCATTTCCTGGGGCTCGTCGCCGACTGCTTCCGCCGCGCGCGCGTGACGCCGCTGATGAAGAACACCTGGGGCGACGGCCTCTACATCGTTTTCGCCGACGCCGGCGACGCGGTCCGCTACGCGATGGCGCTGCGCGACCGGGTCGTCGCGACGAAGTGGGCGGCCCACGGCCTGCCCGCCAACCTCAGCCTGCGCATCGCGCTGCACGCGGGACCGACCTTCACGTGCTTCGACCCGGTGATCCGCCGCCGCAACTGGGTCGGCACCCACGTGAGCCGGGCCGCGCGCATCGAGCCGGTGACGCCGCCGGGCGAGGTCTACGCCAGCCAGGCGTTCGCCGCGCTGGCCTCGTCCCGGCCGGGCGGCCATTTCGGCTTCGACTACGTCGGCCAGCTCCCGCTCGCCAAGGGCTACGGCACCTTCGCGACCTACCACGTGCGTCGCCGCACCGGCCACGTGCGTCGCCGCACCGGGGGGCGGGGTGCTACCATGTCCCGCCATGGCTGAGAAAATCCTCCGCGTCGGCTTCGTCGGCGCCGGCGCCAACACCCGCCGCCATCACATTCCCAAGCTCAAGGCCCAGCCGGGCGTCGAGCTGGTGGCGGTGGCCAACCGCAGCACGGAGTCGGGGACGCGCGTCGCCAAGGAGTTCGGCATCGGCCGCGTGTGCGGCGACTGGCACGAGGTCGTGACCGCGCCCGACGTGGACGCGGTCTGCATCGGCACCTGGCCGTACATGCACTGCGAGATCACGCTGGCCGCGCTGGCGGCGGGCAAGCACGTGCTGTGCGAGGCGCGCATGGCGATGAACGCGGCCCAGGGGCGCCGCATGCTGGACGCCGCGCGCCGGGCGTCGCCGCTCGTCGCCCAGCTGGTGCCGGCGCCCCACACGCTGGAGGTGGACAGCACGCTCACCGGGCTGATCGCCGACGGCTGGATGGGCGAGGTGCTGGCCGTCGAGGTCCAGGCCAATCAGCAGCCGCGCTTCGTGGATCCGGCCGAGCTCTTCCACTGGCGGCAGGACGTCGCGCTGTCCGGCCACAACGTGATGAACATGGGCATCTGGTACGAGGCGCTGATGCGCTGGGTGGGGCCGGCGCGCCGCGTGATGGCGCTGGGCAAGATCGCGGTGCCGCGCCGCAAGGACGCCGACGGCGTCAGCCGCGAGGTGAAGGTGCCCGACCACATCGACATCCTCGCCGAGCTGGCGCGCGGGGCCGTCGCCCGCCTGCGCTTCAGCGCGATCACCGGCCTCGGCCCCGCCAACGAGGCGTGGGTCTTCGGCAGCGAGGCGACGCTGCGGCTGGAGGCGGACGCCAAGCGGCTCTGGGGCGGCCGGCGCGGCGACACGGCGCTCGCCGAGGTGGCGATCCCCGCCGCGCAGCGGATCGGCTGGCGGGTCGAGGAGGAGTTCGTCAACGCCATCCGCGGCCACGAGCGGATCACGCGCACCTCGTTCGAGGACGGCGTGCGCTACATGGAGTTCACCGACGCCGTCGCCGCCAGCCTCGCCGAGGGGCGCGCGGTGGACGTCGCCCCCCTCTGAGCGTGACCCCGACGAGCCCGAGCCGGCTGACCCCGGAGCGCGCGGCCGAGGTGCGCGAGCGCTTCGGCACGCCCTGCTACGTCTACGACCGCGCCGCGCTGGAGGCGGCCGCCCGCGCCGCGCTGGCGTTCCCGGCGCCGTTCGGGTTCACGCTGCGCTACGCGATGAAGGCCAACCCCAGCCACGGGGTCCTCACGCTCTTCCGCGACCTCGGCCTGCATGTCGACGCCTCCAGCGACTTCGAGGTCGAGCGGGCGCTGCGCGCGGGCTTCGCGCCCGGCCAGATCCAGCTCACTTCGCAGATGCCCTCGCGCCGGCTCGCCGAGTTCGTGGCCAAGGGCGTGCTGTTCAACGCGTGCTCGCTGCACCAGCTCGAGGCGTACGGCACGCTCGAGCACGGGCGCGAGGTCTCGGTGCGGATGAACGCGGGACTCGGCAGCGGCGCCACCAACCGGACGAACACCGGCGGGCCGGCCGCCAGCTTCGGCATCTGGCACGAGCACCTGGCCGACGTGAAGACGCTCGCCGAGCGCTTCCATTTGCGCATCACCCGGCTGCACAGCCACATCGGCTCGGGCACCGACCCCGAGGTGTGGAAGCGCGTGACGCGCATGACGCTCGACCTCACCGCCAAGCTGCCCGAGGTGAGCGTGATCAACCTCGGCGGCGGCTTCAAGGTCGGCCGTATGCCGGGCGAGCCGACGACCGACCTCGCCGACATCGGCGGCCACGTGCGCCGCGAGCTCGAGGCGTTCCGCGACCGTGACGGCCGCGCGCTCGAGCTCGAGATCGAGCCGGGCACCTACCTGGTCGCCAACGCCGGCTTCGTCGTGGCGACGTGCGTGGACGTCGTGGACACCGGCCGCGACGGCTATCTCTTCGGCAAGCTCGACGCCGGCATGCCGGAGGTCACGCGGCCGTCGCTCTACGGGGCCCAGCATCCGATCACCGTGCAGGCCGCCGGGCGGCCGGAGGCCGACGTGGTGTTCGTCGGCCCCTGCTGCGAGTCGGGCGACATCCTCACCCCCGCGCCGGGCGATCCCGAGGCGCTGGCGCCGCGGCGGGTGGCGCGACCGCAGATCGGCGACCTCGTGGTGATCGGCGGCGCCGGCGCCTACTGCGCGGCGATGGCGACCATCAACTACAACTCGTATCCCCAGGCGCCCGAGGTCATGCTGGAGGCGGACGGCGCGCTGCGGCTCCTCCGCCGGCGCCAGACGCTCGAGCAGGTCTGGGCGAACGAGGTGTGAGCGGCGACCTCGCCGCGCGCTGGACGCTCGACCCGGGCGTCACCTTCCTCAACCACGGCTCGTTCGGCGCCTGCCCCCGCGAGGTCCTCGACCACCAGGCGGCGCTGCGCGCGCAGATGGAGGCCGAGCCCGTCCGCTTCCTCTCGCGCGAGCTCGACGACCGGCTCGACGCCGCCCGCGCCGCGCTCGCCGCGTTCCTCGGCGCCGACGCCGACGATCTCGCCTTCGTCACCAACGCGACTACCGGCGTCAACGCGGTGCTGCGCTCGCACCCCTTCGCGGCGGGCGACGAGCTGCTGGCGACGGACCACGCTTACAACGCCTGCCGCAACGCGCTGGACTTCGTCGCCGGGGGGGCGGGCGCCCGCGTGGTCGTCGCCGCGCTGCCGTTCCCGGTCGCCTCGCCCGACGCGATCGTCGAGGCGGTGCTGGCGCGGGTGACCCCGCGCACGCGGCTGGCCCTGCTCGACCACGTCACGAGCCCGACCGGGGTGGTGCTGCCGATCGAGCGGTTGTGCGCCGAGCTGGCCGCGCGCGGCGTCGAGGCGCTGGTGGACGGCGCCCACGCCCCCGGCATGGTGCCGCTCGATCTCGGCGCCCTCGGCGCCACCTACTACAGCGGGAACTGTCACAAGTGGCTGTGCGCGCCGAAGGGCGCGGCGTTCCTCTGGGCGCGGCGCGACCGCCAGGCGAAGGTGCGGCCGCTGACGATCAGCCACGGCGCCAACCGGCCCAAGCCCGGCCGCTCGCGCTTCCGCGTCGAGTTCGACTGGACCGGCACCGCCGATCCGACCGCGTGGCTGAGCGTGCCGGCGGCGATCGCCTGTCTCGGCGCGATGCTGCCGGGCGGCTGGCCGGCCGTCATGGCGCGCAACCACGACCTGGCGCTGGCGGCGCGCCGCCTGCTCTGCGCCGCGCTCGGCACGCCGCCGCCGTGCCCCGACACGATGCTCGGCTCGCTGGCCAGCGTCGTCCTGCCCGACGGGCCGACGACCGACGCCGGCGAGCGCCGCCCCGACCCGCTGCAGCGCCGGCTGTTCGACCACTGGGGGATCGAGGTGCCGGTGATGAGCTGGCCGGCGCCGCCGCGCCGCCTCCTGCGCGTCTCCGCGCAGCTCTACAACACGCGCGAGCAGTTCCAGCGCCTCGCCGAGGCGCTCGGCAAGGAGCTCGCCTGAGCCGCCTCATGACCGACCCCCGCGATCTCACGTTCGCGACCGCCGTGGAGCTGGCCCGGCTGTACCGGGCCCGCAAGGTCTCGCCGCTCGAGGTGATGCAGCTTCTGCTCGCGCGCATCGACGCGGTCAACCCGCAGGTGAACGCCATCGTCACGCTGGCGCGCGACACCGCGCTGTGGGAGGCGCGGCGGGCCACCGCAAGCCTCAAGCGCAATGCCGCGCTGCCGCCGCTGTTCGGCGTGCCGGTCGGGATCAAGGACGTCACGCCGACCCGCGGGCTGCGCACGACCTACGGCTCCACGCTCTTCGCCGACCACGTGCCGGAGGAGGACGCGCTGGTCGTGCAGCGGCTGCGCGAGGCCGGGGCGATCGTGGTCGGCAAGACGAACACGCCGGAGTTCGCCTTCGGCCCCAACACGGTCAACGCGGTGTTCGGCGCCACCCGCAACCCGTGGAACCCGGCGCTGACGGCGGGCGGCTCGAGCGGCGGCTCGGCGGCGGCGCTGGCCACCGGCATGTGCCCGCTCGCCGAGGGGACCGACCTCGGCGGCTCGCTGCGCGGGCCGGCGTCCCACTGCGGCGTCGTCGGCTTTCGCACCACGCCGGGGCTGATCCCGCGCTACCCCTCGGTGCTGGCGTGGGACACCTACTCGGTGGAGGGGCCGATGGCGCGCACCGTCGCCGACGCCGCGCTGATGCTCTCGGTGATGGCCGGCCCCGACGACCGCGCGCCGCTCTCCTACGACGTGGACGCGCGCGAGCTGGCGCGGGCGGCGAAGGCGCCGTCGGTCAAGGGGTGGCGGGTCGCGTGGACCCCCGATCTCGGCGGCCTCGTGCGGGTGGACGACGAGGTGCGCGCCATCTTCGAGCGCGCCGTCGCGGCGTTTCGCGCCGCCGGCGCGCGGCTCGAGGCGGCCTGTCCCGACATGAGCGACGTGCCGGAGGTCGTACGGCTCACGCGCGGCCTGCTGATGGTCGCCCGCCACGCCGACAAGCTGCCCGCGCACCGCGCGGCGCTGCAGCCCGGGCTGGTGGAGAACACCGAGCAGGGGCTGGCGCTCTCACCGCGCGAGATCGCGCAGGGCGAGCTGCTGCGCACACGCCTCTGGCACGGCGTGCGCGAGTTCCTCGCCGAGCGCGACGTGTGGCTCACGCCGACGGCGGCGACGCCGCCGTTCCCCATCGAGCAGCCGTCCCCGGGACGCTCGTTCCTGACCTACGCGTTCTCGGTGCTGGGGCTGCCGGCGATCTCGATCCCGTGCGGGTTCACGCGGGCGGGGCTGCCGGTGGGGCTGCAGATCGTGGGCAAGCGGCGCGGCGAGGCGGCGGTGCTGCGGGCGGCCGCCGCCTTCGAGGCCGCCCAGCCGTGGGCGCACGTGCTGCCGCCGGTCGTCCCGGCGCGCGCGGCGGTGCGCCGCGTCTAGTCGCGCGGCTTGCGGAGAAACAGGCTGACGTCGCTGGGCGTGATGAGGTCGGGCGCCCTCCACCCCTCGAGGTCGTACTCGGCCATGCACTGCTCGGCGAAGTCGCGGAAGCGCCGGGCGTCGCCGCTGGCCTGGGCCATCTCCCACGTGATGAAGCGGATCGTCTCCGGCGCGCCCGCGTAGTTGCGCTCGTAGAGCTCGTGGCGGCCGCCGAACTCGGTCCCCATGGCGTCCCACAGGAGCTTCATCACCTTGATGCGCCCGACCGCATCGGTGCCGTCGGAGCCGCGCAGGTACTTGTCGAGGTACGGCCGCAGCTCGGGCGCCAGGAAGTCCGCCGCGTGCGAGTTCTGGTAAATGAGGGCGCTGCCCAGGATGCTCTCGGTGATCTCCTTCACGCGCGGGTAGGCGACGGTGGCGAACACGCGGTAGGCCTGCGCGTACTCGGGATTGGGCAGCACGGTGCCGCCCGCCCACGGCGCCGGCGTGCGCGCCATCGCGTCGCTGAGCCCCCAGAACAGGTTGCGCCAGGCGATCGCCTCGCCGATGGACGACTGCACGTGGCGGTTCTCGCCCGAGCCGACCGCGTCGGCCGCCTTCAGCAGGAGGCCGGCGACGAAGTCCAGCTTCACGGCCAGGCGCGTGCACCCGTGCAGCATGGCGCGCGGAAAGAACCCGGAGGCCTTGAAGAAGGTCACCGCCTTGTCGACGTCCTCGTAGACGAGCACGTTCTCCCACGGCACCAGGACCCGGTCGAGGACGAGGATGGCGTCGTTCTCGTCGAAGCGGCTCGACAGCGGATAGTCGAACGGGCTGCCCATCACGTCGGCTGTCATGGCGTAGGACGGACGGCAGATGAGCTTGACGCCCGGCGCGTTCATGGGCGCCATGAACGTCAGCGCGAACTCCTTGGTGCGGATCGGCGCCGAGGTGGACGGATGGGCGACGAAGTTGTAGTGGGTGAGGGCCGAGCCGGTGGCGACGACCTTGGCGCCGCTGACGATCAGCCCCGCGTCGGTCTCCTTCTCGACGTGCACGTAGACGTCGGCGACCTCGTCGGGCGGGCGGTGGCGGTCCACCGGCGGCTGCACGAGGGCGTGGTTCATGAAGAGGACGCGCTCCTGCGCCTCGCGGTAGAAGCGCCGGGCGTTGTCCTGGTACGGCGCGTAGAAGTCGGCGTTGGCGCCCAGCGTGGCGAGGAAGGCCGCCTTGTAGTCGGGCGAGCGGCCCATCCAGCCGTAGGTCAGCCGCGCCCAGCCGGCGATCGCATCGCGGGCGGCGACCAGCTCGTCCGCGCTCGCCGGCGCGCGGAAGTACCGGTGCGTGTAGCCCCCCGAGCCCGTGTCGGTGGGGCAGGTGAGCACCGCGCGCGAGGCCGGGTCGTGCAGGGCGTCGTAGAGACGCGCCAGCATGCGGGCGGGGTTCCGGAAGGCGGGATGCGTGGTGACGTCCGGCACGCGCTGGCCGTAGATCCAGATCTCGCGACCGTCCCGCAGCGATTCCAGGAATTCCTTGCCGGTGAAGGGGCGCATGGGCGGATCGTAGTGGCAGCGCTCCCGTTACGCAAACGGCGCCGGCGTCGCCGGGCGGCGACGTCGCTGACTCTGGGCATTGACGGACGCGCGGGCGGCTGCGAGGGTGCGCCATGCTGCGCGGGCTCGTCACGGCGGTGCTGCTGGCGGCCGCCCCGTCTGCGTCGTCGCCGGCCGTCCTCACGGGCCGGGTCGCCTTCGTCGTGGACGGCGACACGATCCACGTCCAGCTCGGGACGCGTCTGGAGAAGGTGCGCTACATCGGCGTGGATGCGCCGGAGGTTCCCCACGCCGGCCACGGCGCCACCGGCGAGCGCCGCGGCCGGCGCGCGCCGTCGCACGGGGGCTACTTCCCGCGCACCGCGGCGGCCGGCGAGGCGGCCCGGCGCGTCAATCTCGACCTGGTCGCCGGCCGCGAGGTGCGGCTCGAGCTCGACCACCAGCGTCGTGACGACTACCGGCGCCTGCTCGCCTACGTCTGGGTGGGCGACACGATGGTGAACGCCGAGATGGTGCGCCGCGGCTACGCGCAGGTGCTGAGCGTCCCGCCGGATTTCCGCCACCGGGCGCTATTCTTGAGATTGCAGGACGAGGCCCGCGCGTCCGGCCGCGGGCTGTGGCAGGCCTCCCCGCCCGCGACGCTCCGTCCGCTGAAGTAGTCGGCTAGGAGTGCGGCGTGACCACGAGCCGGAAGCGGGCGTCGGGCCGGTCGTAGCGCACGAAGGCGTCCTGGACCTCGCGCGCGGTGAACCCCTGGTACTGCGCGGGGGCGGCGAGGAGCGCGTCGACGCCAACGCCGCGGTAGTCGAGCGTCGAGAGAAAGCCCGTCCAGAAGTCCGGCGTCTTCAGCAGCTCGTCGAGCAGGGTGGCCACTTGCTTCTTGGCCACCGTCAGCTCGTCGGCCGTCGGACCGTCCGCGGCGAACGCGGCGTACATCTCCTCCACCGCCACCGCCAGCGCCGGCGCCTTGCCCGGATCGGTGGGCGCGATGGCCACGAAGCGCCCGAACCCCGGGTAGACCACCGCCGGCTCGGACGCGGCGCGGATGCTGTAGACGAGCCCCTTCTCCTCGCGGAGGGTCTTGAGCATGCGGGTGCTGAGCACGCGGGCGGCCACGTTGAGCAGCCGCGTGTCGCGCACGTTGCGGAGATCCGCGCCGAGGAAGCCGGCGAGGACGCCGCCCTGCGGCGTCAGCGCCTGGACCTTCTCGGCCGCCTGGATGGGGCCGGCCGGGCGCGCGATCGTGCGCAGATCCCCCAGCGTCTTGTCGGTGATGCGCGGGCGCGCGGGGAGCGCCCCGAGGTATTGCGTCACGAGCCGCGTGGCGGCCGCCCGCTCGAGGTCGCCGACCACCGCCACCTCGATGGGCGCCTCGGCGATGAGGCGTTCGAGCCACGCCTGCGCCGCCGGGCGGGTGAGGGCGGCCAGCTGCTCGGCGGTCAGGGCCTTGGGCCGCGTCTCACCGCGCGGATAGAGCGCCGCCGCGGTCGTGTCGAGCAGCACCTGCATGGGCTGCCGCTTGCGGTCGGCGATCCGCTGCCCCTCGGTGTCCTTCCACTGCGCGAACGCCGCCGCCTCGATCACGGGCTTCGTCAGGAGCAGGTAGGCGAGCTGCATCCCGCGCTCCAGCTCGGCGGCATCCCCGGCGACGGTGAGCGTCACCGTGTCGCCGCCCATCCCGGCGCCCACGCGCACCTTGGCGCCCGTCATGAGATCGCGGATGTCGATGCTCGAGAGCGTGCTCGTCGCCGGCCGCTCCCAGGCGCGCAGCGCCGCCTCGGTGATCCCGCGGTTCGCCGCCGTCTCCTGGATCACGCCCCCGGCCAGCGTGATGACGATGCCCGCCTCGTTCCGGCGCTGGTCCATCGGGCGGTGGTGCACGCGCACGCCGTTGTCGAGCCACATCGACGTGACGCCGCTCGCGGCATGGGTGACGGTCTCGACCACGGTCCCGGCCCTGGGCAGTCCGGCCAGCAGCGCGGTGGTCGGCGCCAGGTCGGCCGGCTTCTCGGGCTTGACATCGACGGCGGCGCGGCCGAGCGCGACCAGGTCGGTCTCGGCCGGCACGTCGTCGCCGGCGGGCAGCTCGGCGACGAACAGCGCGCGGCCCGGGTCGAACGCCTCCGCGAAGGCGTCGGAGACCTCGCGGGCGGTGATGCCGGGCAGCAGCCGCTGGAACAGCGCGAGCGTCTGCGCGGCCGACATCGGCGGGCGCCGGCGCGCCACGTCCCGGTTGAGATCACGCAGCACGTCGCGAGCCGGTCGGGTGGCCTCCTGGCGCGCGGCCTCCTCGGCGGCGGCGGTGAGCATCGTGCGGGCGTTCGCGACCTCGCGCTCGCTCAAGCCATGCCGCCGCGCCCGCTGCAGCTCCGTGCCGAGGTCCTGCAGCATCGTGCGCCAGGTCCCGGGCCGGCCGGAGGCCTCCAGGCTCGTCATCCGGTACACGCCCGTCCAGTTCTCGCTCGTGGCGTCGGCGCTCAGGAACGAGGTCCGCCCGGCCGCGATCGCGGCGCCCAGCCGGCGGTTGAACGCCCAGGTGCCGATCGCCTCGACCAGCTCGCGCCGCCGCTGGGCGACCGTCGTCGTCGCCTCTCGCGGCGGGCCGAGCCGACTGATCGCCACCTCGGCCCGGATCAGCTCGGGATCGGTGACGACGATCGCCCGCGACCCGCCGGGCGACTGGACGCCCACGTCGCGCGGCGTCGGCGCGGGGACGGCGCGACCGCCGCCGAACTGCTGCGCGATGACGTCGGCCACCATCGCCGGATCGGCGTCGCCCACCACGAGGACCGTCATGTTGCTCGGCACGTACCAGCGCGTGTAGTACTCGCGGAACTCGTCGCGCGTGAGCGCGTTGATCGTCGGCTCGGTGCCGATCGGCAGCCGCCGGCCCAGCGTCGACTCCGGCGCCAGCCGCGCGAAGACCTCGTCCTCCACGCGCTGGCGCGCGCCGGCCCGCGCCCGCTTTTCTTCGAGGATCACCGGCCGCTCGGCGTCGATCAGCGACTGGTCCAGGCTCAGGCGCATCGCCACGTCGGACATGAACAGCATGCCCTTCTCGACGACGTCACGCCCGCCGCCGGGCAGCGTGAGCTGGTAGGTGGTCTGGTCGAAGCCCGTGAAGGCGTTCTGGTCGCGCCCGAAGGAGAGACCGAGCGACTGAAAGAACGGCACCAGCGAGCCGGGCGGAAAGCTGGCCGACCCGTCGAACGCCAGGTGCTCCAGGAAGTGGGCGAGGCCCCGCGTGGCGTCCGTCTCGTTGAGCGAGCCGGAGGCGACGTGGAGCCAGATGCCCACGCGATTCTCGGGATTCGTGTGCGACCGGACGATGTAGCGCAGGCCGTTGGGCAGCTGTCCGATGAGCAGGGCGGGATCGGTGGGCAGCGCTTCCTCGGCCGGCGGGGCGGCCGCCGGCGCGGCGACGGGGAGCAGCGCCATCACGAGCGCGGCGAGCGCCGCCAGCCTGACGAGGACGCGCATCACCGGAAGAACTCGCGCGAGGCCAGGCGGGCGCCCTCGGCCATCGCGGCCAGCTTGGCCCAGACGATGTCGGGATCCACCGCCGACTGGCCGACCCAGGTGCCGAAGCCGCAGTCGGTGCCGGCGATCACGTTCTCCCGGCCGACCAGCGTCGCGTACCGCCCGATGCGCTCGGCGACGAGCTCGGGGTGCTCGATGAAGTTGGTCGTCGAGTCGATCACGCCGGGGATCAGCACCTTGCCGGCCGGCACCTTCACGCGCTCGAAGAGCCGCCACTCGTGGGCGTGGCGCGGGTTGGCCGCCTCGAACGACAGCCCGGCGGGCTTGGCGGTGAAGACGACGTCGATGACGTCGGCCAGCGGCACGTCGTAGTGGTGCGGCCCCTCGTAGTTGCCCCAGCACAGGTGCAGCCGCGCCTGCTCGGCCGGCACGTTGGCCAGCGCGTGGTTGAGCGCCTCGACGTGCAGCCGCGCCATCGTGCGGAACTCCTCCAGGCCGAGGTGGGCGAACTGGATGTGCCGGCCCATGCCCAGGTCGGGGCAGTCGATCTGCAGCACGAGGCCGGCGCGCGCCACCGCCTCGTACTCGTGGCGCATCGCGTCCGCGATGGCGAAGAGGTATTTCTCGTGGCTGCCGTAGTGCTCGTCGCGGAAGAAGAGCGAGATGACGCCGGGCGAGGCGGCGGTGAGGAACCCCTCCTCGACGCTCACGCCGGCCAGCGCCGCCTTGAGGTTGTCGGCGTCGATGGTCGCGGCGGCGGTGTCGCGCACGGCCACGGGGCCGGTGCAGGCGGGCGTCTTGCGCCGCGCCCGCCCGGGATCGCCGAACACGCGGCGCGCCATGCCGGGGAAGTCCACGAGGTCCTGGTACTGCAGCGGGTGGCTCTGGCCGCCGAAGCCGGTAAGCCGGTCCTTGGGATAGGTCGCGTAGGATGGCTTGCTCATCTCGCCGTCGTCCACCACGCTGACGCCGGCGGCGGCCTGCCGGCGCACGACCTCCGCCACCGCGGCGCGGATGCGCGCGGCCAGCGCCGCCGCGTCCACCGGCACGCCCTCCTCCTTGGCAAACATCGTGCGGATCAGGTCCTCCGGCCGCGGCAGGCTGCCGGTGTGCGTCGTGAGGAAGCGGTGCGTGCTGCGCTTCACGGCGTCGTCGTCGTCGCCGGGGGGTCGAGGTCGCGCGCCCCCGAGGTGCGCTGGCGGAACTCGGCGGGCACCTCGCGGCCCGCGCTGGTGAAGGCCTGGCGGATCGCCTCGACATTGGGGCTGAAGATCGTCTTGCGGTTGCCGCGCGCCCACTCGTTGGCGGCGCGCGGCCCGTCGGCCGACCCCTGGAACTGCGGCATGACGTAGCGGGCGAACAGCTCGTAGCTCTTGAGCGTCTGCTCGCGGTTGGCCCACTCGTGAGCGCGGAAGAGCACGCCGCCGAAGCCGCCGTCGCTCAGCTCCCACAGGCGGTTGATCCCCTTGATGACGGTCTCGACGGAGCCGACCAGCGTCGTCCCCATCTTCACGCCCTCGGTCAGGGGATCGTCGGCGCGGCCGGGCGGGCGCCCGAGCGTCTCCTCGAAGTAGGTGATCGTCTCGTGCCGCTCGGCCCGCTTGACCTGCCGCAGCGCCTCCTCGTCGTCGTCGGCCACGTGCACGTTGACGACGAGCTTCCACTGCTTGCGGTCCATCGTCTTGCCGTGCTTGGCCGCGACCTCCTCGCCGATCTTCCACTGGTTGGCCAGCGCGTCGGGCCCGCCGGGCAGGCCGGCGCCGAGCGAGAGGACGCCGAGG
Source organism: Methylomirabilia bacterium (assembly GCA_041497115.1). Lineage (GTDB taxonomy): Bacteria > Methylomirabilota > Methylomirabilia > Rokubacteriales > CSP1-6 > AR5. The sequence continues at coordinate 26,324 of JBGQFW010000029.1, forward strand.
CCGTGGCGGCCGGCCGCCTGCACGCCCGAGGGTGTCATGACGCTGGCCACCGCGATGGGGAAGTGGGGCTCGGTGTAGGGCGCCAGGTGCAGGCGCGCCTGCCGCAGCTCGAACCAGTCGGTCTTGAGCGTTACCGGCTCCTCGCACCGGAGCAGCGCCATGATCGCGTCGAGCGCCTCGTCCATGCGCGGGCGCTGGGTCACCGGCTCGATGCCCATCATGTAGGCGTCGGAGACGAGCGCGCCCGGCCCGCAGCCGAGCATCGTGCGGCCGCGCGTCATGTGGTCGAGCAGCACGAAGCGCTGGGCCACCAGGAACGGATGGTGGTAGGGCAGGCTCGTGACGCCGGAGCCGAGCATGATGTGCTTCGTCCGCTCGGCGGCGGCGGCGATGAAGATCTCCGGCGAGGCGATCAGCTCCCAGCCCGCCGAGTGGTGCTCGCCCACCCACACCTCGTCGTAGCCGAGGTAGTCGAGCCACTCGATCAGCTCCATGTCGCGGCTGAGCGCCAGCGTGGGGTTCTCGCCGAGCCGGTGGAACGGCGCCAGGAAGATGCCGAACTTCATTCCCTTGTGGGTCATGACCTCTCCGGTAAGAGTGCGTTAGCCGGCCGGCTCGCCCGCGTTGACGGGGAGGACCTGGCCCGAGATGTTGCGGGCGAGCGGACTGCAGAGGAACATGGCGGCCGCCGAGATGTCCTCCGCCGTCGCCATGCGCTTGAGCGGCGAGCGCTCGAGCATCGCCTTGCGCATCGCCTCGGGCGTGATGCCGCGCTGCTTGGCCTGCCCCTCGATGACGCGGTCGATGCGGTCGCCCTCGATGGCGCCGGGCGCGACGCAGTTGACGGTGATGTTGTGCGGGGCCAGCTCCATCGCCATGCCGAACGTCATGCCGACCTGCCCGGCCTTGGCCGCGCAGTAGCCGATGCGGTAGGGCAGGCCGCGCCGCCCGGCGCCCGAGGAGATGTTGACGATGGCGCCGCCGCCGGCCTTGATCATCTCCGGCACGACGAAGCGGATGCACATGTAGGAGGACGTGAGGCAGGAGTTGATCGTGTAGAACCAGTCCTCCTCGGTGTACTCCTGCACGGGCTTGGTGGGGCCGCCGTCGCCGGCGTTGTTGACCAGCGTGTCGATCCGGCCGAACGCCTTCACGCCGGCCGCCACCATCGCCCTGACGTCCGCCTCCTTCGCCGCGTCGCCGGTGAACGCGATCGCGCGCCCGCCGTCCTTGCCGATGAGCGCGGCCGTCTCGTCCACCAGCGCGCCCGAGCGCGCCGCGCAGACGACCGCCGCGCCCTGGGCGGCGAAGAGCCGGCTCATCACCCGGCCGATGCCCTTGCTGGCGCCCGTGATCACCGCGACCTTGCCCTTCAGCAGATCCATGGCCCGTCCTCGCTCCCCGGCGCGGCCGGGGCCCCTATCCTATCGCGGATGCTTGACAGTTTCGCACGACGCTGCGAGTCTGCCGCAAGCACCCCGGCCCGACAGGAGGATACCCATGCGTCATGCGCGCGCGCTCGTCGTCCTCGCCCTCGCCGCGATCCTCGCCGCCTCCGCGGTGGGCGCGGCGCCGGCGCCGACCACGGTGACCTACGGTGTCGTGAGCTGGAACCCCTTCCACTGGGTGGTGATGGTCGGCACCGCCAAGGGCCAGTTCGAGAAGCACGGCATCACGCTCGACGTCCCGCTCACCGGCAGCGCCGGCGCCGCCGTGCAGGCCCTCATCGGCGGCTCGCTGCACATGACGACGACCAGCCCCGGCGCGGCGTTCCTGGCCCAGGACAAGGCGCCGGACATGAAGCAGATCATCGGCATCTACGAGCGCTCGCCCTACACGCTGATCGTCAACCCGGAGATCAAGAAGATCGAGGATCTCAAGGGCAAGGTGCTTGGCGCCACCGGCGTGAAGGTCGGCGCCGACACCGAGAGCCTGCGGGTGATGCTGCACCATCACGGCTTCCAGGACCCGCGCGACTACACGATCGCCGCCGTGGGCAGCGTGCGCGAGCGCAGCCAGGCGTTGCTGAACAAGACCATCTGGGGCGTGGCCCAGCTCGAGCCCTACACGTCCATCCTCAAGGAGCAGGGCATGGTCGAGCTGGCCCGCGCCGCCGACTATCCCGACCTGAAGCTGATCGAGATGATCGTCGTCGTCGCCATGAAGCCGTGGTACAGCGCCAACCAGGACACCGTGGTGCGTTTCTTACAAGCGTGGGCGGAGGCGACCGACTGGCTGACCGATCCGAAGAACAAGGCCGAGGCGACGCGGATCCTGGCCGCGCGCATGAAGGTCGAGGAGCGGTACGCGGCCAACGCCTATCGCGTGTTCGTCGAAGAGGTGAAGGGGTTTCCGGCCAAGGGGCGGCTGAACATGGACGCCGTCCGCCAGGCCGCCGCCAACATGAAGGTGATCGGCGGCACCCCGCCGACCGACCTGGCAAAGTACGTGGACACGAGCCTGTGGGAGAAGGCGTTCGGGAAGTGAAGCGGACCAGCCTGGTCTCGCTGGTGGTCGGCTTCGGGCTGTGGGAGCTGTTCGCCCGCTACGTCGTGAAGTCCGCGCTCATCATCGTGCCGCCCTCGCACGTCGTGGTCGCGTTCGTGGACCTCGTGCGCGAGGGCGAGCTGCAGACGCACGTCTACGTGAGCGGGCTGGAGTTCGTCGCCGGCTTCGGGCTGGCCGCGGTGGTCGGCGTCCTCGTCGGGCTGGCGATCGGCGTCAGCGACCTCGTGCGCGACGCGCTGGAGCCGTGGCTGTCGGCGCTCTACGCCACGCCGGTGGTGGCGTTCGCGCCGCTGTTCGTCCTCTGGATGGGCATCGGGCCGTCCTCCAAGGTGGCGGTGGCGTTCCTGCTCGCGGTGCTGCCGGTCATCATCAACACCAGCGCCGGCATCCGCACCACCGACCAGAGCCTGGTGGACGTGGCCCGGTCGTTGTCGGCCTCGCGCCTCCAGATCTTCTTCAAGGTCCTGATCCCGTACGCGCTGGCCTTCATCATCGCCGGCCTGCGGCTGGGCGTCGGCCGCGCCATCATCGGCGTCGTCGTCGCCGAGTTCTTCGGCACCCGGGCCGGCCTCGGCTACCTGATCCTGACCTCCTCGCAGCTCTTCGACACCTCCGCCCTCTTCGTGGCGGTGGTGATCCTGGCCGGCGTGGGCGTCCTGTCGGTGGTCGCGCTGCAGAAGCTCGAGCGCTGGCTGGCGCCCTGGCGCGAGTTCGCGATCCGCACCTGATGGTGACGCTCGAGGTCGAGGGCGTGCGCAAGGCCTTCGTGTCGCCGGCCGGTGACGCGGTGCCGGTGCTCGAGAACGTCTCGCTCGCCGCCGGCGAGGGCGAGTTCCTCGCCATCGTGGGCCCCTCCGGGTGCGGCAAGACCACGTTCCTCCGGATCCTCGACGGCCTGGTGGGCGCCGACGGCGGCGCCATCCGGCTCGGCGGCCGGCCGGTGACCGCCCCCGGCCCCGACCGCGGTTTCGTCTTCCAGAGCGACTCGCTGCTGCCGTGGCGCACGGTGGCCGACAACATCGCCTTCGGCCTCGAGCTGCAGCGGCGCGACCGGGCGGCCACTCGCGGCACGGTGAGCGACCTCGTGCGGCTGGTCGGGCTGCAGGGGTTCGAGCGCTACTATCCGCACCAGCTCTCGGGCGGGATGCGCCAGCGCGTCAACCTCGCCCGCGCGCTCGCCATCGACCCCGCCGTGCTGCTGATGGACGAGCCGTTCGCCGCGCTCGACGCCCAGACCCGCGAGCTGATGCAGGCCGAGCTGCTGCGCGTCTGGTCGCAGTCGCGCAAGACGGTCGTGTTCATCACCCACCAGATCGACGAGGCGGTCTACCTCGCCGACCGCGTCGTGGTCTTCTCGGCGCGGCCGGCGGTCGTGAAGGCCACGATCACCGTGGACATCCCGCGCCCGCGGCCGCTGGCGGCCAAGCGCCAGCCGGCGATGCTGGCGCGCGTGGACGACATCTGGCGGCTGATCGAGGAGGAGGTGCGCCGATGAGCGAGCGACAGGTGATCCACACCCCGAAGGTCCCGCCCGCCCGCGTGCCGCTCTCGCAGGCGATCCGGGCGGGCGACTGGATCTTCGCCTCCGGCCAGCTCGGCTTCGCCGCCCCCGGGCGGCTCGCGCCGGGCGGCATCGGGGCCGAGACGCGGCAGGTCTGCGAGCACCTCAAGGCGATCCTGGAAGCGGCCGGCTCGTCGCTGGCGCGCGTCGTCAAGGTCACCATCTACATGGTGGACCTCGGCGAGCTGCTGGAGATGAACCGGGTGTTCAGCGAGTATTTTCCGAACGACCCGCCCGCCCGCACGACGTTCCAGTGCGTGGCGCTGGTCGGCGGCGCGCGGGTGGAGATCGAGGCGATCGCGATGGCGTGAGTCGGGGTAAGATCTCCGCGGGAGGCTTCCCCATGGCGAATCCGGCGTGGCAGGTCAGCGGCGAGTACTTCGAGACGTGCAGCTGCGACTACGTTTGCCCGTGCATCCTGTCCAACCTGGCCGCCCGGCCCACCAAGGGCGAGTGCTTCTTCGCCTTCGCCTTCCAGGTCGATCGCGGCCGCTTCGGCAGCGTCGCGCTCGACGGCCTGCGCTTCGCCGTGGTGGGCTGGACGCCCGGCGTGATGGGGGAGGGCAACTGGAAGGTCGGCCTCATCGTGGACGACCGCGCGAGCGCCGAGCAGCAGCAGGCGATCACCGGCATCGCCAGCGGCCAGGCGGGCGGGCCGATGGCCGGGCTGGCGCCGCTCATCGGCACCTTCCTCGGGATGGAGACCAAGCCGATCCGCTTCGAGAAGAACGGGCTCACGCGCTCGGTTACCATCCCCGGCGTCCTCGAGCAATCGGTCGAGGGGGTGGCCAGCGCCTCCGTCGCGGGCGAGCCGCTGTTCCTGGACAACACCGCCCACCCGGTGAACAAGCGGCTGGCGCTCGCCCGCGCGCTGCGCAGCACGCTGCGCGCCTTCGGCCTGGCGTGGGAGGACACCAGCGGGCGCAACAACGGCCACTTCGCCCCGTTTGCCTGGCAGGCCGCGGCCGCGGCGTGATCGAGCGGCTGCTCGCCCGCGAGCGCTGGCTCCTGCTCGCGGGCGTCGCCGTCGTGACGGCGGTGGCCTGGCTCGACCTCTGGCGCCGCGCGCGCGGCGCCATGGACATGGCGATGCCCGAGATGGAGCCGTGGGCGCCCGCCGACCTCGGCGCCATCGTCGTCATGTGGGTCGTCATGATGGTCGCGATGATGCTGCCCTCGGCGGCCCCGATGCTGCTCCTGTTCGCCGGCATGCAGCGGGCGCGGGGCGCGGGTGGCCCGCTGTCGCCGGTGGGCGCGTTCGCCGCCGGGTACCTGCTTGCGTGGGCCGGCTTCAGCGTCGCCGCCGCCGTCGTGCAGGCCTACCTGCAGCAGACCATGCGACTGTCGTCCGACCTGGCCGCGACCAGCGCGCGGCTCGGCGCCGGCGTCCTCGTCCTCGCCGGCGTCTACCAGCTCACGCCGCTCAAGCAGGCGTGCCTGGTACGCTGTCGCTCGCCGCTCGGATTCCTGCTCGGCCACTGGCGTGACGGCGTCGCCGGCGCGCTCGGGATGGGGTGGCGCCACGGCGCCTACTGCCTGGGCTGCTGCTGGGCGCTGATGGCGCTGCTCTTCGTGGGCGGCGTGATGAACCTCGCGTGGGTGGCCGCGCTGGCGGTCTTCGTGCTCGTCGAGAAGGCGCTGGTCCGCGGCCGATGGCTGTCGTGGACGGCCGGCGCCGCGCTCATCGGCGGGGGCGCGTGGCTGGCCCTGCGCGCGTCATGATCGACCACGCCGAGTTCTGGTGTGGGTGGCGCTGCTGATCTGGGGCGGACGCCCCTGATGCGCGTGCACGCCATCGACGCCATCCCGCTCGAGATCCCGCTGGCCCGCAACTTCGGCGGCAGCACCTACGCGGTCCTCACGCGGTGCACGGTGATCACGCGGCTGGCCACCGACGCCGGGCTCGTCAGCGAGGTGTACAACGGCGACAACCGCGAGCACGGGGCCGCCATCGCCCGGCTGATCCGCGAGGAGCTGGCGCCGCGCGTGCGCGGCATGGACGTGTTCGAGCGCGAGCGGATCTGGGAGGCGATGTTCGCGCTGAGCCACGCCAGCCGCGACCGCAAGACGCTGCTGGAGGCGATCGCCTGCGTGGACTGCGCGCTGTGGGACGTCGTCGGCCGGGCGGAGGGGCGCAGCGTCTGCGAGCTGCTGGGCGGCGGCCGCCGCGCGTTGCCGATCATCACGATCGGCGGCTACTACCGCGAGGGCAAGACGCTGTCCGACATCGGCCGCGAGCTGGAGGGGTACCGGCGCGCCGGCATGGCCGGCTGCAAGTTCAAGGTGGGCGGGCTCACGCCGGAGGACGACGCCGCCCGGGTGGCGGTGGCACGCCGGGCGGCCGGCGACGACTTCCTGCTCGCGGTGGACGCCAACCGCGGCTGGTCGGAGGAGGACGCGATCCGCTTCGCCCGGCTGGTGGAGCCGCTCGACATCCACTGGTTCGAGGAGCCGTGCCACTGGTACGACGACGCCGCGCTGATGGCGCGCGTGCGCCGGGCCACGCGCATCCCGATCACCGCGGGCCAGAGCGAGATCACCAGCCACGGCGTGCGGCGGCTGCTCGACGCCGACGCGGTGGACTTCGTCAACTTCGACGCCTCCGAGGGCGGCGGCGTCACCGAGTGGCGGCGGGCGGCGGCGCTGTGCGCGGCGGCGGGCGTGCGGATGGCCCACCACGAGGAGCCGCAGATCGCCCAGCACCTGCTGGCCGGCGTGCCGCACGGCACCTACGTCGAGTGCTTCGCCGACCCCGAGCGCGATCCGGTGTGGCAGGCGCTGTGGGCCAACCGGCCACCGATCAAGGACGGCGTCATGGAGGTGGCGTCGGCGCCCGGCTTCGGCCTCGTTCTCGACGAGGCGCTGGTGCGTCGCTACCGGACCGGCTGAGCGCGCGACTCGCGCACCAGCAGCGCCAGCGCGACCGCCACCACCGCCGCCGCGCTCAGCTCGAGCGACCAGTGCACGTTGACGAGCGCGCCCACCACGCCCACCGTGACGCCGCTGCCCGCCCGCAGCCCCAGGATCGCGGTGTTGAACAGGCCGACGACGCGGCCGCGGATCCGCGGCGGCGCCAGCACCTGGACCAGCGTCTGGGCCATCGAGGTGAAGGCGAGATTGAACACGCCGGCGAGGACGAGCAGCGTCACCGCCACCGCGTAGCTGGTGGCGACCGGGAAGAGGCCGATCGTGATGCCCCACGCGCCCGCGCAGAGGATGGCCGTGCGCGTGCTGGGTCGGATGACGTCCACCGTCTCCAACGCCACGGTGGCCAGGATCGCGCCCGCCGCGTTGGCGGCGAGCAGCACGCTGTACCACGCGCCGGCGTCGTCGGCGCCGAGGTCGTGCGCGTAGGCGGGCATCTGCGCCTGGTACGCGTTGCCGACGAAGAACGACGTCGCGCCGCCCAGCACCATCATCGTGACCAGCCGGCGATCGTCGCGGATCTCGCCGAAGAGCCGCCACACCTCGCCCAGCCCGACCCGCGGCCGCGCCGCCTCGCCGGTGCGCCGGGCGTGGCCGGTGTAGGGGACGCGCAGCAGGAAGAGGGTGAACGGCAGGTAGACGAGGACGTTGGCGAGGATGCCCCACGCCGGCCCCAGCAGCAGCATGAGGCCGCCGCCGATCGCGGGCCCGAGCAGGATTGCCAGGTAGCGCGCGCTCGCGTTGAGGCGGATGGCGCTGGGCAGCCCGGCCGGGGTCACCATGTCGTGGATGATGAGCTGCTGGGCCGGCGAGACGACGACGCCGGCGGCGCCGTGGATCAATAGAATGACCACCGCGTGCCAGACGCGCAGCGTGTCGGTCACGAAGAGCACGCCCCACAGCAGCGAGGCGAGCATGAAGAGCCCCTGGCCGATCTGGATCAGCTTGCGGCAGTCGTAGCGGTCGGCGAGCGCGCCCGAGTAGACCGAGAACAGCAGAAACGGCACCCAGTGGCTGATCACCGCGAAGCCGCCCAGGGTCGGCGAGTGGAACTTCTGGAACATCACCCAGTAGCTGATGACGTGCTCGATGTTGTCGGCGGTGTTGGCGAGCAGGCCGAGCAGGAAGTACCGGCGGTAGTCGCGCGCGTGCAGCGCGGCGAAGCGGGTCGGAGCGGTCACCGCGGGCATCCTAGCGCGGCAGCGCGCCGATGTCGCGCAGGAACGCCTCGACGGTCTCCTTCCAGAGCGGCACGCCGGCCCTCATGTTGATGAGCCCGTGGCCGTCGGCGCCGATCGCCGCTAGCCGGTGGTAGCTCGCGTGCCCGCCGCCCGCCACATCCGCCTCGTACATGTGTCGCGAGAGGTCGGGCGCGAAGAACTGATCGTTCTCGGCGTAGAGCCAGAGGCTCGGCGCCGAGGTCGTTTTCGCGAGGCGGCCGGCCGCCGCGGCGAGGCGCTCGGGGGCGCAGTTGTTGTTCGCCTGGTTGCGCTGCTTGCCGCCGCGCCCGCCCGCGAAGTTCACGACGCCGAGGATCGGCACGTCGCGGCGGCTGGCGGCGGCCAGCGAGCCCCAGCCGCCGGCCGAGTGCCCCACCAGCACGAGTCGCCGGTGGTCCACGTACGGCCGCTCGGCGAGCCAGCCCACCGCCGCCGCGATGTCCTTCGCGGTCTCCAGCCCGGCCTCGGCGTAGAACGGATTGGCGCACGTTCCGAAGTCCTCGTCCCACCCCCCGCCGGTCTTGCCGTAGCCGCGGCGGACCGGGGTGAGCACGACGAACTTCCAGTCGACGAAGACGGCGCTGGCGATCGGGAACTTCCCGGTGGTCTTCGGCCGATCCTGCGCCGCCGGCGGCGAGCCATGGCTGAGGACGATGGCGGGGAACGGCCCGTCGCCGGCGGGCCGGTACTCGGTGGCGGCCAGGCTCACCGTGCGCGCGCCGAAGAGGCCGGGCACCCGCAGCGGGATCGTGACCTCGGTGACCGCCGGCTGCGCGACCGCCGGGCCGACGAGCAGGGTGAGCAGGAGAGGCCCGAGCCGGGCGAGGGAGCGAGCGCTCACGGCGTGCGCGGTCAGGCGATCTCGTAGCGCTTGATCGCCGCCTGGTCGAACGCCAGCCCCAGCCCCGGCCGCGACGGCACCACCAGCTGCCCGTGATCCAGCGCGGGCGTCTCCTCCCACAGCCGGAGCGTCCACGGCATGTACTCCACGGTGAGGCCGTTCGGCGCCGCCGCGACGAGGTGCACGTGAATCTCGGGGATCAGGTGGCTCACCACCGGCAGGTTGAACGCCTCCGCCATGCCGGCGACCTTCATCCACTGCGTGATGCCGCCCACGCGCAGCAGGTCGATCATCGGGATGTCGATCGAGCGCGCCTCCAGCAGGTGGCGGAACGGCGCGATCGTGTAGTGGTACTCGCCGGCGGCGATCGGCGTGGTGAGCGCGTCGGCGATGCGGGCCAGCCCCGGGTAATCGTCGTGCGCGGTGGGATCCTCGAGCCAGTAGAGGTGATAGGGCTCGATGCGGCGCCCGACCTCGATGGCGTGGTGCACGCTCCAGAGCTGGTTGATGTCGCACATCAGGTCCACGTCGGGGCCGATCGCCTCGCGCATCACGCGCACGCGCTCGACCGAGGCGGCGATCGTCGGCTCGCTGCCGCACTGCATCTTCATCTGCCGGAACCCCAGGCCGGCCAGCCGCGGCCCCGCCTTGGCCAGGTAGTCCACCGGGTGCGGGCGCATCAGCGCCCCGCTCGCGTAGGTGGGGACGCGGTCGCGCAGCCCACCCAGCAGCGCGGCGACCGGCCGGCCGAGCGCCTTGCCCTTGAGGTCCCAGCACGCGATGTCGAGCGCCGAGAGCGCCAGCGTGAAGATGCCGCCCGGCCCCGAGCCGCCCGCCGCGCGGCGGCACTTGGCGGCGATCGCCTCGGTCTGCGTGGGGTCGTCGCCGATCGCCAGCCGGGCGAGGCCGTCCACCGCCGCCCGCAGCGCCGGCGTCAGCGCGCCGCCGAAGAAGGTGAGGCCGACGCCGACGAGACCCTGGTCGGTGCCGAGCTCGAGCGTGACGAACTCGCGGGTGTCGGTGGGCGCCGGCAGGCCGACCACCAGCGGGTTGTCGGCGGGCGTGCGCAGCAGGCGCGTGGTGACGTGCGTGATCTTCATCGGCGCTCTCCCTTGCGGCGAGACGATAGCACACCGGCTCGACTACACTTGTCGCGCGGCCGGCAGTGAGCCGGGCGCAGTCGACCAAGGGGGAACGGGCATGAAGAGGACGCTCGCAGGCATCGCGGCGGCTGTGATGGCACTGCTCGCCGGTCCGGCATGGGGGCAGAGCGGCGCCCTGCTCGACGACATGGTCAAGGCGCTGCGCGGCGGCGGCTACGTGATCGTCGTCCGTCACGGCGCCACCCATGCCGATCAGGCCGACACCGATCCGCTCAACCTCGACAACGTCGGTAAGCAGCGCCAGCTGAACGACAAGGGCCGCGCCGACGCCCGGGCGGTCGTCAAGGAAGGCGAGTTCTCGATCTTCAAGCCGGACGGCAGCGGCAAGTACACGCTCCTGGGGCGGGTGCCGATCGGGGACTGGGCGAAGGTGACCCGGTAGCCCCGACCGGCTCCACGCGGGCTACCAGTGGCGCCGGTGCTCCGCGCGATGGGCGGGCGGCGCCCAGCCCTGATGGCGCGGCACGTACTGCACGCGAGGACCGTAGTGCCCGTAGTAGACGACCGGCGGCGGCGCGACGTAGACCGGCGCGGGCGCGGCGTAGTAGACGGGCGGCGGTGCGGCGTAGTAGATGGGCGGCGGCGCGACGACGACGGCGGGCGCGCCGCCGAAGATGCCCGTCCCGGACAGGATCTGGTTGAACACGGCGAACGCGCCGAGACCGAGCGCGGCGTCGGTGGCCGGACCGGCCAGCGCCACGCCCGGGAGCAGCAGGACCCCGATCAGCATCGCTCCGAGAGCCAACCGCTTCATGGCCTGTCCTCCTTGCATTCTTCGACGGCGGCTGCCGGGCCCCTATTCGCGGGGTATGCTGGCGGGCATGGAGCGTCGGCGACTTGGTCGGACCGGCATCGAGGTGAGCGTGCTCGGCTTCGGCGGCTCGGAGATCGGCTACCAGCGGGTGAGCGCGCGCACGGTGGAGCGGCTGCTCGGCAGCGCGCTCGACGCCGGCCTCAACGTGATCGACACCGCCGAGTGCTACGAGGACAGCGAGACGCTGATCGGCGGCGCTGTCGGCGGGCGCCGGCACCAGGTCCACCTCTTCACCAAGTGCGGCCACGCCGGCGGCTGGTCGCGCGACGACTGGCGGCCGGCCGCGCTGCTCAAGAGCATCGAGCGGAGCCTCGCGCGGCTGGCCACCGATCACCTCGATCTCATCCAGCTCCACAGCTGCTCGCTGGCCGAGCTGCGCCGGGGCGACGTCATCGCCGCCCTCGAGCGCGCGCGCGAGCGCGGCCTCGCGCGCTACATCGGCTACAGCGGCGACGGCGAGGCCGCCCGCTACGCGGTCGAGTGCGGGCGCTTCGACACGCTGCAGACCTCGGTGAGCATCGCCGATCAGGAGGCGCTCGCCCTCACGCTGCCACTGGCCCGCGCGCGCGGCGTCGGCGTGATCGCCAAGCGGCCGCTGGCCAACGCGGCGTGGCGCTACGCGCGCAAGCCCGCCGAGGCGTATTACCAGCCCTACTGGACGCGGCTGCGCGCGCTCGACTACGACTTCGCGCGCGACGGGGGCGACGTCGCCGCCACCGCGCTGCGCTTCACGCTGGCGGCGGACGGCGTGCACACGGCGATCGTGGGCACGACCCGCCCCGAGCGCTGGCACGCCAACGCCGCGCTGCTCGCCGCCGGCGGACTCGCCGCCGGGACGTTCGAGATGATCCGCGCGCGCTGGCGCGCGGTGGCCCACCCGTCGTGGGACGGCCAGGTCTGAGAGGAGATCAGGGCTGATGCGCATCGGCGTGCTCATCCCAACGCGGGGCGTGGTGATGGAGTCGGCCCGCCGGCCACCGCTGGAGGAGTGCTGGGCGATGGCGCGCCACGCCGACGCCGCCGGCTACGACGCGGTGTGGGTCGGCGACAGCATCGTGGCCAAGCCGCGGCTGGAGCCGTTGACGACGCTGGCCTACCTGGCGGGCATCACGCAGCGCGTGCGGCTCGGCACCGCGGTGCTGCTGCCGGCGCTGCGCCATCCCGTCGTCCTCGCCCATCAGATCGCCAACGTGGATCAGATCTCGCGCGGCCGCGTCGTGCTGGGGCTCGGGGTGGGCTGGAGCCTGCCGTCGGCCGAGCGCGAGTGGGCGGCGTGCGGCGCCGACCACAAGCGGCGCGTGCGGCGGCTGGAGGAGCACGTCGAGGTCTGGCGCGCGCTCTGGCGCGGCGAGCCGGTGACGCGGGCGGGGGAGGACTGGGCGCTGACCGACCACACGATCGGCCCGCTGCCGTGGACGCCGGCGGGGCCGCCGGTGCTCATCACCGCCGGCAACCGGGGCGAGCTCCTGCCCGCCCAGTTCGACCGGTTCGCGCGGCTCGGCGACGGCATCATCACCACCTACGTCCACGCCGAGGAATGCCGGCTCGTGCGCGCGCGCGCCGAGGAGGCGATGGCCCGCCACGCCCGCCCGCGCGCCGGCTTCCCGCTGTGCGTCTACACCACCGTGCGCATGGACGACGACCCCCGCCGCGCCGAGCACGAGACGCTGGACTTCCTCGCCGCCTACTACGGGGGCGGCGTCCACCAGCGCGGGCTGATGGGGCTCGGCCCCGCCGACGCGGTGATCGCCGCGCTGAAGACGTACGCGGCGGCGGGCGTCACCGATCTCTGCGTGCGCTTCGTCGGCGGCGGTCAGCTCGCCCAGCTCGAGCGCTTCACCCGCGAGGTCCTGCCGGCGCTCTGATCACGCCTTCGCGTATTTCCCGGTGAGCTGGGGGGTCGTGCCCTCCTGCCCCTTCGTCTGGCGGTCCAGGCGCGTCTCGCGCGACCACGTCCGCTTGAGCTCGTCGCGCACGCCGAAGGCGAGCCGCCCCAGCCCCTCCACCTCGAGCTCGACGCGATCGCCGTCCTGGAAGCCGCTGAGGCCGCGGTGGTTGGTGCCGGTGGCGAGGATGTCGCCCGGCTCCAGCGTGTGGATGGACGTGACCCACTCGATGCAGCGCGGGATCTTGTGGGCCATGTCGCTGGTGTTGAAGCTCTGCTTGACCTCGCCGTTGACCCACAGGCGGATCGGCACGCTGTGGGGGTCGCGGATCTCGTCGGCGGTGACCAGGTAGGGGCCGATCGGCGCGAACGTGTCGCGCGACTTCATCTGATAGAAGGTGTTGCCGGCCGGCAGCAGCCCGCGGGCGGAGCCGTCGATGAAGTTCGTGTAACCGAAGATGTAGCTCATCGCGTCGGCGGCGCGCACGCGGGAGGCGCGCCGGCCGATGACGACGGCCATCTCGGCCTCGCCCTCGAAGATCGTCGCCGGCACGTCGGGCAGCACCATCGTGTCGCCGTGGCCGATGATCGCGTTGGGCGACTTGTGGAACGCGTTGATCGGCGCCGGCTCGCTGCGGGTGCCGTCCTCCATGTAGTTGACGGCCATCGCCACGATGTTGACCGGGCGCGGCAGCGGGGGGCGGATCCGCACGCGGGCGACGGGGACGCCCTGGCCCTTGGCGGCCGCCTCCTCGAGGCGCCCCTTGAGCTGCGCCCACCCGGCGATGACGCCGTTGATCAGGTCGTGCGGCCCGGTGTGGGCCACCTCGCGCACCGCCGCCGAGACGTCCACCACCTGATCGCCCTTGAGCACGCCCAGCTTGAAGTCGTCGAAGTAGAGGAGCTTCACGGTTCGCCTCCTGTGGCGGGATCGTTGACGCCTGGACTATAACAGTCCCCGGAGGTGCGCCGATGGATCACATCCTGCTGACGATCTTCCTCAAGCACGACCAGTCCAAGACCCTGGACGAGATCAACCGCGAGCTCGACGCGAGCGGCTTCTGGGCCAAGTTTCCGCCCGAGGGCATCGTGGTCGAGTCGTGGTACGTGATGATGGGCATCGGCCAGGTCGTGACGCTGCGCGTGCCGCCGGCGCGGCTGCGCGAGGTGAACCGCGCCATCGAGCAGACCGCCTGGAAGGCGTTTCGCACCGAGTTCTATCCGACCTACGATCTGCGCGAGGCGGTCAAGGGACTACAGGAGAAGGCGCGGAAAGCCGGCTGAGATGACCGAACGGATCGCGGCGATTCACGCAACGCGGGCGGCGGGGGTGCGGTGGGGTGTGTGGGACCCTGTACCATTTGGCCGTCCGAGCGTGGCGCCTCGCCGAGAGTGCCCGTGAGACCCAGCGCCTCGAACGCCTGGAACGGAGCCGCACCTCGGCGAGGTCGCCACAGTGCCCATCCGGTGGGGAATTGCGCTTCGA
>JBGQFW010000030.1:0-40178 GCA_041497115.1 Methylomirabilia bacterium
AGCGTGCGATGCCAGCCGGGTGGTGATGCGCCATGATCGCGACGGGCGAGTGATGGAGGTCGGGGCGCGAACGCGGACGATTCCCCCGGCGTTACGGCGTGCGCTGCTCCATCGCGATCACGGTTGCCGCTTCCCGGGCTGCGGATTACCGTTCGGCCAGGGCCATCACGTGCGCCACTGGGCGCACGGCGGCCCGACGACGCTGTCGAACCTCGCGCTCCTGTGTCGCCGACACCACCGGGCGGTCCACGAAGAAGGCTTCACGGTCGAGCGACAGCCTGACGGCGATTTGCACTTCAGATGTCCGGACGGCCGGCTGCTGCCGGAGGTGCCGCCACCGCCGCGGGTGCTCGCCGATCCCGTGCGGGATCTCCGCGGGTGGCACGACGGGCTTGGCGTGGACGCGCACACGCTGAGACCGGGGTGGCTGGGCGAGCGCCTGGACGTGGGCTACGCGATGGACGTCCTGCATCCGCTGGCCGCCGGGGTCGGCGGGCCGCTTACAGATTGATCAGCTGCGCGACACGCTCGCGGTGATAGCCGGCGTCCCCGAAGGTGAACTCCGAGGACTTGGCGCGCTTGAAGTACAGGTGCAGGTCGTGCTCCCAGGTGAAGCCGATGCCGCCGTGCAGCTGGATGCCGGCGCCGGCGGTGCGCCGGTAGGCGTCGGAGACGTAGGCCTTGGCCATCGAGGCGGCCAGCGGCGCCTCCGGCACGTTCTCGTCCACCGCCCACGCCGCGTAGTAGGTCAGCGACTTGGCGTTCTCGATCTCCACCAGCATGTCGGCGGCGCGGTGCTTGACGCCCTGGTAGGAGCCGATCGGCTTGCCGAAGGCGACGCGGATCTTGGCGTAGTCGGTCGTCATGTCGAGCACGCGCTGGGCGCCGCCGCACATCTCGGCGCAGAGCGCGACGGTGGCGCGCTCGAGCACGCGCGCCAGCGGCGCCCAGCCGCCGTCGCGGGCGCCGAGCAGCGCGTCGGCGCCGACGGCGACGTCGTGGAGTGTCACCTCGCAGAGCTTGCGCGTCTGATCCATCGTCGGCAGCAGCTTCACCTCGAGCCCCTTGGCGCCCCTGGGGACCAGGAACAGGCTCAGCCCGTCCTCCGGCCGCGTGCCCTCGCGGGTGCGGGCCACCACGACGATGACGTCGGCCAGGTGGGCGTCGAGGACGAAGAGCTTGGTGCCGGAGAGCGTGAACTTACCGCCGGCCTCGCGGGCGGCCACGGTCACCGCGGCGGCGTCCCAGCGGGCGTTGGGCTCGGTGAAGGCCAGCGTCGCCTTGGCGTGCCCCTCGGCGATCTTCGGCAGCCACTCCTTCTTCTGCTGCGCCGAGCCCGCTTCCAGGATCGTTAGCCCGCCGAGCAGCACGGTCGAGAAGAACGGCCCCGGCATGACCGCCCGGCCCATCTCCTCCATCAGCACCGTGAGGTCCACGAAGCCGAGGCCCACGCCGCCGAACTCCTCGGGATAGATCAGCCCCAGCCACCCCTGCTCGGCCAGCTTCCCCCAGAACTCGTCGGTGACGCCGGCCGGCTCCGCCATGCGCGTGCGCACGAACTCCGAGTTGCACTCGTTCTCGAAGAACTTCCGCGCGGTGTTGCGGAGTAGCTCCTGCTCCTGGTTGAACCCGAAGTCCATGGCGGTGTCCCTCTAGCCCTTCGGCAGGCCGAGCACGCGCTCGCCGATGATGTTCTTCTGGATCTCGGTGGTGCCGCCCTCGATCGAGTTGGCGCGCGAGCGCAGGAAGCCGTGCTGCCAGACGCCGCCGTCGATGGCCCGCTCCGAGCCCTTGGTCAGCTGCGAGTAGGGCCCCTCGATCTCCATCGCCAGCTCTTGCAGCTTCTGGTGCGTCTCCACCCAGCCCATCTTGCCGGTGGACGCCTCCGGCCCCGGCACCTCGCCGCGGAGCAGCTTGGTGATCGCCCGGGCGCCGGTGTACTTGAGCGCCTCGGTGTCGATCCAGAGCTGGGCGAGCTTCTGGCGCATCACCGGATCCTTGGTGACCACGCGGCCGGTCTTCTCCACCCGCCGCGCCATCTCGATCATCGACTCCAGCGCGATGCGCAGCCGCACTTGCAGGCCGAAGCCCAGCGCGAGGCGCTCGAACATCAGCGTGGTGAGGCCCATCGCCCAGCCGTTGTTGAGGCCGCCGAGGATCTGGCTCTCGTGCACGCGCACGTTGTCGAAGAAGACCTCGTTGAACTCGGCGTCGCCGGTGATCTGCTTGAGCGGCTTCACCGTCACGCCGGGCGCGTGCATGTCGAGGAGGAAGTAGGTGATGCCCTTGTGCTTGGGCGCCTCCGTGTCGGTGCGCGCCAGCAGCATCATCCAGTCGGCCAGGTGGGCGAGCGAGGTCCACACCTTCTGGCCGTTGACCACCCAGTGCTCGCCGTCCTTCACCGCGCGCGTCTGCAGCGAGGCCAGGTCCGAGCCGGCGTTGGGCTCGGAGTAGCCCTGGCACCAGATCTCCTCGCAGGAGAGGATCTTCTCGGGATACCGCTGCTTCTGCGCCTCGGTGCCGTGCGCGATGATCGTCGGGCCGGCCATGCCCACGCCGAGCACGTTGAGCATCGGCGGCGCCTTCTGGACCGCCATCTCCTCGTGCAGGATCATCTCCTCCACGAACGTGAGCCCCTGGCCGCCGTACGCCTTGGGCCAGGTGATGCCGATGAAGCCGCCCTTGTGCAGCGTGTTCTGCCAGCGGCGCAGGAACTCGTAGGCCTCGGGGCGCGGCACCTCGGTGGAGCCGAGCGCTTTCCACTCGGCGGGGATGTTGGCCTTGAGCCAGGCGCGCACGCGCTCGCGGAACGCCTGCTGCTCGGGGGTCAGTGTGAAATCCACGATGCCTCCTCCTGCCGATCGGGGGTGAGGCGAAGCACTGAACGGTGGTTCATTCTAGGGAACCCTCCGCGGCGAAGTCAAGGCGATATATACTCCTGCGGCGTGACCACGGTAAATGCCGCGCGGCTGCACGCCCGCATCGCCGCGCTCGCCCGATTCGGCGCCCTGCCCGGCGGCGGCGTCACGCGCTCCTGCTGGAGTCCCGCTCACGAGGAGGCGCGCGCCTGGCTGCTGACCGAGATCCGCGCGGCCGGCCTGCAGCCGTGGGTCGATCCGGCCGGCAACGTCTTCGGCGGGCTGGGCGCCGCCGCGTTCAGCGCCGCCGCTCCCGCCGTCGTCACCGGCTCGCACATCGACACGGTGCCCGAGGGCGGCATCCTCGACGGCGCGCTCGGCGTGCTGGCCGGCCTCGAGTGCCTGCACGCGATCCGCGAGTCGGGCGGCGCGCCGCGCCGCCCGCTCGTCGTCAGCGCCTGGAGCGACGAGGAGGGGCGCTACGGCAGCCTCTTCGGCTCGCGCGCCTTCTGCGGGCGCCTCGACGTCGCCGCGCTGCCCACCATGGCGGCGGTGGACGGCGAGCGGCTGGCCGACGCGATGGCCCGCGCCGGCTTCGACGCCGCCCGCGCGCCCGAGGCGCGCGCCCCCGCGGGCGCCGTGCACGCCTACGTGGAGCTGCACATCGAGCAGGGGCCGCGGCTGGACGAGGCGGGCGTGCCGATCGCCGTCGTGGACTCGATCGTCGGCGTGCGGCGCACGCGCGTGATCTTCCGCGGCCAGGCCGATCACGCCGGCACCACGCCGATGGAGCGGCGGCGCGACGCGTTCCTGGCCGCCGCCGACTACGCATTGCACGCGCGCGACCTCGTGGTCGAGCGCGGCGGCGGGCGCAGCGTCACCAACATCGGCGTCGTCTACGTGCACCCGGGGGTGAGCAACATCGTCCCCGGCCGCGCCGAGCTGGTGCACGAGATGCGCGGCCCCGACCCCGAGACGCTGGACCGCCTGGCCCAGGCCTGCGAGGCGCTGGCGCAGGAGATCGGCGGGCGGCGCGGGATCGGCGTCGAGCTGCTGCGTCTGTCGGCGACGACGCCGGTGGCGTGCTCGCCGAAGGTCCAGGCGGCGGTGGCGGCGGCGTGCGCGCAGCTCGGGCTGCGCTCGACCACGCTCTACTCGGCGGCCGGCCACGACGCCCAGAACCTCGCGCTGATCACCGATTCCGGGATGCTGTTCATCCCCTCGCGCGGGGGACGCAGCCATCGCGTGGACGAGACGAGCGACGCTGAGGCGATCGAGCGGGGGGCCAACGTCCTGCTGCGCACCCTGCTGGCGCTGGCGGGCTGATCCCGGCATGGCGGGGGCGGCTGCGCGTGACGCTTGCGGACGCCGGGCCCACGCGCTAGGGTCTTGCCTCGTGAACCCCCGACCAAGTGGGCGAGGGCGGGTGTCCGCGCCCGCTGCGCTCGTCCTGGCGGCTGCCGCGGTGGCAGGCGGCTGCGCGTGGGACGGGCCGATGTCCACCGTGGTCGCCCGCTCCGACCTCAACCACTCGATCGTGGGCCTCTACGCGACCCTCGCCGTGGCCACCGGCATCATCGGCGTCCTCGTCCTCTCCCTGCTCGCCTGGATCCTGGTGCGCTACCGCGAGCGGGCCGGCGGCGCGCTGCCGCGCCAGATCCACGGCCACACCATCCTCGAGATCTCGTGGACGATCTTGCCCGCCCTGATCTTGCTGGTCATCGCCATCCCGACCATCCAGGTGATCTTCCGCACGCAGAGCGCGGCGGCGCCCAAGAACGCGCTGGACGTCACCGTGCGCGGCTGGCAGTGGTGGTGGGAGTTCCGCTACCCCTCGCTCGACGTGGTGACGGCCAACGAGGTGCACCTGCCGGCCGGCCGGCCCGTGGTCTTCCTGCTCGAGGGGCCCGACGTCATCCACAGCTTCTGGGTGCCCCAGCTCGGCGGCAAGCGCGACGTGGTCCCCGGCCGCCTGAACCGGATCACGCTCACGCCGGACACGCCGGGCGAGTACTGGGGCCAGTGCGCGGAGTTCTGCGGCGCCTCCCACGCCAACATGCAGCTGCGGGTCATCGTCGAGGAGCCGGCCGCGTTCGCGAAGTGGGTCGCCGCCCAGAAGGCGCCGGCGGCGGAGCCGGCCGGTGACGCCGCGTCGGGCAAGGACGTCTTCGCCAAGAGCGCGTGCGTGGGATGCCACACGATCCGCGGCGTGTCGGCGGGCGTGCTCGGCCCCGACCTCACCCACTTCGGCAGCCGCAAGCTCTTCGGCGCCGGGCTCTGGCCGACGACGCCCGAGAACGTGGCGGCCTGGGTCAAGGACCCGCCCGCGCTCAAGCCGGGCAGCAAGATGCCGAACCTGCACCTGAGCGACGCCGACACCAAGGCGGTCGCCGCCTACCTGGTGGGCCTCAAGTAATGGCGACTCGCGAAGCTGCGCTGGTCGGTCATCACGCCGCCTCCGCGACAACCGGCCTGTGGTCCTGGATCACGACGGTCGACCACAAGCGCATCGGGATCATGTACGGGGTGACGGCCTTCGCGTTCTTCCTGCTCGGCGGGATCGAGGCGCTGATCATCCGGCTGCAGCTGGCCCGCCCCGACAACACCGTGGTGAGCGCCGAGACGTTCAACGCGCTGTTCACGATGCACGGCACCACGATGGTGTTCCTGGCGATCATGCCGTTCAGCGCGGCGTTCTTCAATTACATGATCCCGCTGCTGATCGGCGCCCGCGACGTGGCCTTCCCGCGGCTGAACGCGCTGTCGTACTGGATCTTCCTGTTCGGCGGCCTCTTCATCAACGCCAGCTTCGTGGTGGGGACGCCGCCCGACGGCGGCTGGTTCGGCTACACCAGCCTCACGCTGCGGCAGTACTCGCCGGGCATGAGCATCGACTTCTGGATGCTCGGCCTGCAGATCCTCGGCGCCTCGTCGGTGATGGCCGGCGTCAACTTCATCGTGACGATCCTCAACATGCGGGCGCCCGGCCTCACGCTCATGCGGATGCCGGTGTTCGTGTGGATGTCGCTGGTCGTGCAGTTCCTGATCGTGCTGGCCTTCCCGCCCGTGACGATCGGCCTCGTCTTCCTGATGTTCGACCGCTTCTTCGGGACCCACTTCTACGACGTGATGGCCGGCGGCGACCTCCACCTCTGGCAGCACCTGTTCTGGATCTTCGGCCACCCCGAGGTCTACATCCTGATCCTGCCCGCGTTCGGCATCGTCTCCGAGGTGCTGCCGACCTTCGCGCGCAAGCCGCTGTTCGGCGCGCCGGTCGTCATCTACTCCGGCGTCCTCATCGGCTTCTTCGGCTTCGGCGTGTGGAGTCACCACATGTTCGCGGTCGGCCTGGGGCCGGTGGCCGACGCGGCCTTCTCGGTCGCCACCATGCTGATCGCGATCCCGACCGGCGTGAAGATCTTCAACTGGATGGCCACCCTGTGGGGCGGCTCCATCCGGCCCACGGTGGCGATGCACTACGCGATCGGCCTCGTCGCGCTGTTCACGGTGGGCGGCCTCAGCGGGGTCATGCACGCCTCGCCGCCGGTGGACCTGCAGCAGACCGACACCTACTTCGTGGTGGCCCACTTCCACTACGTGCTGATCGGCGGCAGCCTCTTCGGCCTGCTGTGCGGCGCCTACTACTGGTGGCCGAAGATCACCGGGCGGATGCTCGGCGAGACGCTGGGGAAAGTGCAGTTCTGGGTGATCTTCGTCGGGTTCAACCTGACGTTCTTCCCCCAGCATTACCTCGGCGCCATCGGGATGCCGCGCCGGATCTACACCTACGGCCCCGGCCGCGGCTGGGAGTTCTGGAACCTCGTCTCCACGATCGGCGCCTTCGGGATCGCGCTGTCGATCTTGCTGTTCATGATCAACGCCGTCCGCTCGCTGCGGCACGGCGCCGTCGCCCCCGCCGACCCGTGGGACGGCCGCACGCTGGAGTGGCGGACGACCTCGCCGCCGCCCGTGC
The DNA here is from genome assembly GCA_041497115.1 of Methylomirabilia bacterium. Classification (GTDB taxonomy): domain Bacteria; phylum Methylomirabilota; class Methylomirabilia; order Rokubacteriales; family CSP1-6; genus AR5. Next base: position 6,832 of record JBGQFW010000030.1, read on the forward strand.
ACAACTTCGACGCGATCCCGCCGGTGTACGGGCGCGACAGCTTCTGGCGCGAGAAGTACGGCGACAGCCGCGGCCGCAAGCCGACGCCGCTGCCGCCCCACCGCGACCCGCACGGCATCCACATGCCGGCGCCGTCGTTCTGGCCGATCGTCACCGCGTTCGGCGCCATCTGCGTCGCGATCGGCGCGCTGACCAATCTCGGCGTGGTGGTGGCGGGCGCCCTCGTGCTCGTGGTGGGCGCGTGGGCGTTCGGGCTGCAGCACCACCGCAACCCCGCCCACGTGGACCAGACGGGCAACCTCGGCGTGGACCACCGCAAGCTGGCGATGTGGGTGTTCCTCGGCTCCGAGTGCTTCTTCTTCGGCACGATGATCGCGACCTACCTCGCCTACAAGGGGCAGAGCAAGGTCGGCCCCTACCCGCACGAGATCCTCAACATCCCGATCACCACGCTGTCCACGTTCGACCTGCTGATGTCGTCGCTCCTCATGGTGCTGGCGCTCAACGCCGTCCAGCGGGGCGACCGCGCGCAGGCGAAGCTGTGGCTGTTCGGCACCGCGTTCTTCGGGCTGATCTTCCTGGGCTTCCAGGCCTACGAGTTCACCTCGTTCGTGCACGAGGGGCTCACGCTCCAGCAAAACCTGTTCGGCTCGACCTTCTTCGTGCTGACCGGCTTCCACGGCGGCCACGTCACCCTCGGGGTGGCGATGCTGCTCACGCTGTGGGTCCTCGCCCTGCGGGGGCGGCTGGACGAGCGGGACGCGACCAAGGTCGAGGTCGTCGGCCTCTACTGGCACTTCGTGGACATCGTGTGGATCGTCATCTTCACGGTGATCTACCTGATCCCATGAGCACGCACGGGCACACCACCGCCGCCGCCGCCCACGACCACGCCTCGGTGTGGACCTACGTGAAGGTGGCGGTGATCCTCACCGCGGTGACGGCGCTGGAGGTCGGCGCCATCTACATCCGGTTCCTGACGCCGATCATCGTCCCGCTCCTGCTCGTCATGGCGATCGCCAAGTTCATGCTGGTCGTGATGTTCTTCATGCACCTGCGCTACGACTCCCGCGCGCTGTCGTTCCTCTTCGTCGGACCCCTGGTGATCGCGACCGCGCTCGGCATCGCGCTGATGACCCTGGGCGGCGCCTTTCTGATCTTCGGCCGCTGACGGCATGGCGGCGGTTCCGCCGCTCGGCTTCTCGCTCGCCTCGATCCACCCCGAGACCGTGCTGGGCGCCGCCGCCGCCGCCGGCCTCTACGCGTGGGCCGCGCGGTGGGCGCCGCCGAGTCCCGGCCAGGCCGCGCGCTTCGTGGGCGGCCTCGGCGCGCTCCTGCTCGCGCTGAACGGACCGCTGCACGATCTGAGCGACTGGTACCTCTTCGCCGCGCACATGGTGCAGCACCTGGTCCTCACGCTGGTGGTGCCGCCGCTCCTGCTCAGCGGCCTGCCGGCGGGGATGCTGGACGCGCTGCTGCGCCCGCTGCTGGCGCGCCGGGTGACGGCCGCCGTCGTGCGCACGGTCACGCGGCCGCTGCCGGCGTTCGGGCTCTACGCGATCGCGCTGGTCGGCTGGCACCTGCCGGCGCCCTACAACCTGGCGCTGGAGATCCACGGCTGGCACGTCGTCGAGCACCTGGTGCTGCTCGCGACCGCCACCCTCGGCTGGTGGCCGGTCCTCTCGCCCTCGCGGCTGCGGCCGGCGCTGCCCTACGCCGCCCAGCTGCTCTACCTGTTCGTCTTCGGCATCCCGATGACCGTGGTGGCGGCGATGATCACCGCCGCCGAGCAGGTGCTCTACCCGTTCTACGAGGCGGCGCCGCGGGTGTTCGACCTCACGCCGCTGGCCGACCAGCGGCTGGGCGGCGTGATCATGTGGGTTCCCTCCGGCCTCATCCCGGTGGCCGCCTTCACGATGGTCTTCTTCCGCTGGGTCGCCGCCGAGGCCGACGAGACCGCCTGACCTGATATCATGAATCGCCCGTCATGAACATCTGCGTCGTCGGCACCGGCTACGTCGGCCTGGTCACCGGGGCGGTCTTCGCCGACCTCGGCAACGACGTGGTCTGCGTGGACAACGACTCCGCCAAGATCGCCACGCTCCAGGCCGGCCAGATGCCGATCTACGAGCCGGGGCTGGAGGAGATGGTCGCCCGCAACGTGGCCGACGACCGGCTGAGCTTCACCACCGACCTGGCGGCGGCGGTCCGCCGCTCGGTGATCGTCTTCATCACGGTCGGCACGCCCCCCAAGCCCGACGGGCAGACCGACCTCACCGCCGTCGAGGACGTCGCGCGCGGCATCGGGCAGGCGATGGAGCGCTACACGCTGGTCGTCAACAAGTCGACCGCGCCGGTCGGCACCGGCGACTTCGTGCGCGAGGTGATCGAGCGCCACCAGCCCGCCCCGCTGCCGTTCGACGTCGTCTCCAACCCCGAGTTCCTGCGCGAGGGGTCGGCCATCGAGGACACGCAGCGGCCCGACCGCATCGTCATCGGCGCCCCCACCCAGGCGGCGGCGATGACGCTGCTCGAGCTGTACGCGCCGCTGGAGCGGCCGATGATCATCACCGACGTGCCGTCGGCGGAGATGATCAAGTACGCCTCCAACGCCTTCCTCTCCGCCAAGATCTCGTTCATCAACGCGATCGCCAACATCTGCGAGCTGGCCGGCGCCGACGTCACCCAGGTGATGAAGGGCATGGGCCTCGACGCGCGCATCGGCCCCGCCTTCCTCGTCGCCGGCCTCGGCTACGGCGGCTCGTGCTTCCCCAAGGACACCGACTCCCTCGTGCACACCGCCGGCTCGCTCGGCTACGACTTCTCGCTGCTGCGGGCGGTGGTGGAGATCAACCGCGAGCGGGCCGCCCACTTCGTGGACATGATCGTGAAGGCGCTGGGGCCGCTCGACGGCCGGGTGATCGCCGTGCTCGGGCTGGCGTTCAAGCCGAACACCGACGACATGCGGGAGGCGAAGTCGGTCGAGGTGATCGAGCGGCTGCTGGAGCTGGGCGCCACCGTGCGCGCCTACGACCCGGTGGCGATGCCGAACGCGAAGCGCACGCTCCCCGCCGCCGTCGAGTACCGCGAGTCGCCCTACGAGGCGGCGAGCGGGGCCGACGCGGTGGCGCTGGTGACCGAGTGGAACGAGTTCAAGTTCCTCAACCTCGAGCGGCTGCGCGCGGTGATGCGGCGGCCGGTCGTCTTCGACGGCCGCAACGCGTGGGAGCCCGAGCGGATGCGCCGACTGGGGTTCGAGTACCACTCGATCGGCCGCAAGCCTGTCCTGCCGTCCTGAGCCCCCCGCGTCGGGGGGACGAGCCGGAGCGCAACGATGCGGGTGCTGATCACCGGAGCGGCGGGATTCATCGGGTCTCACCTGTGCGAGTTCCTCCTCGCCCGCGACTGCGATGTGGTCGGCATGGACAACTTCATCACCGGGTCGGCGGACAACCTGGCGACCTTCGAGCGCCATCCGCGGTTCGGCCTCGTGCGCCAGGACGTGACCGAGTACATCCGGCTCGAGCGGCCGCTGGACTGGGTGCTGCACTTCGCCAGCCCGGCCTCGCCGCGCGACTACCTGGAGCTGCCGATCCAGACGCTGAAGGTCGGCGCGCTCGGCACCCACAACGCGCTGGGGCTGGCCCGGGCCACCGGCGCCCGCTTCCTGTTGGCGTCGACCTCGGAGGTCTACGGCGACCCGCTCGTGCATCCGCAGCGCGAGGACTACTGGGGCAACGTCAACCCGATCGGGCCCCGCGGCGTCTACGACGAGGCCAAGCGGTTCGCCGAGGCCATGACGATGGCCTACCACCGCACGCACGGGATCGACACGCGCATCGTCCGCATCTTCAACAGCTTCGGCCCGCGCATGCGGCTGAACGACGGGCGCGCGATCCCCGCCTTCATGACCCAGGCGCTGACCGGCACGCCGCTGACGGTCTTCGGCGACGGCTCGCAGACGCGCTCGTTCCAGTACATCTCGGACCTGGTCGAGGGCGTGTGGCTCCTCATGCGGCGCGGCGGCAACGAGCCGGTGAACATCGGCAACCCGCACGAGATGACGCTGCTCGACCTCGCCAAGCGCATTCTCCGGCTGACCGGCTCGCGCAGCGAGATCGTCTTCCGGCCCCTGCCGGAGGACGATCCCAAGGTGCGCCAGCCCGACATCGGCCGGGCCCGCGCCCTGCTCGGCTGGGAGCCGCGGGTGGACACCGACGAGGGGTTGAAGCTGACGCTCGAGTGGTTTCGCGGCAAGCTCGGCCGACAAGGGGAGGTGAGCGCATGATCGACGAAGAGCTCAAAGCGATCCTGGTGTGCCCGGCGTGCAAGGGCGATCTCCTGTTCGAGGAGACGCGCATCATCTGCCGGGCCTGCCGCAAGGCCTATCCGATCCGCGACGGCATCCCGGTGATGCTGATCAACGAGGCACAGCCCTGGTCACCGGGAGCGTAGCGGCGGCCACCCAGGCCGTCATCCTCGCCGGCGGCCAGGGCACGCGCCTGCGCCCGCTCACGCTGGCGCGGGCCAAGCCGGTGGTGCCGCTGCTGGGGCGCCCGTTCCTCGCGTACCAGCTCACGCTGCTGCGCGAGCACGGCGTCACCGACGTCATCCTCGCCTGCTCCTACCGGGTGGACGACGTGAAGCGGGCGCTCGGCGAGGCCGAGCACCTCGGCGTGCGGCTGCGCTACGTGGTCGAGAGCGAGCCGCTCGGCACCGGCGGCGGCGTGCGCAACGCCGCCGACCTCGCGCGCGGCACCGTGTTCGTGCTCAACGGCGACGTCCTCACCGACGCCGATCTCACCGCCATGCGCCGGTTCCACGAGGCGCGCGGCTCGCGCACGACCATCTACCTCACGCGGGTGGCCGACCCGCGCGCCTACGGGCTCGTCGAGCTCGACGGCGAGGGGCGGCTGCTCCGCTTCCGCGAGAAGCCGGCCGCCGGCGAGCCGATCACCACCGACACGATCAACGCCGGCGTCTACCTCATCGACGCCGCCCTGCTGGCCCGTATGCCGGCCGGTCGCGCGGTCTCGATCGAGCGCGAGTTCTTCCCGGCGCTGATCGCCGCCCGCATCCCCTGCTACGGCTGGATCAGCGACGCCTACTGGCGCGACATCGGCAGCCCGGCCGCCTACTACGCGGCCCAGCTCGACATGCTCGACGGGCGCGTGCGCACCACGCTGACGCCGCCCGGCCGCCGCGCGGCCGACGGCGTCTGGCTGGGCGAGGACGTCCGGCTGGCGGCGGGCGCCGAGGTGGCCCCCCCGGCGGTCATCGGCGACGGCGCCCGCCTGGCCGCCGGCGCCCGGGTCGGACCGCACGCCGTGCTCGGCCCCGGCTGCCGGATCGGCGCCGGCGCGCGCGTGACGCGCGCGGTGCTGTGGGCGCGCGTCACCGTCGGCGATCACGCGGTGGCGTCGGGCTGCGTGCTGGGCGACGACGTGAGCCTCGGCGCCCACGCGGAGGTCGGTGACGGCGTCGTGCTCGAGTCGGGGGCGGTCGTCGCCGCGCGGAGCCGGCTGCCCGGCTGAGGCGGGTCGCCGGAGGGCGCGAAGCGGCATGCTAGACTGAACCCGCATGGTGCTCGCTCGCATTCGCAATTTCTCGATCGTCGCCCACATCGATCACGGCAAGTCGACCCTGGCCGACCGGCTGCTCTCGCTGACGGGCACGATGGACGCCAAGAAGGCCGTCGATCAGGTGCTCGACTCGATGGATCTCGAGCGCGAGCGCGGCATCACGATCAAGGCGCACACCGTCCGGCTGCTCTACCGCGCGCGCGACGGGCACGAGTACACGCTCAACCTCATCGACACGCCGGGCCACGTGGACTTCTCCTACGAGGTCTCGCGCGCGCTGGCCGCCTGCGAGGGCGCCCTGCTGATCGTCGACGCCGCCCAGGGCATCGAGGCGCAGACGCTGGCCAACTTCTACCTGGCCTCCGACGCCGGGCTCACCATCATTCCGATCGTCAACAAGATCGACCTGCCGGCCGCCGACGTGGAGGGCACGCGCGAGCAGATCACCGAGCTGCTCGACCTCGACGGCACCGAGGCGCTGGCCATCTCGGCCAAGCACGGCACCGGCGTGCCGGAGGTGCTGGAGGCGATCGTCGCCCGCATCCCGCCGCCGACCGGCGACCCCGAGGCGCCGCTGAAGGCGCTGGTCTTCGATTCGTTCTACGACTCGTACCAGGGCGTCGTCGTCTACGTGCGCCTCACCGACGGCCGGGTGCGGCCGGGCATGCGCATGCTGCTGATGTCCAACGGGCGCAGCTACGAGGTCCAGCAGGTCGGCGTGTTCAGCCCCGACATGCGGCCGGTGGAGGAGCTCTCGGCCGGCCAGGTCGGCTATCTCACCGCGTCCATGAAGCGGGTGGCCGACGCCAAGGTCGGCGAGACGATCACCGACGCGCTGCGCCCGACCGCCGAGGCGTTCCCCGGCTATCGCGACGCCAAGCCCATGGTGTTCGCCGGCCTCTACCCGATCGAGGACACCGACTACGAGGCGCTGCGGGACGCGCTCGAGAAGCTGCGGCTGAACGATCCCGCGTTCAGCTACGAGCCGGAGACGTCGCTGGCGCTGGGCTACGGCTTCCGCTGCGGCTTCCTCGGCATGCTGCACATGGAGATCGTGCAGGAGCGGCTGGAGCGCGAGTTCAATCTCTCGCTCATCATCACCGCGCCGTCGGTGCAGTATCGGGTGCTGACGACCGCCGGCGAGGTGCTCGACCTCGACAACCCCTCCAAGCTGCCGACGCCCGACCGGATCGAGGAGATGGAGGAGCCGTACGTGCGCTCCTCCGTCTACGTGCCGACCGAGTTCATGACCGCGATCTACAAGCTGGCCCAGGACAAGCGCGGCGTCCACAAGTCGCTCGAGTACATCGGCAAGCGCGTGCACATCCGGTTCGACTTCCCGCTCGCCGAGATCGTGGTGGATTTTTACGACAAGCTCAAGTCCATCTCCAAGGGGTACGCGTCGTTCGACTACGAGTTCGCCGACTTCCGCCCCTCCGACCTCGTCAAGCTCGACATCCTGCTCAATGGCGATCCGGTGGACGCGTTGAGTATCATCGTGCATCGGGACAAGGCGTACGAGCGGGGCAAGGTCCTCGTCGAGAAGCTGCGCGCGGTCATCCCGCGCCAGCTCTTCGAGGTCGCCATCCAGGCCGCCATCGGCAGCCGGGTCATCGCCCGCGAGACCGTGAAGGCGATGGGCAAGAACGTGACCGCCAAGTGCTACGGCGGCGACATCACGCGCAAGCGCAAGTTGCTCGAGCGGCAGAAGGAAGGCAAGAAGCGCATGAAGCAGGTCGGAAAGGTCGAGGTGCCGCAGGAGGCGTTCCTGTCGGTCCTCAAGAGCTGAGCGTGGAGCGCGATCCGCGGCTCGCCGACACCACCACCGGTCATCCCGCCGACACGTCGTCCACCGACGGCCCGCCCGAGGCGTCGGCGCTCGACGCCCGCCGCCGCAAGTCCGTCCTCCGGGAGTACGTCGAGGCGATCGCCATCGCCATCTTGCTGGCCCTGGTGATCCGCACGCTGGTCGTGCAGGCGTTCACCATCCCGTCGGGATCGATGATGGACACGCTGCAGATCGGCGACTACATCCTGGTCAACAAGTTCCTGTACGGCCCCGAGCTGCCGATGACCGAGTACCGGCTGCCCGCGCTGCACCCGCCGCACCGCGGCGACATCATCGTGTTCAAGTATCCCCAGGACGAGAAGCGCGACTTCATCAAGCGCATCATCGGCACGCCCGGCGACACGGTGCAGGTGCGCGGCCAGCAGGTCTTCATCAACGGCAAACCGCTCGACGAGCCCTACATCCGCCGCGCCAACCCGGCCCCGCCCGGCCACTTCGGCACCCCGCTCTTCTGCGGCTACGCCTACGCCTGCGAGCCGCTGACGGTGCCGCCCGACTCCTACTTCGTCATGGGCGACAACCGCGACAACTCGCAGGACTCGCGCTACTGGGGGTTCGTGAAGCGGAACAAGATCAAGGGCAAGGCGTTCCTGATCTACTGGTCGTGGGACAGCGACCGGCACTGGCTGCGCTGGTGGCGTCTCGCGAACTACATCCCCTAGCACCGCGTCGCCGGGTGCGAGGCGGGCGGGGTCCGGCGACCACGAGGTGTGAGGCGTAGATGGTGGGACGTGATTCCTTCGAGCCGATCGGCGTCGTAAACCGCGAGGGAAACGGGTCGGCGGACCCCGCCCGCCCCGCACCCGCCGACGCTCCCCTGGGCGTGCTTGGCGAGACGGCTCCGCGCAGCCGGTCCCTCGGGCTGTACATTCATGTGCCGTTCTGTACGAAGCGGTGCTTCTATTGTTCGTTCAATACGGCGCCGCTGGAGCGGGCGGACGACATGCACCGGTATGTTCGGGCGTTGCGGCGGGAGATCGAGCTGCTGGCGACGGCGGCGTGGGCGTCCGGCGTCACGCTCGAGACGATCTTCTTCGGCGGGGGAACGCCCTCGCTGCTCGCGGCGGACGACATGGCGGCGATCCTCGACGGCATTCGGGCGCGGTTCGAGGTCGCGCCGGAGGCGGAGGTCACCGTCGAGTGCAATCCGGAGAGCGTGGACCGCGACAAGCTGGCGGCGTACCGGGCGAGCGGAGTGAGCCGGATCAGCCTCGGCGTGCAGTCGCTCGACGACGCGATCCTGCCGCGGCTGGGGCGGCTGCACGATGCCGGGGGCGCGCGGCGCGCGTTCGACGCCGTCCGGGCGGCGGGGTTCGACAACGTCAGCGTGGACCTCATGTACGGGCTGCCCGACCAGGACGCTTCCGCGTGGGCGCGCAGCGTGGAGGGCGTGCTCGCGTGGGAGCCGGAACACCTGTCGGCCTACGGCCTCACGCTCGACGCCGGCAGTCTGTGGGCGGCCGCCGGCGTGCAGGGGCTGCCGGCGGAGGGCGCGGTGGTCGAGCAGTACTGGACCCTGGCCCGCGCGGCCGGCGCGCGCGGCTTCGAGCACTACGAGATCTCCAACTACGCGCGGCCGGGCCGTCGCTCGCGCCACAACCAGATCTACTGGCGCGCCGCCGAGTACCTCGCCTGCGGCCCCGGCGCGTGCGGCTTCGTCGGCGACGTCCGCTACGGCAACGTCAAGCCGGTGGCGCGGTACTGCGCGACGCTGGAGGATTGCGCGCTGCCGATCGACACCACCGAGTGGATCAGCGCGCGCCAGCGGCTCGGCGAGCGCCTCATCCTCGGGCTGCGCCTGGCGGACGGCGTGCCGCGGAGCTGGCTCGACGAGCGGATGGCCGGCGACGCCGCGCTGGCCCGCACGGTCGCCGCCTGGCGCGAGGCGGGCGCGCTGGCCGAGCGCGACGACCGGATCGCGCTGACGGAGGCGGGCTTCCTCGTCTCCGACGCGCTCTTCGTCGAGCTGGTGTAGGTCAGCGTCCCACCCGGATGGCCAGCATTGCGCGTATAACACGAGGACACACCGATCCCGGAGGTGGAGGATGGCGCTGGACGCGGCGGCGATCACCGAGCGGTTCAAGGGCACGCTGGCCGAGCTGCTGGGCATCCGCTTCGTCGAGGCGAGCGCCGACCGGCTGGTGGCCGAGCTGACCTGGCGCGAGGACCTCACCACCGTCGGCGGCGCGCTCCACGGCGGCACGCTGATGGCGTTCGCCGACACGGTGGGCGCGGCCGCCACCGTCCTCAACCTGCCGCCCGGAGCCTCCACCACCACGCTCGAGTCCAAGACGAACTTCTTCGCGCCCGGTCGGCCCGGCGTCGTGCGCGCGGAGGCCACTCCGCTGCACCGGGGCAAGCGCACGATGGTGTGGCAGACGCGCGTCACCGACGGAGGCGGCCGGCTGCTGTCGCTCACGACGCAGACGCAGATGGTCCTGGCATGAGCGTGAGCGCGGAGCGCCACGTGCCGGGCGCCTGCCCGCTGGACTGCCCGGACACCTGCAGCTGGATCGTGACCGTGCGCGACGGGCGGGCGGTCGAGCTGCGCGGCGATCCGCGCCATCCCTACACGCGCGGCGCGCTCTGCGCCAAGGTGCACCGCTACCTCGACTACACCCGCGCCCCCGACCGGCTGCTGCACCCGCGGCGGCGGGTCGGCGCCAAGGGCGAGGGGCGGTTCGCCCGCGTGTCGTGGGACGAGGCGCTCGGCGAGATCGCCGAGCGCTGGCGCGCGATCATCGCGCGCCACGGGCCGCAGGCGATCTGGCCGTACTACGGCACCGGCACGATGGGGATGCTGCAGGGCGTGGCGGGCGGCGGCCGCCGGCTCTGGAACGCGCTGGGCGCCTCGCAGCACGTGATGACGATCTGCACGATCGCCGGCGGCTTCGGCACGGGCTACACGCTGGGCGACAACCGCGTCGGCATGGACCCCGAGACGCTCAGCGCCTCGAAGCTGATCCTCCTGTGGGGGACAAACACGCTGACGACGAACCACCACCTCTGGAAGTACATCCAGGCGGCGCGCCGCGACGGGGCCCACGTGGTGGCGATCGACCCGATCCGCACGCGCACCGGCGCCGAGGCCGACGAGCACCTGGCGCCGGCGCCCGGCACCGACGCCGCGCTCGCGCTGGGGCTCCTGCACGTCGTCGTCACGCTCGGCCGGGAGGACCGCGAGTTCATCGAGGCGCACACGCTCGGCTGGCCCGAGTTCCGCGCGCGCATCCTGGAATACCCGCCCGCGCGCGTCAGCGCGATCACCGGCCTGCCGCGCGCGCGCATCGTCGCGCTCGGCGAGCGGCTGGCGACGACGCGCCCCACCGGCATCCGCCTCACGATGGGGCTGCAGCGCCACGCCGGCGGCGGCATGGCGGTGCGCGCGATCACCTGCATCCCCGGCGTCACCGGCGACTGGCGTTACCCGGGCGGTGGCGCGGTGTACGACACGCGCGGCTTCTTCCGCGGCAACTGGGGCGCGCTCTGGCGCGACGACCTGCGCCCGCCCGGCACGCGCCGGCTCAGCATGACCCGCCTGGGCGAGGCGCTGCTGGAGGTGCACGACCCGCCGGTCGACTCGCTGCTGATCTACGCGAGCAACCCGGTCGCCAGCGTGCCCGACCAGTCCAAGGTCCGCCGCGGGCTGGCGCGCGAGGATCTCTTCACGATCGTGATCGACACCTTCCCGACCGACACCGCCGACTACGCCGATCTGCTGCTGCCGTCCACGATGCAGACCGAGCACGCCGACCTGCACTACGCGTACGGCCACATCTATCTGGGGTGGAACGAGCCGGCGACGGCGCCGCCCGGCGAGTGCCTGCCCCACACCGAGATCTTCCGCCGCCTGGCGACGCGGCTGGGGGTGCGGGAGCCGAGCGTGCACGCCAGCGACGACGACCTGGCGCGCGCGGTGCTGGACTCCGCCGATCCCGCGCTGGCCGGCATCACGCTGGAGCGGCTCAAGCGCGACGGCTGGGCGCGGCTGCAGGTGCCCACGCCGTTCGTGCCGTTCGCCCACGGCTTCCCCACCCCGTCGGGGCGCCTCGAGTTCGTGTCGGCGCGCATGGTCGAGGCCGGGCTGGACCCGGTGCCGACCTACACGCCGCCGTACGAGGCGGCCCAGCGGGACACCGACCTCGCCCGCCGCTATCCGCTGGCGCTGATCGCGCCCGCCTCGCACTACCGGCTCAACTCGATGTTCGCCAACGTCCCCGACCTGGAGCGCCGTCAGGGCGCGCCCACCGTCGTGCTCCATCCCGACGACGCCGCCGCCCGCGGGCTGGCCGACGGCGTCGAGGTCCGGGTGCACAACGACCGCGGCGAGTTCCGCGCACGCGCGCGGGTGAGCGACGCCGTGCGGCCGGGGGTGGCGGCCGCCGCCAAGGGGTTCTGGCCCAAGCGCGTAGCCGGCGGCGCCAACGCCAACGCCACCGTGGCCGAGCGCGACTCCGACATGGGGGGCGGCGCGGTGTTCCACGACAACCGCGTGGAGGTATCATGCCTCCACCCGAAGGAGGGTCCCATGGGAGCTCGCGGCGAGACGCTCGCAAAACAGTTCGAGACGAAGGCGCAGGAAGCGACGGCGGTCATCGAGAAGCTGAGCGACGCGGACTGGAAGAAGACGACGGCGGCCGAGACGTGGCCGGTCGGCGTGGTGGCCCACCACATCGCGGGGGCCCACGAGGGCATCGGCGGCATCATGAAGATGCTCGCCGACGGCAAGGCCGGGCCCAACATGCCGATGGAGGCGCTCCATCAGAGGAACGCCAAGCACGCCCAGGACTTCGCCGGCTGCACGAAGGCGGAGACGCTGGCGCTGCACCGGAAGAACGCCGCCGCGGCCGCCGCGCTCGTGCGCAGCCTCGACGACGCCGCGTTCGACCGCAGCGGTGCCGTGTTCACCGGCGCGCCGGCGATGAGCGCCGGCCAGATGGCCGGCATCCTCTCCAGCCACATCGACGAGCACCTCGGCAGCATCCGGGCCACCGTGGGCCGCTAGGGGGACGAGGTCACACCCCTGGAGGACGTGCAGTGGGCCGACTGGGACGCAGACGGACGGCTGCTGGTGGCGACGCGCGAGGGCCGGCTCGAGATCCGCGACGGCGCGCGGCCGGCGCGCGCGACGCCGCCGCCGGCCGACCTCGCGCCGCTCGCCCCCGCGCCGGCGGCGCCGCCCGCCGAGGCCGCGCGGTGGTGAGCGCGCCGCTCGCGCGCGCGGCGGAGCTGCTCGCGGCGGGCGACTGGCAGCGGGCGCACACGATCGTGCAGGAGCACGAGTCGCCGCTGGCGGCGTGGCTGCACGGCATCGTCCACACGCTGGAGGGCGACCTCGACAACGCGCGCTACTGGTACCGCAAGGCCGATCGCGTCTTCCGCGGCCCCGCCGCCGTCGCGGACGAGCTGGCGGCCGCCCGGAAGCGGATCGAGTCCCCATGATCGTGGAGTGACCGCAAAGGAGGCGCGATGCTCGAGATCGAGAGTCCCCTCGACCTGAAGCAGCACGTCGGCCGTGAGCTGGGACCGACGGAGTGGATGACGGTGGACCAGCCCATGATCGACACGTTCGCCGCCGCCACCGGCGATCACCAGTGGATCCACGTCGACGTCGAGCGCGCCAAGAAGGAGATGCCGGGCGGCAAGACGATCGCCCACGGCTACCTCACGCTGTCGCTGGTGCCCCGCCTGGCCGCCACGCTGACGCGCGTGAAGCGCAAGAGCCGGGGCGTCAACTACGGCTCGAACAAGGTCCGCTTCATCACCCCGGTGCCGGCGGGCGCCCGCGTGCGGCTGCGCCAGCGCATCGCCAACGTCGAGGAGATCCCCGGCGGCGTGCGCGTCACCTCGCAGATGACCGTCGAGATCGAGGGGCAGGACAAGCCCGCCCTCGTCGCCGAGACCATCGGCGTCCAGTACGCCTGAGCGCGCTCGCGGCCGGGCGCGCGCCTTGACTTGGCCGCGCCCGGCCGCTACAAACAGCCAGATGGACGCGCGCCACCGGGACGTCCTCATCGCCATCATCCGCGAGTACATCGACTCGGCGGAGCCGGTGGGCTCGCGCGTGCTGTCCCGGCGCCACTTCCCCCACCTCTCGCCCGCCACCATCCGCAACGCGATGGCCGACCTCGAGGAGATGGGCTACCTGACGCAGCCCCACACGAGCGCGGGCCGGGTCCCGACCGACCAGGCCTACCGCTTCTACGTGGACTCCTTCCCGCCGCTGCAGGCGGGCGGCGCGAGCGGCCCCGGCGCGCTGGCGCGCGCGCCGCGGCGGGCCGGCGTCGACGGCATCATGGAGCAGGCCTCCTCGCACCTGTCGGACGCCACCCGGCTGACCGGCCTGCTGCTGGCGCCGCCGCTCAAGCACACCACGATCACGCGGGTGGACCTCATGCCGCTCGAGAACGAGCGCGCGCTGGCCGTCGTCGTGACCGACGCCGGCTGGGTGACCGTGCGCGAGATCACGCTCGATCCCCCGCTGGGCGCCGACGAGGTGCGCGCGATCGGCCGCGAGCTGACGCGGCGCTTCCGCGACCGCACCGTGCAGGCGATCGTGGACATGGAGCAGGCGCCCGACGACCCGCTCGACGCGCTGCACACGCGCGCGCGGGCGGTGACCGAGCAGATCGTCGCCGTGCTCCGCGGGCGCACGCTCTACGTGAGCGGCGCCATCAACATGCTCGACCATCCGGAGTTCTGGGACCTCGAGACGACGCGCCAGCTCCTGCGCACGTTCGAGCACAAGGAGCGGCTGGCCGAGCTCATGACCACGCTGGCCGCCGACGAGGGCGTGCGCGTGATGATCGGCGACGAGAACCCGGTGGGCGAGATGCGCGAGTGCACGCTGATCACCTCGACCTACATGTACCGCGACCAGGTGCTCGGCATCCTCGGCGTGGTCGGGCCCCGGCGGCTCCCCTACCCCGACGTCATGACGGTCGTCAGCGAGACGGCCCGCCAGGTGACCGACGCGCTGTCGCGCGTGCGCCAGGACCTCTACCTGCCCTCCTGAGGGCGGGCCGCCCGCCACCCCGCTGCTATAATTCGAGGGATGGACGACCGCACGCCCCACGCCGCCCCCGAGCCGGACGACGCGCGCACGCCGCAGAGCGAGGCGGACGACCTGCGCCGCCAGCTCGAGGACCGGCAGGACCGGTTGCTGCGCGCGCTGGCCGAGACCGAGAACCTGCGCCGCCGCGCCCAGCGCGACCGCGAGGAGTACGTCAAGTACGCCAACGAGTCGCTCATCCGCGACCTGATCCCGATCCTCGACAACTTCGACCGCGCGGTGACGGCGGCGCGCGCCGCCGGCGGCGCCGCCACCGTCGTGGAGGGCATCGAGCTGATCCAGCGCGAGCTGCTGCGCGTGCTGGAGCGGGCCGGCGTGCAGCGCTACTCGGCGGTCGGCGAGCGCTTCGACCCCGCGCGGCACGAGGCGGTCGCGCGCGTGGTCGGCCCCGAGCACTCGCCCGACACCGTCGTCAGCGAGATCGCGTCCGGCTACCTCCTCAACGGCCGCGTGCTGCGCGCCGCGCTGGTGGCGGTGGCCGCCGCCCCGGGCGAGGACGCCGCCTAGGTGGCGCGCGACTACTACGAGGTCCTCGGCGTCCCGCCCGCGGCCGGCGAGGCGGAGCTCAAGAAGGCGTTCCGCTCGCTGGCCATGCAGTACCACCCGGACCGGAACCAGGGCAACAAGGACGCCGAGGACCGCTTCAAGGAGATCAACGAGGCCTACGCCGTCCTCTCCGACCCCGACAAGCGCGCCCACTACGACCGCTTCGGCAGCGCGCCGGGCGCCGCCGCCGGCGGCGAGCCCGGCTTCGGCTCGCTCTTCGAGGACATCTTCGAGAGCTTCCTGGGCGGCGGCGGGCGCGGCGGCCGCCGCAACCGCGCCGCGCGCGGCGAGGACCTCCAGTACGAGCTGAAGATCACCCTCGAGGAGGCGGCCGCCGGGCTGGAGACGAAGGTCCAGATCCCGCGGCTCGAGACGTGCGAGACCTGCCGCGGCACCGGCGCCGAGCCGGGCACCCACAAGGTGGCGTGCGACGGGTGCGGCGGGCGCGGCGAGATCCGCATGAACCACGGCATCCTCACGGTGGCGCGGCCGTGTCCGCGCTGCCACGGTGAGGGGCAGCTCAACCGGAGCCCATGCAAGGCCTGCCGCGGCGAGGGGCGCCAGCGCGCCGAGCGGCTGCTGAGCGTGAAGATCCCGGCGGGCATCGACGACGGCATGCAGATGCGTCTGACCGGCGAGGGGGCGGGCGGCCTCAACGGCGGCCCGCCCGGCGACCTCTACGTGCTGGTCCGGCTGCACAAACACGCGCTGTTCGCGCGCAACGGCCACGACCTGCACTGCGAGCTGCCGGTGTCGTTCGCGCAGCTTGCCCTCGGCGCCGAGGTGGAGGTGCCGGTGCTCGGCGGCGCCGCGACGCTGAAGGTCCCCGGCGGCAGCCAGCCCGGGCAGCTCCTGCGCCTGCGCGGCAAGGGCATGCCGCGCCTGCGCGAGCGCGGCCACGGCGACGCCGTCTACCGCCTGCTCCTCGAGGTGCCGGCCCGACTCAACGCCAAGCAGCGCGAGGCGCTCGAGGCGTTCGACGCCGCCTCCAAGGAGCGCGGCCCGCTGGCCGCGTCGTTCTTCGAGCGCATGAAGAAGCTGCTCGGGTGACCGCGCCCGCCGGCCGCTCCGCCTACGTGGAGGTTCTGGTGGACGCCGGCGACGACGCGCTCGAGGCGCTGACCAACTTCCTCTGGGAGCAGGGCGCCGTCGGCGTCGTCGAGGAGGCCGCCGCCGGCGAGGCCCCCCGCGTGCGCGCGTTCTTCCCCGCCACCGGTCCCGACGACGCGCTGGCCGCCCGCGTGGACGCCTATCTCGAGGGGCTGCAGGCCCTCGGCGTCGCCGCCGGCCCGCGCGCCCGCGTGGCCCCGCTCGCCGACACCGACTGGACGGCGGCCTGGCGCGAGCACTTCCGCCCCGTCGCCGTCGGCCGCGCGCTGCTCGTCACCCCGCCGTGGGAGACGCCGCCGCCGGGCGACCGCGTCGTGCTCGTGATCGAGCCCGGCCGCGCGTTCGGCACCGGCTACCATGGCACCACCGCCGGCTGCCTCGAGCTGCTCGAGGCGCTCGTCGCCGGCGCGCCGCCCGCGCGGGCGATCGACCTCGGCACCGGCTCCGGCATCCTCGCCATCGCGGCCGCGCGCCTGGGCGTCGCCGGCGTGCTCGCGTGCGACACGGATCCCGACGCCGTCGCCGCCGCCGCCGTCAACGCCGAGCGCAACGGGGTCGCCGGCCGCGTGCGCGCCGTCGTGGCCGACGCCGCCACGCTCGCCGCCGAGCCGGCGCCGCTGGTGCTCGCCAACCTGCTCGCCGCCGCCCACCGCGCGCTGGCGCCGCGCTACCGGGCGCTCGTGACGGCCGGCGGCGCGCTCGTCGCCGGCGGCCTGCTCGACGGCGAGGCCGACGACGTCGCCGCCGCGCTGGCCGCCCACGGCTTCCGCCGGGAGGCCTCCCGCAGCCTCGAGGGGTGGACGAGCCTCACCCTGCGCCATGCGCCGCTTCACGCTTCGGCCTGAGCAGGTCGTCGGCGGCCGCGTCACCTTCGACGCCGACGAGTCGCGTCATCTCACGCGCGTCCTCCGGCTGCGCCCCGGCGACACCGTGGTGGCCACCGACGGCGCCGGCCGCGACTACACCGTGCGGCTGGAGGGCGTGGGCGACGCCGCCACCGGCACCGTCCTGGCCGCCGCGGCGGGCCCCCGCGAGTCGCCGCTGGCGATCACGCTCGTGCAGGGCGTGCCCAAGGGCGACCGGATGGAAGCCATCGTGCGCGCCGCCACCGAGCTCGGCGTGGCGCGCGTCCTGCCGGCGCTCTGCGAGCGCACGATCGTGCGGCTCGAGCCGAGCCGCTGGCGCGAGCGCGCCCGCCGCTGGCAGCGCGTGGCGCGCGAGGCGGCCAAGCAGTGCGGGCGCGCCGTGATCCCAGCGGTGGAGACGCCGCGCCTGCTCGACGAGTGGCTGGCCGCGGCGGGGCCGGCCGACCTCGCGCTCTGCCTCTGGGAGGGCGGCGGCGCGCCCCTCGGCCAGACGCTGGCGGCGGCGGGGACGCCGCGCTCGGCGCTGCTGGTCGTCGGCCCCGAGGGTGGCCTGGCCCCCGCCGAGGTGGACGCCGCGCGGGCGCGCGGGCTCACCGTCGCCTCGCTCGGCCCGCGCATCGTGCGCACGGAGACCGCCGGTCCCGCGGTGGTGGCGATCCTCCAGGCGCGCTTCGGCGACCTTGGATGAGGCCGGGGGATGAGGCCGGGCCGGGAATGACGCCGGGCTGGGAGCACTTCGAGGTCGAGGCCGACGTGGGCGTGCGCGGCTGGGGCGGCTCGCGCGCCGAGGCGTTCGCGCAGGTCACGCTCGGCGTGTTCGCGCTGCTGGTCGCCCCCGGCGAGGTGCAGCCGCGCGAGCGGCGCGAGGTGCGCGCCCAGGCCGACGGCCCCGAGGCGCTGCTGGTGGCGTGGATCGACGAGTGCCTCTACGTGCACGAGATCGAGGGGTTCGTCGCGCGCGACGTGGCCCTGGGCGTGTGCACCGACACGCTCGCCCACGGGGTGCTGCAGGGCGAGCCGGTCGATCCGGCGCGCCACCGCCTCGGCACCGTCGTGAAGGGAGCCACGCACCACGCCACCACGGTGACGGTCCTCGATGGCGTCCACGAAGCCCGGCTCATCGTGGATGTGTGATGTCTCATTAACGGGACATAAGGCTCACCAGGGCGTGTCATCGTCGCGACGATCGGGCCGGCCCCGGGCACGACCGAGTTCGTCTGAGGCGTGTACTTACGAGTAGTTACGAGCCAGGCCTGCCGGTGGCACCCACGTTGCTCGTCTCTGCCCCCGGCGATGCGACAGCAGACCATCCGGCGGTCGGTTGCGCTCGAAGGTGTGGGGTTGCATTGCGGCAAGCGGGTCAAGGTCACCCTCTCCCCGGCGCCCGCGGACTCCGGCATCGTGTTCCGCGTCGGAGCCGGCGGCGAGCCCATCCCCGCCGCGCCCGAGAGCGTCGTGGACTCGCACTACGCGACCACCATCGGCCGGAACGGCACGCGCGTGCAGACCGTCGAGCATCTCATGGCCGCCGCCGCCGGCCTGGGCATCGACAACCTCGACGTCGTCGTGGAGGGCAGCGAGGTGCCGGCGATGGACGGCAGCGCCAAGCCCTTCGTCGCGCTGCTCAACACGGCCGGCCGCACCACCCAGAGCGCGCGCCGGCGGCCCATCACGATCCCCCACGCGCTCCGCGTCGGCAACGGCAACCGCTGGATCCAGATCGTGCCGGCGCCCGAACTGCGCATCAGCTACACCCTCGACAACGACCATCCGGCCATCGGCGTGCAGGTGCTGTCGTGCGTGCCGACGGAGGCGGCGTTCATCGAAGAGTACGCGCCCGCCCGGACCTACGGCTTCCTGAAGGACCTCGGGCTCATGCGCAAGCACGGCCTCGCGCTGGGCGGCTCGCTCGACAACGCGATCGTCGTCGGCAAGCGCGGCACCCTCAACGGCCTGCGCTACCGCGACGAGTTCGTGCGCCACAAGGTGCTCGACCTGATCGGCGACCTGGCGCTGCTGGGCCGGCCGATCCAGGGGCACGTGATCGCGCGCAACGCCGGTCACGCGCTGAACTTCGAGCTGGTCATCGGCATCCAGCGCGCGCTCGGCCTCGAGCGGCGCCCGGCCGGCGCCGTCCTGCGCGTGGCGACCGCCCGCGACGCGGTCGACGGCCCCGACGGCTTCGCGCCCCGGCCCGCCCCCGCCGCGATCTAAGCACTCGTCGTTCCTGCCGTTCCCCGTCCGGGCGCTATAATGCGGTGTTCACCATGCGTGCGGCCATTCGCAGCCACTCCCTCTGGGCGACGACGCTGACGGCGCTGGTCCTCGCGGCCGCGACCCCGGCCGTGGCCGACCTGCGCATCAGCGACCTCGATGTGTTCCTCAACGATCACGAGCTGACCGTCAGCGTCTCGCTGCTGGGCGCCGTCCCCGACGGCTTCCAGGAGGGGGTGCAGAGCGGGATCCCCGCCCACGTGCGCTACACGGTCGAGCTCTGGCAGTACAACCGCTTCTGGCGCGACCGCCTGGTGCTGGCCCGGATCGTCGAGCGCCGGCTCGCCTACAACGTCGTCACCAAGGAGTACAAGGTGATGTCGCTCAAGGGCGAGACGCGCGCGCCCCACGTGACGCGCGACCCGCGCGACGCCCAGCGCGTGCTCTCCGAGCTGCGCGGGCTCAAGCTCACGCCGGCGGGCGCCATGGATCCCCGCGACGTCATCTACGTGCGCGTCCACGCCGAGTCCGCGCTGAACGGCGACAACTCGTTCGTCACCCGCATGGCCGGCACCGCCGAGGAGACGATGCGACAGTCCGAGTACCGGACCCTCATGAGGGTGCAGTAGATGCCGCTGCTCTCCGACCAGAGCCGGCGCAAGCGCAACCTGGTCATCATCGCGGCCTTCCTGCTGCTCATCGGCGGGGCGACCGCGTTCGATCTCGGCATCTTCGCCCCCGACCTGCCGGTCGCCTCCAACATCGTCATCTTCGCGCTCTTCAACCTGAACCTGATCGTCTTCCTGCTGCTGCTGATCCTGCTCTTCCGCAACCTCGTCAAGGTGTGGTTCGAGCGCCGCCAGCAGGTGATCGGCGCCCGCTTCAAGGCGAAGCTGGTCCTCGCCTTCCTCCTGCTCTCGGTGGCGCCGGCCGGGCTGATCTTCCTGATCGCGTCCAACTTCATCAACAAGTCCATCGAGGGGTGGTTCAAGCCGCAGGTGGAGCGCCCGCTCGACCAGGCGCTGGCGGTGGCCCAGACGTACTACAACAACCTCGAGCGCACCGCGCTGCGCGACGGCCAGCATCTGGCCCGCGTGATCGAGCGCGACGACCTGGCGGCCGCCGACCGCCGCGAGGCGCTCGCCGCCTTCCTCGCCGAGCAGCAGGATCTGCTCTCAATCAGCACGATCGCCGTCTACAGCGCGGCCGGCAAGGAGCTGGCGCACGTCAGGGACCCCGTGCTCGGCGACCTCGCCCCCCGCGACTCCAACGGGAGCGAGCTGCGGCGCGGGCTGGCCGGCCAGGAGGTCACCACGGTGCGCGAGCTGGCCACCGGCGACCTCATCGAGGCGGTGACGCCGATCTGGTCCACCCGGACCGGCGAGCGGCGGGTGGTCGGCGCCGTCGTCGTCGGCAGCCACGTGGCGGAGCGGCTCGAGCAGAAGGTGCGCGGCATCTCGCAGGCCTTCCGCGAGTACAAGCAGCTCAAGCTCCTCAAGAACCCGATCAAGGGCATCTACATCCTGCTCTTCCTGCTCATGACCCTCATCGTGGTCTTCTCCTTCACCTGGTTCGCCCTCTACCTGGCGCGCGGCATCACCGAGCCCATCGAGCAGCTCGCCGAGGGCACCCGCGAGGTGGCGGCCGGCAACCTGGCCTACAAGGTGAAGGCGCGCGGGGACGACGAGATCGGCGCGCTGGTCGAGTCCTTCAACCGGATGACCGACGACCTGCTGCAGTCCAAGCACCGGCTCGAAGAGGCGTACATCGACCTGCAGGACAAGCACACCGAGCTGGAGGATCGCCGCCGCTACATCGAAACGGTGCTGGAGGCCATCACCACCGGCGTCGTGTCGTTCGACCCGCTCGGCCGGGTCACCACGATCAACCGGGCGGCCGCCCGCATGTTCTCCATCGCCGAGGCGGCCAGCGTCGGCCGCCTGCTCGAGGAGGTCTTCGCGGGCCCCGAGGTCCGCGACATCGTCAACCTCGTGCAGCGCGCCCGCCGCCCGCGCGCGGACTCGGCCACCATCGAGCTGCACCTGCGGCGGGGCGGCGCCGCCCTGTCGCTGCTGGCGGCGGCCACCGCGCTGCGCGGCGAGAGCGGCGAGTACGCCGGCGCCGTCGTCGTCTTCGACGACCTGACCGAGCTGCTCAAGGCCCAGCGGCTCGCCGCCTGGCGCGAGGTGGCCCAGCGCATCGCCCACGAGATCAAGAACCCGCTGACGCCGATCCAGCTTTCCGCCCAGCGGTTGCGGCGCCGGCTCGCCGGCGACGACGCCGAGGCGCAGCGGCTGGTGCACGAGTGCACCGAGACGATCATCCAGGAGGTGGACGGCCTCCGCCGGCTGGTGGACGAGTTCTCGCGCTTCGCGCGCATGCCGGCCTTCGTGCCGAGGCCGACCGACGTGCGGCCGCTCATCGAGGGGGTGGCCGCCCTCTACCGCGAGTCGCATCCCGGCCTGACCCTCGTCACCCGCCACGCCGACGACCTGCCGCGGCTCGACGTGGATCCCGACCACATCAAGCGCGCGGTCCTCAACCTGGTGGACAACGCGGTCGAGGCGGTGGCGGGCACCGGCGAGGTGGTCATCGAGACCGTGCACGTGGCGGAGACCGGCCGCGCGCGGATCGTGGTGAGCGACACCGGCCCCGGCGTCCCGCAGGAGGACCGCGACAAGCTCTTCCAGCCCCACTTCTCCACCAAGGTCACCGGCATGGGGCTGGGGCTGCCGATCGTCAGCGAGATCGCCGGCGAGCACGGCGGCACCGTGAGCGTCGAGGACAACGACCCACGCGGCAGTCGCTTCACCATCGAGCTGCCGGTGGCCCGCACGCCCGCCACCGTGGAGGCGTGAGGTGGCCGGCGAGCACATCCTGATCGTCGACGACGAGCAGGCCATCCGGAAGACGCTGCGCGGCGTGCTGGAGGATGAGGGGTACCGGGTGAGCGCCGTCGGCAACGGCGCCGACGCGCTGAAGGCCGTCGCCGACGAGCTGCCCGACCTCGTGTTCCTCGACATCTGGATGCCCCACATGGACGGCCTCGAGACGCTGGCCGAGCTCAAGCGGCTCCGGCCGGAGGCGACCGTGGTGATGATCTCCGGCCACGGCACCATCGAGACGGCGGTGAAGGCCACGCGGCTGGGCGCCTGGGACTTCATCGAGAAGCCGCTGTCGCTCGAGAAGACACTGATCACGATCACCCGCGCGCTCGAGCACGGGCGGCTGGAGCGCGAGAACGCCGCGCTGCGCGAGCGGCTGGGGGAGCGCGACCAGATCGTCGGCGACGGCGAGCCGATGCGCGCGCTGCGCGAGCAGATCGCCACCGCCGCCCCCACCAGCGGCCGCGTGCTGATCCACGGCGAGAACGGCAGCGGCAAGGAGCTGGTGGCACGCGCCGTCCACGCGCGCTCGGCCCGTCACGAGCGGCCGTTCGTCGAGGTCAACTGCGCGGCCATCCCCGAGGAGCTGATCGAGTCGGAGCTGTTCGGCCACGAGCGCGGCGCCTTCACCGGCGCGCTCGCCCGCCGGCGCGGGAAGTTCGAGACGGCCGACGGCGGCACGATCTTCCTCGACGAGGTCGGCGACATGAGCCTCAAGACCCAGGCCAAGGTCCTGCGCGCGCTGGAGGAGCAGGCCTTCGAGCGGGTGGGCGGCCGCGAGACGCTCCGGGTGGACGTGCGGGTGATCGCGGCGTCCAACCGCGACCTGCCCGCCATGATCGCCGCCGGCACCTTCCGCGAGGACCTCTACTACCGCCTCAACGTGATCCCGATCGAGGTGCCCCCGCTGCGCGCCCGCAAGGAGGACGTGCCGGCGCTCGTCGAGCACTTCATCGGCGTCTTCTGCGCGGAGAACGGCAAGCGCCTCAAGACGGTGGCGCCCGCCGCCCTCACCTACTTCATGACCTACGACTGGCCGGGCAACGTGCGCGAGCTGCGCAACATGGTCGAGCGCCTCGTCATCATGGTCCCCGGCGACGCGATCGGGCCCGACGAGCTGCCGCCGCCGCTGCGCACCAAGGACGACGCGCCGGCGGTCGGCGAGGGCAAGCCGCTGAAGGAGGCGCGCGACAGCTTCGAACGCGCCTACATCCTGGCCGAGCTGCGCGCGCAGGAGTGGAACATGACGCGCACCGCCGAGCGGCTGGGGATCGAGCGCAGCCACCTCTACCGGAAGATCCGCGCCTACGGCATTACCAAATAGAATTGGGGGCCCCGAGATGGCCCCCAAACCCCCCGACGCTCGTCGCGCCCCGGCGGAGCCGGGTCGCGCCTCGTCAGCCGTTCCGGTTTCCCGCGGTCCCCCTCGATGACCCTTGGTAGTATCGGCCGCGTGCCCGTCTGGAACTTCGTCCGGCGCAGCTTCTATCAGGACTCCGTCACGCTGATGCGGCTCACGCGCGAGCTCGAGGCGGTGGCCGGCGTGCGCCGCGCGGCGGCGATGATGGGCACGCCGCCCAACCGCGCGCTCCTCGCCGAGGCGGGGTTGCTGGCCGCCGACGGCGAGCGCGCGGCCCCCGCCGATCTCGTGATCGCGGTCGTGGCCGACGACGACACCGCCGCCGGCGCCGCCCGCGCCGCCGCCGAGGCGGCGCTGACCGCCGCCCGCGCCGCCGCGCCCGCCGCCGCCGCGCGCCCGCGCACGCTGCGCACCGCGCTGCAGGCGCTGCCCGGCGCGAACCTCGCGCTGATCTCGGTGCCCGGCCTCTACGCGGGCGCCGAGGCGCGGCGGGCGCTCGCCGCCGGGCTGCACGTGATGCTCTTCAGCGACAACGTGCCAATCGAGACGGAGGTCGCGCTCAAGCGCGACGCGGCGGCGCGCGGGCTGCTCCTCATGGGCCCCGACTGCGGCACCGCGATCCTCGGCGGCGTGCCGCTCGGCTTCGCCAACGCGGTGCCGCGCGGGCGCGTGGGGCTGGTCGCCGCCTCCGGCACCGGGCTGCAGGAGGTGACGTGCCTGCTCGCCGCCGAGGGCGAGGGCGTGTCGCACGCGATCGGCGTCGGCTCGCGCGACCTGAGCGACGCCGTCGGCGGCGCCATGACGCTGCGGGTGCTGGCCGCGCTGCGCGACGATCCCGCCACCACCGTCGTGGTCGTGATCAGCAAGCCCCCCGGCCGCGCCGTCATCACGCCGCTGCGCGAGGCGCTCGAGGATCTCGCCAAGCCGGCCGTCCTGGCGATCATGGGCGTGCACGACATCCCGGCGCCGCGCGACGTGCACATCGCCGCCGCGCTGGACGAGGCCGCGCTGGTCGCCGCCGCCGCCGCCGCGGGGGGCGCGCCGCGCACCGACTTCGAGCCGCCGGCGGCGGAGCTGGAGCGCCTGGTCGCCGCGCAGGCCGACGCGCTGATGCCGGGGCAGCGCTTCGTGCGCGGCCTGTACGCGGGCGGCACGCTGGCGTGGGAGGCGGTGGGGATCCTGAGCGACCGGCTGGACGGCGTCCCGCTCGAGGTGCACGGCGACGGTCCCGGCCATCGCGTCGTGGACCTCGGCGAGGACCGGTTCACCGTCGGCCGCCCGCATCCGATGATCGACGGCGGCCTGCGCGGCGAGTGGATCGCGCGCGCCGCCGCCGACCCCACCACCGCGGTGCTGCTGCTCGACGTCGTGCTCGGCTACGGCGCCCACCCCGACCCGGCCGGCGAGCTGGCGCCGGCGCTCGCGACCGCCCGCCGCACGGCGGCCGCCGCCGGCCGCGGCCTCGCGGTGATCGCCAGCGTGACGGGGACCGAGCGCGACCCCCAGGTCCGCTCCACGCAGGTGGCCGCGCTCCGCCGGGCCGGCGCCGTCGTCATGGACTCCAACGCCCTCGCCGCGCGCGTGGCCGCGCTGATCGCGGCCGGCGTGGCCGACCCATGATCGACATGGTGCTGGTGCGCGGGGCGGGGGCGGGCCGATGACCCACGACCTGCTCGGCGCGTCGCCGCGCGTCATCAGCCTGGGCCTCGATCTCTTCGCGCGCACGCTGGAATCGCTCGACGTGCCGGTGGTGCACCTCGCGTGGTCGCCGCCGGCGGGCGGCGACGTCCGCCTCGCCGCGCTGCTCGAGCGGCTGGAGGGGCGCGCGGAGGCGATCGAGCGCGCCAACGCCGAGGCGCTCGGGCGGCTGACGAGCGGCGAGCCGTTCGTGGTGGACTGCCGCCCCGCCGGGGAGGCGCTCGAGCTGCCGGAGCACGTCGTGCTGCACGCCGGGCCGCCCATCGCGTGGGCGCGCATGTGCGAGCCGATGCAGACCGCCGTGCTGTGCGCGATCCGCTACGAGGGATGGGCGGCCAACGACGACGCCGCCCGTACCCTCGTCGAGAGTGGGCGCGTGCGGCTGGACCCCTGCCACCACTGGCGGGCGGTCGGGCCGATGGCCGGCATCATCACCCGCTCGATGCCGGTCTTCGTCGTCGAGAACCGCGCCCACGGCAACCGCGCCTACGTGACGATCAACGAGGGGCTCGGCAAGGTGCTGCGCTACGGCGCCAACGACGAGAGCGTGCTGGCGCGCCTGCGCTGGCTGGCGAGCGAGGCGGGCCCGCTGCTCGGCGCCGCGCTGCGCGCCGCCGGCGGCCTCGACCTGCGCACGCTGATGGCGCAGGCGTTACGCATGGGCGACGAGATGCACCAGCGCAACCTGGCCTCCTCCGCGCTGCTCGTGCGCGCGCTGATGCCGCACGTCGCGCGGGCGGGCGGGCGCCACCAGGCGGTGGCGCGGCTGGCCGAGTTCCTCGCCGGCAACGACCAGTTCTTCCTGAACCTGGCCATGGCCGCCGGGAAGGCGATGGCCGATCCCGCCGCCGGCGTCGCCGGGTCCACGCTCGTCACCGCGCTGGCGCGCAACGGCACCGAGTTCGGCATCCGCGTCTCCGCCCTCGGCGAGCGCTGGTTCACCGCGCCGGTCGAGATGCCCGTGGGCCTCTACTTCCCCGGCTACGGCCCCGAGGACGCCAACCCCGACCTGGGCGACAGCGCGATCGTGGAGACGATCGGCCTCGGCGGCGGCGCGATGGCGGCCTCGCCGGCGGTCGCGCGCTTCCTCGGCGCCGGTGGCGTGAGCGAGGCGCTCGCGGCGACGGCGGCGATGCGCGAGATCAGCATCGACGAGCATCCGATCTTCCGCATCCCCGCCCTCGACGAGCGCGGCGTGCCGGTCGGCATCGACGTGCGCCGCGTGGTCGAGACCGGCCTCACGCCGATCATCAACACGGGGATCGCGGGGCGGCGGGCGGGGACCGGTCAGATCGGGGCGGGCGTCGCGCGGGCGCCGCTCGGCTGCTTCACCGCCGCGCTGGAGGCGCTGGCGGAGAGCTAGCCGGCCTCGCCGATCGAGCGGCGCACGCTGTCGAGCAGCGCGGCCTCGGTGAAGGGCTTGGCGAGCACCTCGCACGCGGTGTCGCGCGCGAGTCCCTCGGGGGTGCGGCCGGTCGTGAGGATCACCGGCACCCCCTGCCACCGGGGCGCCTGCCGCAGCCGCGCCAGGAACTGGCGACCGTCCATCCCCGGCATCGAGAGGTCGAGCAGGATCAGGTCGGGCGAGAGCTCGGGCAGCCGCTCGAGCGCCTCGCGCGCGGTGCCGACGGCGGTGGCCGCGTAGCCCGCCTCGTTCAGCAGGAGCATCTGGATCTCGCGCAGGTACGCGAGATCGTCCACCACGAGGATACGCTTCGGCACGGGCGTCAACCCGTGCAACGCGCCTGCCATCGGCCCGGGCGAGGGGAGGGCGGCAGCCCTCGCTTGCTCAATGACCCATTCGCCGCGAGACCTGCCGCCCTCCCCTCGCCCTACCCGCGGTGGTGTGATGACGGGATGGCGCGCGGGTGCCAGATCCGCACGTGGCCTGGGCGGATCTCCCTGCCGTTCCGTCAAGCGGCGCTCGTGTACAGTGCGGGCATGGCCGGGGCGGCGCGGTGAGCGCGGTCGTCGATCTGCTGCTGCGCGGCGCCGCCCTGCCGGGGCGCGACGCTCCGGCGAACATCGCCATCGCCGGCGATCGCATCGTGGCCGTCGATCCGCTGGCGCGCGAGGCCCGCGAGACGATCGATCTCGACGGTCGCCTCGTCACCCCCGGGCTCGTCGAGGCCCACATCCATCTCGACAAGGCCCTGCTCCACGACCGGGTCGCCACCACCGTGGGGACGCTCGCCGAGGCGATCCGCGTCACCGGCGAGGCCAAGCGCGCCTTCACGGTGGAGGACATCCGGGGCCGCGCGCGCCGGGTGCTCGACCTCGCCGTCCGCGCCGGCACGACGGCGATGCGCAGCCACGTCGAGGTGGATCCGGTCGTCGGCCTCACCGGGATGGAGGCGATGCTGCCGCTGCGCGAGGAGTACGCGCCGGCGCTCGACCTGCAGCTCTGCGCGTTCGCCCAGGAAGGGATCTTGAAAGTCCCCGGCACCGAGGGGCTGCTGCGGCGCGCGCTGACGCTGGGCGCCGACCTGGTGGGCGGCTGCCCCTACAACGACACCGACGGCGCCGAGCACATCCGGATCGTCTTCGCGCTGGCGACGGCGTTCGGCGTGGACGCCGACTTCCACGTGGACTTCGCCGACGAGCCCGAGCACCTGCACGTGCGCGAGATCGCCGCGCAGACCGTGCGGGCCGGCTGGCAGGGGCGCGTGACCGTCGGCCACCTCACCGAGCTGGCGGCGGTGCCGCCCTACCGGCAGGGCGAGCTGATCGCGGAGATCGCCGGCGCCGGGCTCGGGGTCGTCTGCCTGCCCGCGACCGATCTCTACCTGATGGGGCGCGGGGACGCGCTCAACGTGCGCCGCGGGCTCACGCCGGTGAAGCGGCTGCTCGAGGCGGGGGTGCCGGTGGCGCTGGCGTCCAACAACATCCGCAACCCGTTCACGCCGGTCGGCACCGCCGACCTCGCCCACATGGCCTTCCTGGCCGCGGTCGCCGCCCACATGGGCACCCCGGCCGATCTGCGCGCGCTGCTGGCGACGGTGACCGAGCACCCGGCCCGCCTGCTGCGGCTGCCCGACTACGGGCTGGCGCCGGGGTGCCGCGCCGACCTCGTCGCCTGGGACTGCGCGCGCCCTGAGGACGCGGTGGCCACGGTGGCGCCGCGCACGCTCGTGGTCAAGCGCGGCCGCGTGACGGTGCAGGCGCGCCACGAGGTGATCGAGCGGTGGCGCGGCTGACGCGCGGCCCCGTCCTCGCCCGCGCCGGCGGCGCCCTCCTCCTGCTGGTGCTCACCGTGCGAATCCTCGCCCGCGGGCTGGCGCCCTCCGGCGGGGCCGCCCTCGGCCCCGTGCACATGGTGGACCTGGTCTTCCACGAGGCCGGCCATCCCATCTTCGGGCTCCTCGGGTCGTTCATGGGCGCGCTGGGCGGCTCGCTCAACCAGGTCCTGATCCCGGCGGTCTGCACCGGCTACTTCCTCTGGCACCGGCAGCGGGCGGCCGCCGCCGTCACGCTCTTCTGGACGGGGGAGAACGTGGCCGACGTGGCCGTCTACGTCGCCGACGGGCGCGACATGCGGCTGCCGCTGCTGGCCGAGGGGCTCACCCACGACTGGAACTGGATCCTCTCCGAGCTGTCGCTGCGCGACCAGGCCGAGCCGATCGGCCGCGCGGTGTTCGTGGTGGCCGCCGCCGTCCTGCTCGCCTCGGTCGTCCTGCTCGCCGCCGACGCGGTCCGCATGGCCGCGCGCGACGAGCCGTTGACAGGAGCGCGATCCCCCGGGTAAAGTGACGTCTGGTTCTGCTCTTCCTTTAAGTGAGCCCGGAGAGGCTCGTAAGGAGAGATCGATGACGACCGGTCCCCGCCCGCGCGAAAAAGCACAGGTCCTCGACGACGCCGCGCTCGACCGCGCCCTCACCCGTATCGCGCACGAGATCCTCGAGAAGAACGGCGGCGCCAAGGACGTCACCTTCGTCGGCGTCCGCACGCGCGGCGTCACGCTGGCCCGGCGGCTGGCCGACAAGATCGCGGCGATCGACGGCGCCCAGCTGCCGGTCGGCACGCTGGACATCACGCTGTACCGGGATGACCTCGGCATGCGGGGCGCGCCGGTGATCCGCGGCACCGACATCCCGTTCCCGATCAAGAACAAGACGGTCGTCCTGGTGGACGACGTCCTCTACACCGGGCGGACCATCCGGGCCGCGCTGGACGCCCTGATCGACCTGGGACGGCCGATGGCCATCCAGCTCGCCATCCTGATCGACCGCGGCCATCGCGAGCTGCCGATCCGCCCCGATTACATCGGCAAGAACCTGCCGACGTCGCGGCGCGAGAGCGTGGCGGTGCGGCTGCGCGAGCACGACGGCGAGGATCGCGTCGTGATCGAAGAGCCGGAGGAGGCCTGACATGGGGTGGACCCGCAAGGACCTCGTCTCCATGCGCGAGCTCGAGGCCGCCGAGATCGTCACGCTGGTGGACACCGCGGCCTCGCTGCAGGAGATCGCCGGCCGCGAGATCAAGAAGGTCCCGGCCCTGCGCGGCAAGACGATCGTGAACCTGTTCTACGAGAACTCCACGCGCACGCGGACCTCCTTCGAGATCGCCGGCAAGTGGCTGTCGGCCGACGTCATCAACTTCGCGGCGGGCGGCTCCAGCGCCGCCAAGGGCGAGAGCTTCATCGACACCGCCCGGAACATCGGGGCGATGAGCCCGGACGTCGTCGTCGTGCGCCACTCCTCGGCGGGGGCGGCCGAGCTGCTGGCGCGCACGCTGCCGTGCTCGATCGTCAACGCCGGCGACGGCGCGCACGAGCACCCGACGCAGGCGCTGCTGGATCTGCTGACGATCCGCGAGCACAAGGGGCACTTCGAGGGGCTCGGCGTGGCGATCGTCGGTGACATCGCCCACAGCCGGGTCGCCCGCTCCAACATCCACGCCATGCGCAAGCTGGGCATGACGGTGACGGTGGCGGGGCCGCCCACGCTGATCCCGCCGTTCGTGCAGGAGCTCGGGGTGAAGGTCGCCTACCGCCTGGAGGACGCGATCCGCGACGTGGACGTGGTCATGATGCTGCGCCTGCAGCAGGAGCGGATGACCGGCGGGCTGATCCCCTCGCTGCGCGAGTACGCGCACTACTGGGGGCTGACGCTCGACAAGCTCCGCGCCCAGGCGCGGCCCGACGTGCTGATCATGCACCCCGGCCCGGTGAACCGCGGCGTCGAGCTCTCGCCCGAGGTGGCCGACGGGCCGTACTCGGTGATCCTCGACCAGGTGGCCAAGGGGGTGGCGGTGCGCATGGCCGTGCTGCTGCTCCTGGCCGGCAGCAAGGGCGGAGCGCAGCCATGAGCCTGCTGATCCGCAACGGGCGCGTGGTGGACCCGGCCGGCTCGGTGGACGCGATCCAGGATCTCCTGATCACCGGCGACCGCATCGCGCGGCTGGGGCGCGGGCTGCCGCCCGGCGAGGCCACCGTGCTCGACGCCACCGGCAAGATCGTGTGCCCGGGGTTCATCGACCTGCACGTGCACCTGCGCGAGCCTGGGGAGGAATACAAGGAGACCGTCGCCACCGGCACCCGGGCGGCGGCGGCGGGCGGCTTCACCGCCGTGTGCTGCATGGCCAACACCCACCCGGTCAACGACACGCGCGCGGTCACCGACTACATCCGCGCCAAGGCCGAGGGCGAGGGCGTCGTGCGCGTCTACCCGATCGGCGCCGTCACGCGCAACCTCGGCGGCGAGGCGCTGGCCGAGCTGGCCGAGCTGGCCGAGGCGGGCTGCGTGGCCTTCTCCGACGACGGCCAGTGTGTGATGAACGCCGCCCTCTACCGGCGGGCGATGGAGTACACGCTGCCGTTCGGCGCCCCGGTGATCAGCCACGCCGAGGACCATCACCTCTCGCGCGGCGGCGCCATGAACGAGGGCGTCGTCTCCACCGAGCTCGGCATGCCCGCCGCCCCCGCCGCCGCCGAGGACATCATGGTGGCGCGCGACGTGCTGCTCGCCGAGCTCACCGGCGCGCACGTGCACATCGCCCACCTCTCGACGGCGGGCGCGGTGCGGCTGGTGCGCGACGCCAAGGCGCGCGGCGTGCGGGTCACCGCCGAGGTGACGCCCCACCACCTGCTGCTCACCGAGGAGGCGGTGCGCGGCTTCGACGCCAACACCAAGATGAACCCGCCGCTGCGCACCAAGCGCGACGCCGAGGCGGTGCTGGAGGCGCTGGTGGACGGCACCATCGACTGCATCGCCACCGACCACGCCCCCCACGCGGTGAGCGAGAAGGAGGGCGAGTTCGACCGCGCCGCGTTCGGGATCGTCGGGCTGGAGACGGCGGTCGCCCTGCTGCTGGACCGGCTCGTCAAGCCCGGGCTGATTCCGTTGCCGACGCTGGTGGCCCGCCTCAGCCGCGATCCCGCCCGCGTGCTCAACCTGCCGGGCGGCAGCCTGGCCGCCGGCGCGCCGGCCGATCTCACGCTGCTCGACCCCGACGCGCGCTGGACGATCGACCCGGCGCGCTTTCAGTCCAAGAGCCGCAACACGCCGTTCGGCGGCTGGACGGTGACCGGACGGCCGTGGAAGACGATCGTGGGAGGCCGCGTGGTATGGGAGTGAAGGACGCGCTCCTCGTGCTGCGCGACGGCCGGGCGTTCCGCGGCCAGGCGCTCGGCGCCGAGGGCGAGACGAGCGGCGAGGTCATCTTCAACACCGCGATGACGGGCTACCAGGAGATCCTCACCGATCCCTCGTACAGAGGGCAGATCGTGACGATGACCTACCCGCTGATCGGCAATTACGGCATCAACGACGAGGACGTCGAGTCGCGCCGGCCGTGGGTCAACGGGCTCATCGTCAAGGAGGCCTCCGCCTGCCCGTCGTCGTGGCGGGGCCGGGTGAGCCTGCACGACTACCTCGCCGCCCACGGCATCGTCGCCCTCGCCGGCATCGACACGCGCGCGCTCACCCGCCACCTGCGCGACCACGGCTCGCAGGACGGCGTCGTCTCCTCCGCGGACCTGGACGTCGAGCGGCTGCGCGCGCGCGCGCAGGCGCTGCCGCAGATCGTCGGGCGCGACCTGGTCCGGGAGGTCACCGTCGCCGAGCCCTTCGGCTGGAGCGAGGGCGCGTGGAACCGCGAGCGCGGCTACGTGACGCCGCCCCCCGGCCGCTTCTCGGTCGTGGCCTACGACGCCGGCATCAAGCTCAACATCCTGCGCCAGCTGCGCACGGCCGGCTGCGAGGTCACGGTGGTGCCGGCCGCCACGCCGGCCGCCGCGGTGCTCGAGCGCAAGCCGGACGGCGTGTTCCTCTCCAACGGCCCCGGCGACCCCGAGGGCGTGCCGTACCTGGTGCAGGCGGTGCGCGACCTGCTCGGGAAGGTGCCGATCTTCGGGATCTGCCTCGGCCACCAGATCCTCGGCCTCGCCGCCGGCGGGCGCACCTACAAGCTGCCGTTCGGCCATCACGGCGCCAATCACCCGGTGCGCGACCTCGCCACCGGCCGCGTGGAGATCACGGCGCAGAACCACAACTTCACGGTGGACCCCGCCTCCCTGGCCGCGCACGGCTGGGAGGCGAGCCACGTCAACCTCAACGACGGGACCTGCGAGGGGCTGCGCCACCGCGAGTGGCCGGCGTTCTGCGTGCAGTACCACCCCGAGGCCTCGCCGGGACCGCACGACGCGAGCTATCTCTTCGGACGATTCACCGACCTGATGGCGTCGGCCGCGCCGGCGCCGAAAGGAAGCTGACCCCCGTCATGCCGAAGTACCTCATCTCGTACCGCAAGACCGAGAGCCCCGGGCAGAAGCCCGACTGGACGTCGTTCACCGCGCAGAGCGAGGCCTCGCTGGAGGCCAAGGCCATCCGCGAGCGCGTGGACCGTCGCATGAGCGTGCTGGCCGAGCAGCTCTGGGGCGACGGCCAGGTCGTCTGGGTCGGCAACGGCCGTCTCGACGACGTCCTCTACAAGCGCGAGGAGGCGTCGCCGGAGACCTCCATCGTCTACGGGCTCGTCGAGGAGTAGGCGTGCCGCGACGCGCCGATCTGAAGAAGATTCTGATCATCGGCTCGGGGCCGATCGTCATCGGCCAGGCGTGCGAGTTCGACTACTCGGGGACGCAGGGATGCCGGGCGCTGCGCGAGGAAGGGTTCGAGGTCGTCCTCGTCAACAGCAACCCCGCCACGATCATGACCGACCCCGAG
>JBGQFW010000031.1:0-38044 GCA_041497115.1 Methylomirabilia bacterium
CAAGACCATGGACCCGCAGGGCGCCCCGCGCTTCCACGCGTTCTACGAGCTGGACAGTCCCGAGGTGCTGCTGAGCGACGCGTGGGCCAGGGCGGTCGAGCACGGGCGCTGGCCCGCGCAGGTGCGGCCGCACACGAGCAACCGCCGCCACCTGCTCATGCGGCGAGTGTGACCGATCGGGGTCCGCTACAATACGCGTGCCGTTGACCCGGAGCTTCCGGGGCGGCGAGAGGAGTCCGACACGTGCGGGCAAATCGACTGAGGGAGATCTGGGCGAAGGGCGAGGCGGTGGTGAACGGGTGGCTCTCGATCCCCAGCGCGTTCTCCGCCGAGGTGATGTCGCACCAGGGGTTCGACTCGCTGACGATCGACATGCAGCACGGGGTCGTGGACTACCAGGTGGCGGTCACGATGCTGCAGGCCATCTCCACGACGGGCGTCGTGCCGCTGGCGCGGGTGCCGTGGAACGATCCCGCCCGCATCATGAAGATCCTCGACGCCGGCGCCTACGGGATCATCTGTCCGATGATCAACACCCGCCGGGAGGCGGAGGCGCTGGTGGCGGCCGCCCGCTACTATCCGGCCGGCTACCGCTCGTGGGGGCCGGTCCGCGCGTCGATCTACGCCGGCACCGACTACACGCCGGCCCGGGCCAACGCCGAGATCGTCGTGATGCCGATGATCGAGACGGCCGAGGCCGTGCGGAACATCGACGACATCCTGAGCGTGCCCGGTATCGACGCCGTCTACGTCGGCCCCGCCGATCTCTCGATCACGCTCGGCTGCACCCCCAAGCTCGACCAGACCGAGGCGCCGGTGGTGGAGGCCCAGCAGGTCATCGCGGCGGCGTGCAAGCGCCACAACGTGGCGGCCGGCATCCACTGCGGCGTGTCGTCCTACGCGCTCACGATGATCGCCGGCGGCTACCGGTTCGTCACGCTCGCCAGCGAGTCGCGCATGATGGCCGCGCGCGCCGCCGATGAGGTCGCCGCCGTGCGCAAGAGCGGGGTGAGCGCCGGGAAGCTGCCGGCGTACTGAGCGTGGGGCTCGCCTTCGACGCGGCGCTGCAGGAGCGGGCGCGCGCGCACCTCGCCGGCTTCGCCCACCAGGCCCACGCGCCGGGTGCGCGCCGGCCGGCGGCGGTGGCGGTCGTGCTGGTGCCCGACGAGGACGGGCGCGCGTGCTTCCTCATCACCCGCCGCGCGGCGCGGCTGCGCGCCCACGCGCGGCAGTGGGCGCTGCCGGGCGGCCGTATCGAGCCGGGGGAGAGCGCCCCCGCGGCGGCCCTGCGCGAGCTCGCCGAGGAGATCGGCGTGGTTCTGGACCCCGGCGCCGTGCTGGGGCGGCTGGACGACTACCCGACGCGCTCGGGGTTCGTGATCACGCCGGTCGTCGTGTGGGGCGACGGCGCCGAGCCCACGCCCAACCCGGACGAGGTGGTGAGCGTGTACCGGGTGCCCCTCGACGACCTCGACCGCCCGGAGGTGCCGATCCTGGTCGCGATTCCGGAGAGCGAGCGGCCGGTGATCCAGCTCCCGCTCCTCGGCTCGCTCATCCACGCGCCGACGGCGGCCGTGCTCTACCAGCTCCGTGAGGTCGTGCTCCACGGCCGTGCCACGCGCGTGGACCACTTCGAGCAGCCGGTGTGGGCGTGGCGCTGAGCGCGGTGCCTGGCGCGGAGCGCGATGACAGCCGCGCGGCGTATATATAAGGAGGCTCGATGGGAGCGCTGAAGGGACAGGTCGCGATCGTGACGGGCGCCGGCACCGGCATCGGCGAAATCACCGCCGGGCTCATGGCCGCCGAGGGGGCCCAGGTGGTGATCTGCGGCCGGCGGCAGGCGCCGCTCGACGTGGTCGCCAGGGCCGTCGAGAAGGCGGGCGGGCGCTGCGCGGCCCGGGCGGTCGACCTCGAGGATCCCGACGCGGCGGCGGCGTTCGTGGAGTGGACGCTCGAGCGCTTCGGCCGGGTGGACGTGCTCGTCAACAACGCCGGCCACTCCAGCCACGCCCGCTCGATCCGCTGGATCGGCCGGAAGGAATGGGACAGCGTGATGGCCGTGAACCTCACCGCCGTCTACGTGCTGACCCAGGCGGTGCTGCCCGGCATGATCGAGCGCCGGAGCGGGACCATCGTCACCGTGGGGTCGCTGGCCGCGCTGCGCGCCGGCCTCATCGGCGGCGCGCCCTACGGCGCCGCCAAGGCGGCGGTGCGCAACCTGATGCAGCACGTCCACAACACCCTCCGCAACCAGGGCATCCGCGCGACCATCATCATGCCGGCCGAGGTGGACACGCCGATCCTCGACAAGCGGCCGCTGCCGCCCGACGCGACCGCCCGCGCCACCATGATGCTGCCCGAGGACGTGGCGCGCGCGATCATGCTGTGCGTCACGCTGCCGCCGCGGACGGTGATCGAAGAGATCGTCATGAGTCCCACGATCCTGCGAGATCAGACCAAGGACCTGGCGGTGGCGAGCCGGGCCGGCGCGCCGGACGGCGCGGTCTAGGAGGCGACGAGATGGCGGCATTCAGGATCATCGACGGCGAGCGGGCGGTGGAGGTCGGCGCCCGCGTGAGCGCCGGCCACGTGCTGCTCAACGCGGCCGGGGTGAAAGCGCAGCTCGGCTGGGAGATCCACGACGGCCTGCTGTGCAACGACGCGATGTGCATCCCGCTCGAGGACGAGGGCGCCCTCGTCCGCGACGGCGCGGTGGACCTCGGCGAGCTGGCGCGCGCGCTCGATCGCCCGCTGGCGGTGGACGTCGAGGAGGGCGCGGCGTTCCTGGGCGGCTCCGCGCGCGAGCGCAGCCAGGCGCTGGCCGCCCAGCAGGCGCCCGACTTCACGCTGCCCGACCTGGCCGGCCGCGCCCACGCGCTGAGCGAGCAGCGCGGCCGCAAGGTGCTGCTGGTGGCGTGGGCCTCCTGGTGAGGGTGCCGCCTCGACCTGCCGGTCTGGCAGGAGCTCTACGAAGAGCTGAAGGGTCGCGGGTTCACCGTCATCACCGTCGCGCTCGACAAGACGGCGGAGGACGCGCGCCCGTGGATCGAGAAGGCGGAGCCGACGCATCCGTCCCTCATCGACACGCGCCACGTGCTGGCCGATCTCTACAACGTCGTCAACGTGCCGACGGTGTTCTGGATCGACGAGCGCGGCCGCATCGTGCGTCCCAACGACGTCGCCTTCGGCACCGACACGTTCAAGCACATCACCGGCCTGGAGTCGGCGCGCCATCTGGCCGCGCTGCGCGGCTGGGTCACCGGGCAGGCGCCCGCGCTGAGCGCGGACGAGGTGAAGCGCCACCAGCCGCTGCCGACCGCCGACGACCAGCAGGCGCGGGCGGAGTTCGGTCTCGGCCAGTGGCTCTGGGCGCAGGGGCGGACGGCGGCGGCCGAGCGCCACTTCGTGCGCGGCGGCGAGCTGGCGCCGCACGACTTCACGATCCGGCGCGGCACGATGCCGATGCGCGGGATCGATCCGATGGGGCCGCAGTTCCGCGAGATGCTGCAAACCTGGGTCGGCGGCGGCAAGCCGTACTACCGCCCGCTGCCCGATACCGCGACCAAGAGCTAACAGGGGAGGATCGGACGCCATGGGCATGCTCGACGGCAAGACGGCGCTGGTGACGGGCGCCGGACGGGGAATCGGACGCGGCATCGCGATGGCGCTGGCGGCGGCCGGCGCCAAGGTGGTCGTCAACGACCTCGGCGCCACGCTCGACGGCGCCGGGGGCGACCGGAGCCCGGCCGACGTGGTGGTGCGCGAGATCCAGGCGGTCGGCGGCACTGCCCAGGCCAACTACGGCAACGTCGCGGACTTCGCGCAGGGCACCGAGATGGTGGAGCAGGTGGTCAAGGCGTGGGGGCGCATCGACGTCCTCGTCCACGTGGCGGGGATCCTGCGCGACCGCATGGTCTTCAACATGAGCGAGGCCGAGTGGGACGCCGTGCTCGCCGTCCATCTCAAGGGGGCGTTCAACACCGTGCGGGCCGCCACGATCCACATGCGCGAGCAGAAGGCCGGGCGCATCGTCGCGATGTCGTCCGTCTCCGCGCTGGGCGCGCCGGGCCAGCCCAACTACGCGGCGGCCAAGAACGGCATCATCGGCCTCATGTGGTCCACCGCCAACGCGATGGCCAAGTACGGCGTCACCGCCAACTCGATCATGCCGAGCGGCGCCACCCGCATGATCGACTCCACCCCGCGCGGGCGCGAGGTGTTCGAGACCACCGGCAAGTGGCCGAGCGAGCAGGCGGTCGGCACCGAGCGCGATCCCGACAACGTGGCGCCGCTGGTCGTCTACCTCGCCAGCGACGCCGCCGCCCAGGTCAACGGCCAGGTGTTCCACTCGTTCGGCTTCGGCTACACGCTGCTGGCCCAGCCCCAGGCCGCGCGCCGGCTGGAGGGCACCCGGCGGCTGGCGCCCGAGGAGATCGCCCAGCACTGGTCCGCCACGCTGGGCGTCGGCCTCAAGCCGCCGCTCGGCACCGGCTTCGGCCGCACGCTCGGCGAGCGGCCGGCCGCCGAGTGGAAGGACCTCGGCA
This sequence comes from Methylomirabilia bacterium, assembly GCA_041497115.1. Lineage (GTDB taxonomy): Bacteria > Methylomirabilota > Methylomirabilia > Rokubacteriales > CSP1-6 > AR5. Next base: position 4,545 of record JBGQFW010000031.1, read on the forward strand.
AGGGCGTCCGCGCGTGGACGTGGGGCTACGGGGAGAAGTGAGCGCCGTCCTCCTCGTCTGCCACGCCAACACCTGCCGCAGCGTGATGGCCCACGCGCTGCTCGAGCTCATGCTCGCGCAGCGCGGGCTGAGTGACCGCATCCGTGTGCGCTCGGCGGGCGTGTCCCCCTACGCGCGCGACGGCATGTACGCCTCGCTCGACGCGCGCATCGTCCTCCGCGAGGTGGGCATCCACCTCGCGGAGGACACGATCACCTCCACCGACCTCAAGAGCCACCGTGAGCTGCTGGTCGAGGCCGCGGTGGTCGTCACGATGACCGCCGAGCAGAAGCGGCTGGTGGCCGCGCTGGCCGACGGCGACGCCCGCCCGCTTCTCACCCTGCGCGAGCTGGCCGGTGAGAGCGGCGACATCGCCGATCCGGTCGGCCAGGGCGAGGAGACCTACCGGGCCCGCCGCGACGAGATCGCCCGCTGCCTGGAGCAGGGGCTGGGGCGGCTGCTCGCCCTGACCGCCCCCGGGGGCCGTTCGGCGTAGAATCGGCGTTCATGGGGCGTGGCCGCCTCGCGCGCAAGTACCTGGTGGTGCTGGTGGGCCTCGTCACCGGCGCGCTCGTGCTCAGCGGCGCCGTCGAGCTCCGCTCCTCCTATCTGGAGAACAAGGCCGCGCTCGTCGCGCTGCAGCGCGAGCAGGCCCGCGGCGCCGCCGCCCGGATCGAGAGCTTCGTGCGCGAGCTCGAGCGCCAGCTGGGCTGGACCACGCAGACGCCGCTGGCGGTGTCCGACGCCGCGCTCGAGCAGCGCCGGCTGGACGCCGCCCGGCTGCAGCGGCAGGCGCCCCCGATCACCGAGCTGACCTACATCGACGCCGCCGGGCGCGAGCAGCTCTTCGTGTCCCGGCTCGTCCCCGACCGCAAGCGCAGCGACCTCGACCTCTCGAAGGAGCCGAAGTTCCTCGAGGCGCGCGGCGGCCGCGTCTGGTTCGGGCCGGTCTACTTCCGCAAGGAGTCCGAGCCCTACATGACGATCGCCATGCCGGTGACCGGCGGCGGCGTCGCCGCCGCCGAGGTGAACCTCAAGTTCATCCTCGATGTCGTCTCCCAGATCCGGGTCGGCAAGACCGGGCTGGCCTTCGCGGTGGATGGGCAGGGGGCGTTGATCGCGCATCCCGACATCAGCCTGGTGCTGCAGAAGACGAGCCTGGCCGAGCTCGGCCAGGTGAAGGCGGCGCTCGCCCCGTCGGAGGACGACGACCTCACCTTTGCGCGCGATCTCAAGGGCAAGGACGTGCTCACCGCCCACGCGCGCATCCCCGCGCTCGGCTGGGTCGTCTTCGTCGAGCAGCCGCTGACCGACGCCTTCGCCCCGGTGCGTGCCTCCGCCTATCGCGTGGTGCTGCTGGTGGTGTTCGGCATCGCGTTCGCGGCGGTCGCCAGCGTCGTGCTGGCCCGCCACCTGGCCCGGCCGATCCAGGCGCTGCAGCAGAGCGCGGCGCGCATCGGCGCCGGCGAGCTCGACCACCAGATCGAGATCCGCACCGGCGACGAGCTGGAGGCGCTGGCCGACGAGTTCAACCGGATGACCGCCCGGCTGCGCGAGTCCCACGCCACCCTCGAGCAGCGGGTGGAGGACCGCACCCGCGAGCTGACCGAGTCGCTCGAGCAGCAGACCGCGACGGCTGAGATCCTGCGCGTCATTTCCAGCTCGCCGACCGACGTGGAGCCGGTGTTCGACGCGATTCTCGCCAGCGCGGTCAGGCTGTGCGACGGTAACTTCGGTGGCCTGTATCGCTTCGACGGCGCGCAGGTCGATTTCGCCGCGCACTACAATCTCAGTCCGGCCGCCATCGAAAACGAGCGTCGGATGTACCCGATGCGCCCAGTCGGCCTCATGGAAATCGCCCTGCGGGACCGCGTCGTGGTCCACACCGCCGATGCCGAGAACGATCCCCGGGTGGTGCGGAAGGAGACCGCGCGCGAGATGCGCTTCCGGGCCCTCGTCATGGCACCGATGCTGCGCGAGGGAGGCGCCATCGGCGTGATCGTCGTCACCAAGCGCGAGGGCAGTTTCACCGACAAGCAGCTCGCCCTGCTCAAGACCTTCGCCGACCAGGCCGTCATCGCGATCGAGAACGTCCGCCTGTTCACGGAGCTCGAGGCGAAGAACGCCGCCCTGTCGGAGACGCTGGAGCAGCAGACGGCCACCGGCGAGATCCTCGGCGTGATCTCCAGCTCGCCGACCGACGTCCAGCCGATCTTCGACACGATCGTGCAGAGCGCCGCCCGCCTCTGCGAGGCGTCGTTCGGGGCGGTCGTCCGCTTCGACGGCGAGCGCATCCACGGCGGCGCGGCGCACAACGTCGACCCCGGCCAGCTGGCGATCCTGCAGCAGGCGTTCCCCATGCGGCCGGCCGAGGCTGGCGCCGTGGGTGCGGCGATCAGCGAGCGGCGTGTCGTCCACATCGAGGACTTTCTCGCCGTTCACGACCCCGTCCGCGAGGGCGACTACGCGTTCGCCCGGGCCCAGCCGGTCTTCGGCTTCCGTACGGTGCTGGTCGTGCCCATGCTGCGCGAGGGCGTAGCCGCCGGCGCCATCGTCGTCTGGCGCCCGGAGGTGCGATCGTTCACCGACAAGCAGATCGCGCTGCTGCAGACCTTCGCCGATCAGGCGGTGATCGCCATCGAGAACGTGCGGCTGTTCAAGGAGCTGGAGGCGAAGAACACCGCCCTGTCGGAGACGCTGGAGCAGCAGACGGCGACCGGCGAGATCTTGCGGGCGATCAGCCGCTCGCCGACCGATGTCCAGCCGGTCTTCGACGCGATCGTCGAGAGCGCGGTGCGGCTGTGTGAAGCGCGCTATGGCGCGGTCTTCCGGTTCGACGGCGGGCTCCTCCATCTCGAGGCACACCACAACTTCGGCGAGGACGCCCTCGCCGCGCTCGCGCGGCAGTATCCGATGCCGCCCGACCGTGGTCGCGTCTCCGGTCGGGCCGTCCTGAGCGGCACCGCGGTTCAAGTACATGACATTCTCGCTGACCCGGAATACCAGGGGGCGGCGGCGAAGAGCATCGGCTTCCGCAGCCTGCTGGGCGTTCCCATCATGCGCGGTGGAAGCGCCATCGGCGCGATCATCATCTACCGGCCCGAGGCCGGCCCATTCGCGGACAAGCAGATCAGTCTCCTGCGGACCTTCGCCGACCAGGCGGTCATCGCCATCGAGAACGTGCGGCTGTTCACCGAGCTGCAAGAGAAGAACCGCGCGGTGACCGAGGCGCTGGAGCAGCAGACGGCCACGAGTGAGGTGCTGAAGGTCATCAGCCGCTCGACGTTCGACCTCCAGCCGGTCCTGGAGACGCTGGTCGAGAACGCGACCAGGCTCTGTGCGGCGGACAAGGGCTTCATCTTCCGGCAGGACGGTGATGTCTATCGCCTCGCCGTGGCCCACGGCGCCACTCCCGAATTCGTCGAGTTCATCCGGAGCAATGCGTACCGTCCCGGGAGGGACACGCTGACCGGACGCACGGTGCTGGAGCGCCGAGCGGTCCATATCCCCGACGCGCTCCAGGATCCCGACTACGCGGGGTCCGAGTCGCAGCGCCGCGGTCGCTTCCGCACCGTGCTGGGCGTGCCGATGTTGCGGGAGGGCAGCCCGATCGGTGTCATCGCGATCTGGCGCGAAGAGGTCAAGCCGTTCAGCGACAAGCAGATTGAGCTGGTGACGACCTTCGCCGACCAGGCGGTGATCGCCATCGAGAACGTGCGACTGTTCCAGGAGCTGCAGGCCCGGACCGCCGACCTCACCCGCTCGGTGGGCGAGCTGGAGGCGCTCGGCGAGGTCGGGCGCGCGATCTCCTCGACGCTGGACATCAATCGCGTGCTCGACACCATCGTCTCGCGCGCCAGCGCGCTGGCCTCCACCGACGGCGGCGCCATCTACGAGTACGACGAAGCGACACGACAGTTCCACCTTCGGGCCACCCACAACTTCCCCGACGAGTTCGTCGCCGGCTTGCGGGCGACCGCGCTCGTGTACGGCGAGGGCGCGGTGGGGCGGGCGGCCGCCGAGCGGCAGCCCGTGCAGATCCCCGACGTGGCCGCGCCCGGCGCCTACGAGAGCCGCGTGCGCGACCTGCTGCTCCGCTCGGGCTACCACGCGCTGCTGGCGGTGCCGCTGCTGAGCGAGGACGAGGTCGTCGGCGCGCTCGTCGTGAACCGGCGCGCGGCCGGCGAGTTCGACGCCCGCACGGTGGAGCTGCTGCGCACGTTCGGCACCCAGTCGGCCCTGGCGATCCAGAACGCCCGGCTGTTCCGCGAGATCGAGGACAAGTCCCGCCAGCTCGAGGCGGCCAGCCGCCACAAGGACGAGTTCCTCGCCAGCATGTCCCACGAGCTGCGCACGCCGCTGAATGCCGTCATCGGGTTCTCCGAGGTCTTGCTCGAGCGGATGTTCGGCGAGGTCAACGCCAAGCAGGAGGAGTACCTCGGCGACATCCTCGGCTCCGGCCGCCACCTGCTCTCGCTCATCAACGACATCCTCGACCTCGCCAAGATCGAGGCCGGGCGGATGGAGCTGGACCTCGAGGACTTCGACCTCGCCCCCGCCCTCGACAACGCGCTGGTGCTGATCCGCGAGCGGGCGACCCGCAAGGGACTCACGCTCGAGACGCGGCTCGACGAGCGCCTCGGCAGCGTGCGGGGCGACCAGCGCAAGCTCAAGCAGGTCCTCCTGAACCTGCTCTCCAACGCCGTGAAGTTCACGCCGGACGGCGGGCGCATCGAGGTCCGCGCCCAGCGGGTGGACGGCCACGTCGAGGTCTCGGTGAGCGACACCGGCATCGGCATCGCGAGCGAGGACCAGGACGCGGTCTTCGAGGAGTTCCGCCAGGTGGGGACCGACTACGCCAAGAAGCACGAGGGGACCGGGCTCGGCCTGACGCTCGCGCGCCGCTTCGTGGAGCTGCACGGCGGCCGCATCTGGGTGAAGAGCCGGCCGGGCGAGGGCTCGACGTTCACCTTCACCATTCCGGGGGGGCCATGGCCGGCGAGCTGATCCTGGTCGTCGAGGACAACGAGCGCAATCGCAAGCTGGCGCGCGACGTGCTGGTCCACCAGGGCTACCGCGTGGTGGACGCCGACAGCGCCGAGGGCGGTCTCGCTCTGGTCGCCCAGGAGCGCCCGGCGCTGATCCTCATGGACATCCACCTGCCCGGGATGGACGGCATCGAGGCGCTGCGCCGGCTGCGCGCCGACGAGACCACCCGCGCCATCCCGGTGATCGCGGTGACCGCCTCGGCGATGACGCACGATCGCCAGAAGATCCTGGCGGCCGGCTTCGACGGCTACCAGTCCAAGCCGATCAGCGTGCGGCCCTTCCTGGCCGCCGTGCGCGAGGCGCTCGACCGCGTGGCGGGCGGCGCGTGAACGAGCCCGCCCGCATCCTCGTCGTCGACGACACGGCGAGCAACGTCAAGCTGCTCGCCGACGTGCTGGGCGCCCGCGGCTACGCGGTGCTGACCGCCGCCGCCGGCCCCGAGGCGCTCGCCCTCATCGACCGCGAGCCGCCCGACCTCGTGCTGCTGGACGTGATGATGCCGGGCATGAGCGGCTACGACGTGTGCCGCAAGATCCGGGAGAATCCGGCCAGCGCGATGCTGCCGGTGGTGATGGTCACCGCGCTCGATCCCGGCCAGGAGCGGGTGAAGGGCATCGAGGCGGGCGCCGACGACTTCCTCACCAAGCCGATCCACCAGGCCGAGCTGCTGGCGCGGGTGCGCTCGCTGCTGCGGGTCAAGAGCCTGTGGGACCAGCTCGGCGACCTCAACCGCACGCTCGAGCAGCGGGTGGACGCGCAGGTCGCGCAGCTCGAGCGGCTGGCCCGGCTCAAGCGCTTCTTCTCGCCGGCCCTGGCCGAGGCCATCGTGGGCGGCGGCGCCGAGGATCCGCTGGCCAGCCACCGCCGCGAGATCACCGTGGTCTTCCTCGACCTGCGCGGCTTCACCGCCTTCGCCGAGACGGCCGAGCCGGAGGAGGTCATGGGCGTGCTGCGCGAGTACCACGCCGCCATGGGCCGGCTCGTCGTCGAGCACGAGGGCACGCTGGAGCGCTTCACCGGCGACGGCATGATGATCTTCTTCAACGACCCGGTGGTCGTCCCCGACGCCCCCGCGCGGGCGGTGCGGATGGCGGTGACGATGCGCGCCTGCGTCGAGACGCTGATGCAGGGGTGGCACAAGCGCGGCTACGACCTCGACTTCGGCGTGGGCATCGCCCAGGGGTACGCGACGATCGGCGCCATCGGCTTCGAGGGGCGCTGGGACTACGGCGCGATCGGCAGCGTGACCAACCTGGCCGCGCGGCTCTGCGGGGAGGCGCGGCCCGGCCAGATCCTGATCTCGCGCCGGCTGCACGGCGCGCTGGAGGGGCTCGTGCAGGCCGAGCCGGTCGGCGACCTGCCGCTCAAGGGCTTCGCGCGGCCGGTGGCCGCGTTCAGCGTGACCGGCCTGAAGGAGGGGTGAGGCCGCCCTACTCGTCGGGCACGCAGGCCGCCATGCGGCCCGCGCGCTTGCTCTGCTCGGCCAGCTGCTGGCAGGTCGCCTGATCGTGCACGCCGCCGCTGCCGCCGGAGGGGAACTCGAGCCGCCACTTGCCGCTGCCCTTGCCGCCCGGCGGGCGCGCGGCGGGTGGCGCGCTGGCCGGCGCGGTGGAGGGCATCGACGTGCCGGTGACCTGCGAGCGGTACTGCTCGGGCACCTCGTGCAGGAAGCCGGTGTAGTGGACGCCGCCGCGCTCGTCCACCCAGCGATAGACCGTCTGGGCGGCGAAGGCCGGGCCGCCGAGGAGCATCGCCAGGGTCAGGACGGTCAGCACGCGCGCCATGCTACAGGCCTCCGTGGCTACAACAGCGGGTAGCGGAACGGGGGCCAGCCGTCGCCCTTGAGCGGCGGCGGCGAGTAGGAGGTCGCTCGTGAGGCCCGCGCGGGCGCCTTCGCCCGCCGGGCGCCGGACCGGGCGCGCGGCTTGGCCGCGCTCTTGCTCTTGGGGGCGCGCTTCGTCTTCGTGGATCGTTTTTTCATCGCGGCGCGAATGGTACCCTAGCCGTCGCCGTACGGTCAATCCGCCTCTGCCGCTCCTTGACACCGCTCGGGCCCGCCACCTACAGTGGGTGCCAGGTCGCGACCCGTTCCACCGGAGGGCGTCATGGGTTTTCTTGACTTCGTCAAGAAGCAGTTCATCGACATCATCCAGTGGACGGAGGAGGGCGACGAGGTCCTCGTGTGGCGCTTCCCGATGCGCGACATGGAGATCCAGCAGGGCGGCCAGCTCACCGTGCGCGAGACGCAGGCCGCGCTGTTCGTCCACCAGGGCAAGGCCGCCGACCTCTTCGGCCCCGGCCAGCACACGATCAAGACCCAGAACGTCCCGATCCTCACCGACCTGGCGAACTGGGACAAGATGTTCGAGTCCCCGTTCAAGAGTGACGTCTATTTCTTCTCGACGCGCCAGCGGCTGAACCAGAAGTGGGGGACGTCCAACCCGATCACGATCCGCGACCGCGAGTTCGGCGCCGTCCGCCTGCGCGCCTTCGGCATCTACACGTTCCGCATCGCGGCGCCGCAGGTGTTCTTCACCAAGGTCTCCGGCACCCGCGACAGCTACCTGCTGGGCGACATCGAGGGGCAGCTGCGCAACACGGTCGTGGCCGTGCTCACCGATCACTTCGCCGAGAGCCAGGTGCCGTTCCTCGACATGGCCGCCAACCAGGCCGAGCTGGGCGCGGCGGTGGGCGACAAGCTGCGCCCGATGTTCGCCGACCTCGGCCTGGCGCTGGAGAGCTTCCAGGTCCAGAACGTCTCGCTGCCCGAGGAGCTGCAGAAGCGGCTCGACGAGCGCATCGGCATGGGGATCGTGGGCGACCTTCGCCGCTACACGCAGTACCAGACCGCGCAGTCGATCCCGGTGGCGGCCGCCAACGAGGGCGGCGTGGCCGGGGCGGGGGCGGGGCTGGGCGCCGGCGTCGCGATGGGGCAGGCGATGACGCAGGCGGTGAGCCAGGCGACGGGCGGCGGCCAGCCGCCGGCGGCGCCGGCCGCCGCCGTCGTGCCCGGCGCGTGCGCGCGCTGCGCCAAGCCGCTGCCGGCGGGTGCCCGGTTCTGCCCCGAGTGCGGCGCCGTCCAGGCGCTGACGTGTCCCCGCTGCAACGCGCGGCTGGAGCGGCCGAGCCGGTTCTGCCCCGACTGCGGAGCGCCCCAGGCCTGAGCACGTCGCAGGTCGCCTGCCCGTCCTGCGGGGCGCCGGTCCGCTTCACGTCCGCGCAGTCCCTGCTCGCCGTCTGCCCCTTCTGCCGCGCCACGCTCATCCGCCACGACCTCGACGTCGAGCAGATCGGGACGATGGGCGCGCTGCTCGAGGACGCCTCGCCGCTGCAGCTCGGCGCCGAGGGCGTGTGGCGCTCGACGCACTTCGCGGTGGTGGGGCGGCTGCAGGTCCGCTGGGAGCAGGGCGGCTGGAACGAGTGGTACTGCGTCTTCGACGACGGCCGCACCGGCTGGCTCGGCGAGGCGGCCGGCGAGTACTCCGTGTCGTTCGAGACGACGGTGCCGGAGCCGCTGCCGGCCTGGAAGAGCCTGCGCCCCGGCGTGGGGGTGACGCTGGGCGGCGTCGGCTACGAGGTGACCGACGTGCGCGAGGCGGAGGTGGTGGGCGGCGAGGGCGAGCTGCCGTTTCGCGTCGGCTCCGGCTGGAAGACCGCCGCCGCCGACCTGCGCAACACCACCGCCCGCTTCGCGACGCTCGACTACAGCGACGACGCGCCCCGCGTCTACGTCGGCGAGATGGCGGACTTCGAGGCGCTGGGGCTGCGCGGCCTGCGCGAGTTCGAGGGCTGGCGCTGACGCCGCCCCCGGCGGCCGTCTCGCTCGCCTGCCGCAGCTGCGGCGCGCCGCTGCAGGTCCGCGCCCCCGGCCGCTCGGTCAGCGTCGCCTGCGGCAGCTGCGGCGCCGTGCTCGACGCCCGCGATCCCGACTACCGGCTCATCGCGCAGTACGAGGCCGCCCGCGTCACGCCGCCGATCCCGCTCGGCACCCGCGGCGCGCTCGGCGGCCGGGCGTGGGAGGTGATCGGCTACCTCGTGCGGCGCACCGTCGGCGACGACCCGGCGACGTGGTTCGAGTACCTGCTGCACAATCCCCTGCACGGCGTGCGCTGGCTGGTCGAGTACCACGGCCACTGGGTGCTCACGACGGCGGCGGCCGGCCTGCCGGCGGTGGCCGGCCTCCAGGCGGAGTACCTCGGCGACCGCTATCGCCACTTCCAGACCTCGGCCGCCGCGGTGACGGCGGCGGTCGGCGAGTTCCCGTGGACGGTGCGGGTGGGGGAGCGCGTCGAGGTCAGCGACTACGTCCGGCCGCCGCGGATCCTCTCGCGCGAGGCCGGCGCGCAGGAGACGACGTGGTCGGTCGGTGAGTACGTGGACGGCCGCGCGGTGTGGAAGGCGTTCGCGCTGCCCGACGCGCCGCCCGAGCGCATCGGCGTCGGGGCCGCCGAGCCCTCGCCCTACACGCCGCGCGCGGCCACGATGTTCTGGCTGATGGTGGGGTTCCTCGGCGCGGTCCTCCTGATCCACCTGCTGTTCTCGGTGATCGCCCAGCGGCGGCTCGTCCTCGACCTCACCGGCGCGTACCGGCCGGGCGCCGTCGGGGCGTCGATGGTGGTCAGCGACCCGTTTCCGATCGACGGCCGCAGGTCGAACGTCATGGTGGAGGTCTCCTCGACGGTCGCCAACAGTTGGGCCTACTTCAACCTCGCCCTCGTCAATGACGTCACCGGCGTGGCGAAGACCTTCGGCCGCGAGGTCTCGCTCTACTCCGGCCGTGACAGCGACGGGACGTACTGGTCGGAGGGCGCCAACTGGGACCGCGCCTGGCTGCCCTCGGTGCCCGCCGGCACCTACGTGCTGGTCGTCGAGCCGGAGGGGCCGGCGCCGGTGGTCTGGCGGGTGCGGCTCACGCGCGACGTGCCGCGGTCGCTCTGGTTCTGGCTGGCCGCCGTCGCGATGCTGGTCCAGCCCCTGTGGTTCTGGTTCCGCTCGGTCAGCTTCGAGAGTCGCCGCTGGCAGGAGAGCGACCATTCGACGACGTCCTCCCGCAGCAAGGACGACGACTGATGGTCAAGGCCTACGTCGTCGTCGGCAGTCTGGTCCTCGGCGCGCTCACGTGGGCGCACGTCACGGGCTGGAGCCCGAGCGAGGTCACCGAGGAGAAGATGGTCCCCAAATCGGTCCGCGACAACCCGGGGTCCTATCGACCGGCCTACGGGTGGCGGTCCTACACGGGAGCGAAATGACATGACGATCCCCGAGATCCATTGGGCCCCGATGCTCGCCGCGCTCGTCTACGCCGCCATGGGACTGGCGATCTTCGCCGTGGCGTTCGTGGTGGTGGACCGGCTCACGCCGTATCACCTGTGGAGGGAGATCATCGACGAGAAGAACTCGGCGCTGGCCATCGTGGTGGGCGCGGTGGCCGTCGGCATCTCGATCATCGTCGCGTCCGCCATCCGCTGACGGCGGCGGCACCGCCATGTCCGCGGCGATCTACGTCACCGTCATCGTCGTCGCCACCGCCGGCCTCGTCTACGAGCTGGTGGCGGCGACGGCGGCGTCCTACCTGCTGGGCGACTCCATCACCCAGTTTTCCACGGTCATCGGCGCCTATCTCTGCGCGATGGGCGTCGGCTCGTTCCTCTCGCGCTACGTCCGGCGGGCGGTCGCCGCGCGCTTCATCGAGGTCGAGATCGCGGTGGGCCTCGCCGGTGGCTGGGCGGCCACGCTGCTCTTCGTCGCGTTCGGCGAGACGCCGCACTTCCGCCTCGTGCTCTACGGCCTGGTCGGCGTCGTCGGCGTGCTGGTCGGCCTCGAGATCCCCCTGCTGCTCCGCCTGCTGCGCGGCCGCCTCGTCTTCAGCGAGCTGGTCGCGCAGGTGCTGTCGCTCGACTACGCCGGCGCGCTCGTCGCCTCGCTGCTCTTCCCGCTGCTGCTGGTGCCGCGCCTGGGGCTGATCCGCACCTCGCTGCTCATGGGGCTGGCCAACGCCGCCGTCGGACTCTGGTCCACCTGGATCTTCCGGCGCGAGCTCGGCCGGACCGCGTTCCTGCGCGGCGCCGCGGTCGCCGCCCTGCTCTGCCTGGCCGCCGGCACGCTGGCGGCCGGGCGCATCACCGCGTGGTCGGAGGAGCGGCTGTACGCCGACGAGATCATCCTCGCCCGCTCCTCGCCCTACCAGCGCATCGTCCTCACGCGCTGGGTCGACGACGTGCGGCTGTTCCTCAACGGCCACCTGCAGTTCTCCTCGCGCGACGAGTACCGCTATCACGAGGCGCTCGTGCACCCCGCCCTCGCCGCCCATCCGCGGCCGCGGCGCGTGCTGGTCCTCGGCGGCGGCGACGGCCTCGCCGTGCGCGAGATCCTGCGCTACCCGGGCGTGGAGACGGTGACGCTGGTGGACCTCGACCCCGAGATGACGCGCCTGTTCAGCGACAACGCCCTGCTCGCCGGGCTCAACGGCGGCGCCCTGCGCGATCCGCGGGTGCGGGTGATCAACACCGACGCCTTCGTGTGGCTGGGCCAGACGCGGGAGACGTTCGACGTGGCGATCGTGGACTTTCCCGATCCGCACAACTTCTCGCTCGGCAAGCTCTACTCGCGCAGCTTCTACCGGCTGCTGCGCGCGCGGCTGGCCGCCGGCGGGCTGGCCGCCGTACAGGCCACCTCGCCCATGTTCGCGCGGCGCGCGTTCTGGTGCATCGTCGAGACGGTGCGCAGCGCCGGGCTCGCCGCGCGCGCCTATCACGCCTACGTGCCGTCGTTCGGCGAGTGGGGCTTCGTGCTGGCGGCGGCGGGCGACTGGACGCCCCCGCGCGCGTACCCGGACGGGCTGCGCTTCCTCACCGTGGACGCGACGGCGGCCCTGTTCGCGTTCCCTCCCGACATGGCGGCGGTGCCGGTCGAGATCAACCGCCTCGACAACCAGATCCTCGTCCAGTACTACGGCGCCGAGTGGCAGCGGGCCCTGCCGGCCACGCTGTAGGCGCCGGCGCGCTCACGCGCCGCCGGCTGCTCGCGGGGGGCGCGCTGCTGGCGGTGGGTGGCTGCCGGCCGGGCGCGGCGGCGCCGATCGAGGGCGCCATCGTCGGCGCCAACCATGCCCTCGGCCACCGGCTGCGCGAGGCGGCGCCGCTGCCGCTGCCGTCGCGCACCGAGCGGGTCGCGGTGGCGATCGTCGGCGGCGGCGTGGCCGGGCTGGCGGCGGCCTGGCACCTCGACCGCGCCGGCGTGCGCGACCTCACCCTCCTCGAGCTGGAGGACACTCCCGGTGGCAACGCGCGGGCCGGCGCTTCCGCCGTCACCGGCTATCCCTGGGGCGCGCACTACATCGCGCTGCCGGGGGCCGCCGCCGCCGGCGTGCGCGCGCTGCTGCGCGAGTTCGGCGTCATCGAGGGGTTCGCGCGCGACGGCCGCCCGCGCTACGACGAGCGCCATCTCTGCCACGCGCCGCAGGAGCGGCTGTTCATGTACGGCCGCTGGCACGAGGGGCTGTTTCCGGCGGCCGCCGACGCGGAGGACCGCGCGCAGCTCGCGCGCTTCCGGGCCGAGATGGCGCGCTACCGGCGCTGGCGCGACGGCGCCGGCCGCCGGGCCTTCGCGATCCCGCGCGCGGCCGGCGCCCCGGGCGCCTTCGCCGATCTCGACCGCCTCTCGATGGCGGATTTCCTCGCCGCGCGCGGGCTCACGTCGCCGCGCCTGCGCTGGTGGGTCGAGTACGCGTGCCGCGACGACTTCGGCTCCGCGCTGGCGGCCACCTCGGCGTGGGCCGGCGTGCACTACTACGCCGCGCGCGACGCCGATCCCGAGTACGGCGATGTCGTGCTGACGTGGCCGGAGGGCAACGGCTGGCTCACGCAACGGCTGGCCGAGCCGGTGGCCGGCCGCACCCGCGCCGCCCACCTCGTCTTCAACGTCGAACCGCTCGGCGACCGGGTCGCGGTGGACGCGTGGGACGCGCGGGCCGCGCAGACGGTGCGGCTGCTCGCGCGCGAGGTCGTGCTGGCGTGTCCGGTGCTCGTGGCCGCGCGGCTCTATCGCCCGTGGCGCGAGCGCCCGCCGGCGTTCGCCGCGGCGTTTCACTACGCGCCGTGGCTCGTCGCCAACCTCCACCTCGACCGGCCGCCCGGCGGCGCCGGCGGGGCGGCGCCGGCCTGGGACAACGTCCTCTACGACAGCGAGGGGCTCGGCTACGTCGTCGCCACCCACCAGTCGCTGCGCAGCCACCCGGGGGCGACCGTGCTGACGTATTACCGCCCGTACCCGCACGCCGATCCGGCGGCGGCGCGGCGCGCGCTGCTGGATGCGTCGTGGGCCACGCTGCGCGACCAGGTGGTGCGCGACCTCGCGCGCCCGCACCCGGACCTGGCTCGCGAGGTGCGGCGGCTCGACGTGATGCGCTACGGCCACGCCATGGTCCGGCCGGAGGTCGGCTTCGTGTGCGGCGCTGCCCTGGCCGCCGCCGGCCGCGCGCTGGCGGGCCCGGTGCATCTCGCCCACGGCGACCTGTCGGGGTTCTCGCTCTTCGAAGAGGCCTTCGACTGGGGCGCTCGCGCCGCCGCCCGCGTCCGCGCGCGGCTGCCACGATTCGCTTGACGGCTCGCCCCGCCCGGCCCTAGGGTCGCTCCAATGCCCGACCCGCCCGAGGACGTCCCACGCTGGCAGCCGCCGCCGCCCGAGTCGGAAGAGGTCCCGCGCTGGCAGCCGCCGGCGCCCACCAGCGAGACGCCGCGCTGGCAGCCGCCGCGCGGTCCCGCCGAGACCGTACCCCGCTGGGAGCCGGACCGCGAGGTTCCACGCTGGGAGCCGCCGGACGACGGGCCGGCGGGCGCGCTGCTCGAGGGCGAGATGCGCGCGCGTCGCGCGGCGGCCCCGCGGGTCTCGCCCTTCCTGCTCCCGTTCGTCTGGTGGAGTCGCCATCCGTGGGTCGTCGTGTGGGCGTGCGTGTTCCTGACCCCCGGCGCCGTCCTGCTGCTGCGCGCGCTGGACGAGTACGGCTTCGACACGCTGGTGTTCCCGCTGGAGATCCTGTTCACCGCGTTCTTCGCCTTCGTGCTGCTCCGGGGCGTGCTGTTCAGCGCGCGGCGCGCGCTCGGGCGGCTCGGCCTCGGCCTGGTCGGCGCGCTCGCCGCGGTGGGGGTGCTGCTGTGGCCGGTCACGCAGGTGACGCTCGGCCGCGTGACCTGTCCGCCCCGCGCCGGCACCGAGCTGGGCGTGCAGTCGGCGGCGGTCGCGCTCGAGGCCTGGCAGCGCGGCGAGGCCGGCGACGCCGCGTGGCACGGCGGCGAGCCCGACCCCGCGTGGCGCGACAAGGCCAAGGGCCTCAGCCTGCTCGACTACCAGCTCGTCGACACGGGGTGCTGGGAGCGCGTCGCGCCGATCGACGGCGGCCGCACGTGGCACGACTTCCGCGTGACGGTCAAGGACGGCGAGCGGGCGCCGCTCTCGAAGGTCGTCACCGTCCGCACCGCCGCCGAGGGCGGAGGCTGGAAGATCACGGGCATCGAAGGGCCCCTGCCGTAAGATAAACGGCGGCGGGGCATCACGATGACCGACTTCGCCGACATCGAAGAGTTCTCGCGCCAGCACGCCGCCTGCGGCGGCATCACGCCGAGCGCGGTGCCCCAGGCCGGTGGTGGCTACCTGCTCACGCTGACCTGCGCATGCGGCGCCACGCTCGATCGCTGGGTCACCCCGCAAGAGGCCAAGCGCCCGCTGCCCCTGCCGGCTTCCAAGGTTGGGGGGGGCGGGGCGCCCCCCCCAACTCCCCCCCGGCTCGCGCGGGGTGCAACCACTGTTCCGACCGAACCCGCGCGGGGTGCGACCGCTGTGCCGACGGAGCCCGCGCGGCCGCGACAGGCGAGTGCGGCGCCGCCGAGCGCGGACCTGGAAGCGGCGATCCGCGCGGCGCTCGAGGCGGAGGAGGCCGCGAGCGCCGCCCCGCCCCCGGTGGCCCCCGCGACGCCGGCGCCGCGGCCGAGCGCGGATCTGGAAGCGCTGATGCGCGAGGCACTGCGTGTTGAGGATGGGGGGGGCGGGACGCCCCCCCCATCTCCCCCCCGGCTCGCGCGGAGCCCGACCACGGTCCCGACCGAACCGGCCTCGCCCGCGACGAAGGGCGCGGCCGCGCCGGTCGGGCGCTCCGGGCCCGGCAAGCTGAACCTCGACAGCACGATCCGTAGCGCGCTGACGCAGCAAGCCGAGCTGGCCGCCGCGGCGCCGCGGCGCGCCCGCTCGCGCGGGCTCGGCGTGTGGCTGGCGCTCGCCGCGGTGGCGGCGCTCGCGGTGGCGGCCGGAGTCTATTTCGCGAGCGGCCCCGAGGCGCCGCCGGTGACGCCCGACGCCGTCGCGCCGGCGCCGCCGCTCGACCAGCAGCAGCGCGCCGCGCTCGACGAGATCATGAAGTCCCTGCGCCAGCTGCAGGCGGCCAGTTCGCCGACCACGACGTACTCGGTCTACTCGAGCCGCGTGCTCTTCGCCCGCTCCGACCTCGAGCGCTTCATGTCCTCCACCGCGCCGGGCCCGACGCGCGCGCAGGTGCGCGAGGTGCTCGACGTGCACCTGCTCGCCTCGGCGGCGTGGAGGGCGCGCACGCTCGAGCAGAAGGAGGCGTGGGAGGCGGTGGGCCGGGACCCGGCGATCGACCTCTGCCCGTCGGTCAGGCGCGTGGTGGACTTCGCCGTGCAGCCGGAGAACGTCTCACGGGCGCAGGCGCGCGGCCTCGCGGTCGCCCAGGCGATCCCGCTGCTCTGGGAGTGCGCGGCCGCGAAGATCACCGCGCTCGACCAGCCGCACGCCGAGCCGTGAGGCCGGCCAGCCGCTCGAGCGGCGCGCCGGTCAGCCGGGTCAGGATCCACTCGCGGCGAAGCCCCGCGCCCAGCGCGCGGTAGAAGCGGATCGCCGGCCGGTTCCAGCCCAGCACCGTCCACTCCAGCCGCCCGCAGCCCCGCCGCACCGCGATGCGCGCCAGCGCGCGCAGCAGCGCGAGGCCGGCGCCGAGGCCGCGCGCGGACGGCACCACGAAGAGGTCCTCCAGGTAGAGCGTGGGGCGCGCCAGGAAGGTGGAGTAGGTGAAGAAGTAGAGGGCGAAGCCCACCGGCCGCCGGCCGCGCCGGCAGATCAGCGTCTGGAAGTAGCGGCGGCGACCGAAGCCGTCGCGGCGGATCGCCCCCGGCGTGGCGCGGCACTCGCGCAGCAGCCGCTCGTAGCGGGCGAGGCCGCGGATGAGCGCCAGGATCGTGGGAGCGTCGCGGCGCGTGCCGCGGCGGACGGTGAGGCTGGGCGCCGCCACCGCGCGGCCGCTCAGGCCGCCGCCATCGCCAGCAGCAGCTCGGTGTAGGCGCGGGCGCCCGCGCGGACGTTGTCGAGCGAGACGCGCTCGTCGTTGCCGTGGATGCGCCGGTACTCGCCGCCGTCGAGCACGAACGGGCTCCAGCCGTAGCCCGCGAGACCGAGGCCGCGGAAGACCCAGTTGTCGGTGAAGCCGGTGAGGATGGCCGGGGCGATCACGGCGCCGGGCATGCGCCCACGCAGCGCGTCGGCCAGGGCCTTGTACATCTCGGTGTCGGGCGGCGAGAGGTTCGGGACCTTGGGCTCCCGCACGGTGGTGACCTCGATCTGCTCGTCGGCGATCACCCCGCGTACCCAGTCGACGATCTCGGCGGGCTCGTCGCCCGACAGCATGCGGCAGTCGATCTCGGCGACCGCCTCCGGCGGGATCACGTTGAGCTTCTCGCTGCCCCTGAGGATGTTGACGGCGAAGGTCGCGCGCACCAGCGCGGCGTGCTGGCGGTTGGCCAGGAACCGCGCCCGGAAGGCCGGCGTGGCGAGCGACGCCATCACGTCCTCGTAGCCGGCCGCCTCCGCCGCCGGCAGCACGCGGGCCAGCGCGCGAAAGTACTCGGCGACCTCCGGCAGCACGCGCAGCGGCCGCTCGGCGGCGAGCAGCCGGCCGAGCGCGCGCACGAGCCGGTGCGGCGCCGTGTCCGGCCACGGCTGCGAGCCGTGACCGGGCTCGCCGCGCGCGGTGAGCGTGAGCGGCAGCCCGGTCTTCTCGGAGATGACGATGGTGCCGAGCGGCGCGCGAAACCCTGGATCGTGCTCGATGGCGGCCAGCTCGGACAGCGCGTACTCGGCGCCGGCCAGCCACGCCCGCCGTTCGGCGGCCACCCAGCGGGCGCCCAGCGCGCTGCCCGCCTCCTCGTCGGCGGTGGCGAGCAGGATCAGGTCGCGCTTGAGGGGCACCCGCGCCCGCGCGATCGCCAGCACGGCGGCGAGCTGCAGGATGCCGGTGGACTTCATGTCCAGCGCCCCGCGGCCGTAGAGATAGCCGTCCTTGATCACGCCGCCGAACGGGTCCACCGTCCAGTAGCGCCGGTCGGCGTAGACCACGTCGATGTGATGGTGCAGGACGATCCCGCCGAGCGAGCCGTCGCCGGCCACGCGCGCCACGAGGTTGGCGCGGCCGGGCGCCGACTCGGCGGTCTCGCTGGCGATGCCGGCGGCGGCGAGCACGTCGGCGAGGAAGCGCGCGCCGGCCGCCTCGTTGCCGGGAGGATTGGTGGTGTCGATCGCCAGGTAGCGCTGCAGCAGCCCGACCGTCTCCTCGCCCAGCGCGTGCCAGTCCATCATCGCGCCGCGCATTCTAGCGGCCTCAGGCGTGCGGGCTCGGGGGGCCGACGTGCACGTGCGCGCCCGTCGCGGCGCCAGCGCGGGGCGCCCGGAAGGCGAGGAACGGGATGCCGCGGGCGCGCAGGTACTCCATCAGCGCGCGCCCCTCGGGGCTGTCGGGGAGCACCGCCACGTCGAGGGCGGCGTGGTGGTCGAAGCCGAGGCGGTCGTGCACGGCCGTCTGGCCGAGCGCACTGACGGGCAGGGCACGGTGGAAGCGCTCGCGGAAGAAGCGCTCGAGCGCGGGAAGCTGGGCGAGCGACCACGGGCCACGGCCGGCGTAGCGGATCAGCGTCGCGCCCGCGGTGAGCTCGCCGGGGGCGCCGGGCGGCAGGGCGCCCAGCTCGTGCGCGGCCTCGGCCTCGGTCACGAGGGCGGCCGCCTGCGCGACCTCCGCGCGCGTCTTGTCCACGGCGGCGTGCGCCTGCTCGAGCGCCCGCTCGCCGGCGGCGACCTCGGCGGCGGCGACGATGCCGCGCTCGAGCAGCTCCCGGGCGCGGGTCAGCCGCGCCTCGGCCCGCTCGACCGCCGCCACCTGAAACGGCAGCAGCGCTTCCAGGCTCTCGCGGTAGTGCCGGGCCGCCGCGGCCTGCGCCGCGTGCAGGGCCTCGAGGTCGCGCGGCGCTGGGGGCGGCGCTGCCGTCGCCGGCGCCGCCAGCGTGGCGCCCAGCGCCAGGGCCGCGAGCAGGCGGCGTGGTGTCACATCGCCTCCGCGCGGATGGTGGCGGTCATCACGTGCGTGGCGCCGGGCGCCACCGTCACCGCGTCGTCCGAGGCGTTGGCCGTCTCCACGCAGATCATCGAGCGCCAGTCGTCGGGCCCCATGTCCGCCATCTCGGCGCACTTGACCGCCCAAGGGTTCCATACCACGGTGCTGGCCGAGCCGGTCTTGTCCACGCTGAGCCGCCGGCGCAGGGCCGGATCGGTCACCACGCACGTGGCGCGGGTGCCGACGAAGACGCGGTCCGTCTCGCCGGTGAGCTTCAGCGGCTCGGTGCCCAGGCGCTTGCGGGTGAACCCATCCACCTTGTCGATGCAGAGCGTATTCTCGAGCCCGGTCACGCCGGCGGTGCGGACGTCGCCGACGGTGAGGTAGGTGTGCAGCGCCGCCTCGAACGTGAACGGCGCGCTGCCGGTGTTGACGACCTCGAGTGCCATCCCCAGCGTGTCGCCGACCGTCACGCGGTAGCGCGCGCGGAAGGGATGCGGCCACAGCACCCGTGTCGCCTCGTCGTCGTCGAGCCCGAGCTCGAGCGTCACCGCGCCGTCGGGGGCCGAGCCGGTGGCGGTCACGCGCCACGGGCGCGCGCGCGCGAAGCCGTGCATCGGTTTGCTCTTGTCGGTGCCGTGGGCGCCGAACCACGGGAAGATGAGCGGGACGCCGCCGCGGATGGCCTTGCCCGGCGCGTAGACGGCGCGCGAGGACATGAACAGCACCGGCTTGGCGGCGTCGCGCGGCTGCCACCGCGTGACGTGCGCGCCCTGCAGGTAGACCTCGGCCTCGCCGCGCGGGCCCGTCACGCGCGCACGCTCCAGCCCGCCCTCTCCCTTGTCGACCACGACCGGCTCCGTCATGCCGTCCTCCACGGGCGTTCCTTGACCTGGCCCCGCCCTACGCGCAGAGTACCGCAGATGGACGGCGTCGATCGCCCGCTGCTGCTGGACGAGCGCGTCGTGTTCACCTGCCAGAACTCGGGCGCGTGCTGTCGCAGCGACTGGCTGATCGGCGTGGACGCCCCCTCGCACGCGCGCCTGCGCGACGAGGACTGGGCGCGGCACGGGGTGGCCCTCGACTCCGCCGCACCGTTCGTGCCGCTGCCGTTCCCGCTGCCCAGCGGCGAGCGGGTGACCTTCGCGCGCCGGCCCGACGGAAGCTGCGTCTTCCTCACGCTCGACGCGCGCTGTGCGATTCACCAGCGCCTCGGCGCCGCCGCCAAGCCGCAGGTGTGCCGCGAGTTCCCGTACCACTTCGTGGAGACGCCCGACGGCGTCGCCGTCGGCGTGTCGTTCGCGTGCACCGCCGTGCGCGCCCACCACGGCGCCCCCCTCGGCGCGCAGCGCGGGGAGATCGCGGCGGTGCTGGCGGGCAGCGCGCGCGTCGAGCGACTGCCGGAGGCGCTCACGCTGTTCGGCTCGATCGACGTCGACTGGGCGACGTACAAGCCGATCGAGGCGGCGCTGCTCGAGCTGCTGGCCGACACGCGGGTGCCGCTGCCCGTCGGGTTGCTGGCCGGCAGCGCCCTGCTCAGCCTGTGCATCGGCCTCACGCAGCTCGAGGCGCGCGCGCGCCGGGAGGCGCGGGCGCCGAAGGCGACCCTGGCGGGCGGCCTCGCCGAGCTGCGCGCGGACGATTACCGCAAGCTGCTCGGCATCGCCGCCGGCGCCCGCTACCCGCGGCGGCCCGCGCTGACCTACCTGGCGCCGCTGTACACGTGGCTCGAGTTCCAGCGCCGGCGGCAGTCGCGCGTGGCCCTGATCGTCGCCCTCTACCGCAACTACCTCCGCTTCCGCCGCGCCCGCGGGCTCCTGCCCGACGCCATCGCCGGCGGCGCGCCGTTCGACCTGGCCGCCGTGCTGGCGGTGGGCTTCGACGCCGGCGCCCCCGGGGTGGAGCCCTTCCTGCGCGAGTACTGGAGCCACGTGATCTTCCGCAAGACGCTCACGCCGATGCACGGCATCTTCCGCGGCTACCAGACGCTGCTGGCCATGCACTCGTTCATGAAGCTGGCGGCCCGGCTGCGCGCCTGGCGGGCCGGGCGCGCGACGACGGTGCTCGAGGACGTCAAGGAGGCGGTGCGGCTCGTCGAGCGCGCTTTCGTGCTGCACGCGCGCTACACGGACCTGTTCCGCCTCACGCCGCTGGTCACCGTGATGGCCGACCGCCTCTACCAGCAGCCGTCGTTCGTGCGCACCGCCGCGCTGGAGCCGGCCGGGGTGCCCGCGAACCGTCCTTGACTCGGAAGCGTCGAATTTCGTAGGCTCGTTGATAGTTTATCCGCGGCCAATCCGCCATAGGGGAGCCCGTGCATGGCGAAGCTCGACGCGTTCTTCAAGCTGATGTTCGACACCGGCGCCTCCGACCTCCACATCGTGTCGGGGCAGCCCCCGATCCTCCGCGTGCACGGTGAGCTGGAGCGCATCAAGTACGATCCGCTCGACGACGAGAACCTGCGCCAGATGCTCTACGAGATCGCCCCCGAGCAGAAGATCAAGACGTTCGAGGAGACGGGCGACGTCGACTTCGGCTACGAGATCCCCAATGTGGCGCGCTTCCGCGCCAACTACTTCATGCAGAAGTACGGCTGCGGCGCCGTGTTCCGCCAGATCCCGACCAAGGTGCTCACCGCCGACGAGCTCGGGCTGCCGCCGATCCTCAAGAAGTCGGCGATGCTCAACAAGGGGCTGGTGCTGGTGACCGGGCCGACCGGCTCGGGCAAGTCCACCACGCTGGCCGCGATCATCGATCACGCCAACAAGCAGCGGAAGGACCACATCATCACGGTCGAGGACCCGATCGAGTTCGTGCACGTGAGCCAGGGCTGCCTGATCAACCACCGCGAGGTGGGCATCCACACGCGCTCGTTCGGGGCCGCGCTCAAGGGCGCGCTCCGCGAGGACCCCGACATCATCCTGGTCGGTGAGATGCGCGACCTCGAGACGATCCGCCTCGCGCTGGAGGCGGCCAACACCGGCCACCTGGTGTTCGGCACGCTGCACACCACCAGCGCGGCCAAGACCATCGACCGCATCATCGAGGTCTTCCCGGCCGAGGAGCAGGCCCAGGTCCGCAACGGCCTCTCCACCGGCCTCAAGGTGGTCGTCGCCCAGAACCTCTTCAAGCGCGTCGACAAGAAGGGGCGCTGCGCGGCGCTGGAGATCCTGGTCTGCACGGCCGCCGTCGGCAACCTGATCCGCGAGAACAAGACCGTGCAGATCCCCTCGGCGATCCAGACCGGCAAACAGTACGGCATGCAGACCCTCGACGACGCGATCATGGGCGTCCTGCAGAAGGGCTGGATCGCCCCCGAGGAGGCCTATGACAAGTGCATCGACAAGAGCAAGTTCCGGCCGCTCCTCAAGACTCCTCCCGACGAGCTGAACCAGTAGGGGGCCCGCCATGCGCAAATCAGAGATCGACGACCTCCTCTTCGCGATGCTGGATTCCCACGACAACGTGTCGGACCTCAACGTCACGGTCGACCGCCCGCTGCAGGTGGAGTCGTCCGGCGAGCTGGTGGCGGTGCCGGTCGACCCGCCGATCGAGAGCCTCACGCCGTTCCAGACCGAGATCTTCGCGCTCAACCTGATCAACAGCGACCGCCGGCTGACCGAGATGCTGATCAAGGCGGGCTCGTGCGACAGCTCGTACTACCTGCCGGGCAAGGCGCGCTTCCGCGTGAACATCTTCTCCCAGCGCGGCAACTACTCGATGGTCCTCCGGAAGCTGGAGACCAACATCCCGACCATCGAGAGTCTCAAGCTGCCCGACGCGTTCAAGAAGATGCCGAGCGAGAAGAACGGCCTCATCCTGATCACCGGCGCGACCGGCTCCGGCAAGACGACGTCGCTGGCCGCGCTGCTGAACGAGATCAACGCGACGAAGTCGGTGCACGTGGTGACGCTGGAGGACCCGGTGGAGTACGTGCACCCCAACCGCAAGTCGACGTTCAACCAGCGCGAGCTCGGCCTCGACTACGACAACTTCGCCAATGGCCTCCGGGCCGCCCTGCGCCAGGCGCCCAAGATCATCCTGGTCGGCGAGATGCGCGACCGGGAGACGGCCGAGCTGGCGCTCAAGGCCTCGGAGACGGGCCACCTGGTGCTCTCCACGCTGCACACGGTCAACGCCGGCCAGGCCATCAACCGTATCATCGGCATGTTCGACAAGGACGAGGAGAAGCAGATCCGGCAGCGGCTGGCCGACACCGTGCGCTGGGTGGTGGGCCAGCGGCTGGTGCCCAAGGTCGGCGGCGGCCGCTGGGCCGTGCACGACATCCTGTCCAACACGATCCGGTCCAACGAGCTGATCCTCCAGGGCGAGCAGGAGGGCAAGACCTTCTACGAGATCCAGGAGGTCGGCGAGCCGTTCGGGATGATGACGTTCGACCAGTCGCTGCTGCACTCCTACGAGCAGGGCATCGTCACCGAGGACACCGCCGTCAACTACTCGACCCGCAAGGCGGTCGTGCAGCGCGGCATCGACACCCTCAAGCAGACGCGCGGCGAGAAGACGACCGACGTCGAAGGGCTCAAGCTCGACTCCGACTACAACCGGTCGGTGTTCGGCGGCGCGAGGAAGAAGTGAGTCCGGAAGGCCAGGCCGCCGGCGAGACCCCCTACGAGGCGCGGCTGGCGCTCGTCTGCGAGGACGCGGTCGAGCGGCAGCCCGTCATCAAGACCGCCCTCGAGCAGATCGGCTTCTCGATGCTGGCGCCCAAGAGCGCGGAGGACGCCATCGAGCGCGTCCGCCGCGACACCTACGAGGTCGTCATCGTGGACGAGCAGTACCAGGGGTCGAGCCCGCTCGACAACCCGGTGCTCGCCACCATCCGCGCCATGCCGATGTCGCAGCGCCGCTGGATGTTCGTCGTCCTGCTCGGGCGCGAGTACAAGACGTTCGACAACGCGATGGCGTTCGCCCGCAGCGTCAACGTCGTGGTCAACCTGAACGACCTGCCGCACCTGCCCGCCATCCTCAAGAAGGGCATCACCGACCACGTGGAGTTCTACCGGACCTTCCGCCAGGTGCTCGCCGAAGTCGGCAAGCGCTGAGCGCCGCCCCCTCCGGGGGGGCAGGGGACGCTAGCGCTTCCGGCCGAAGAACTTCGAGGGCGCCGGCGCGGCGGCGGCCGCGGCGGCCTTGGCGCCGGCCTTGGGGACGTCCGGGGGCTTGCGGCGCAGCACGATCGAGAGCTCGAAGTGCCGCTCGTTGCTCGGATCGGCGTTGAACACGCCGATCCACAGCCCGCCGAGGTCCTTGCCGAGCTGGGGCAGCGTGACGCCGCCGGTGCGGTGGCGCCGGGGCGTCAGCGCCTGGGTCTTGCCGGGCGCGGGCAGGCCGATGAGCCAGGCATGGTCGGTGGGCGCGTCGTTCTCCTTCAGCTTGATCTCGACGTCGGGAGGATCGGCCAGCGTCTCGCCGGCCACGCGCAGCGTGAAGAAGCGCGCGGTGAGCGGTCCCGCGTCGACGGAGAAGAGATGGGGGCCGATCCGCTCCTTCCAGCCGGTCACCGTGCGCGTCTCTTCCTCGGTGCTGCCCGGTGTCTCCCCCCGCGTGAACAGGCGCGTCTCCGCGTCGCTCTCGACGATGCCGCCCTGCACCCACGGGCCCGGCTCGGGGAGCGCGTTGATGACGACCTCCTTCACGAAGTCGGGGTAGGTCTTGTAGAGACGCCCCTCGGCGACGACGTAGAGGTAGAGCTCCTGGCCGAGCGGGTAGGACTGGTCCTTCTCGCGGGTCGTGAACTGCGGATTGAGCCGGGTGAGCGCCTCGCGCACGAACCCCTCTTCCTGCTTCTCGATGTGCGCGAGCAGCAGCGCGTACCCCTCGGCCAGCCGGCCGTCGTCGTGCTCGGCGCTCTTCTGCAGCGGGACCGCCAGCATGTACGGGAAGCGCTCGAGGTACTCGTGCGCGGCGTCGGCGAACGAGAGCTTGCGCTCGCGCATCGTGTTCCAGCCGGTGCGGGCCGCGATCCACCACTTCGCGGTGTCCTGGGCCAGACGCTCGAGCAGCTCCTCGCGCTCCTTGCGCGCCTCCGGCGTCTCGACCGAGACCTTGTCGCCCGAGAGTCGGATCTCGACGACGAGCGAGCCGCCGACGCCGGGGATCATCACCCCGCCGCCGACCCCACCGACCCCGCCGCCGCCCCCCACCGTTGCGCCACCTCCCACCGCGCCGCCGCCGCCGAACGCGCCGCCGCCGGTGACGATGACACCGGGCGCGCCGCCGACGACCATGCCTGGGCCCATGACCGGCGCGCCCACCATCGGCACCCCCGTCGCGGGGACGGCGCCGGCCGCCGGCGCGCCCGCGGGGGGGCCGGCGGCATAAGCGGGCGCGGCCCCGGCCGGCATCGGGGCGGTGGGCATGCCGGGCTGGGCGGGCACCGCGCCGGCGGGCGCCGCCGGATACGGCGCCGCGGCGTACGGCGCGGCCGGCGCGTAGGACTCGGCCGGCGCCGGCCCGGTCCGCCCGCGCCCGCGAGGCTCGGGCGGCAGCTCGCCCTCGCGGCCGAGCTTGCCGCGCAGCGCGGCCAGCGCCAGCGGGCGGCCGAACGACTGCGTGATCGCGTCCTGCAGGAAGGCGCAGCGATCGTCGTCGAGCTCGTTCCAGCCGTCCACCAGCGCCATCAGCTCCACGAACGGCCGCAGCCGGCCGGACAGCATCTTCGTCTCGTGCTCGATGTCCTTGGGCACCGCGCCGGTCAGCACGCCATGGAGGTCACGCGCCCGGTTCTGGCACTCCTCGAGCGCCCCGAACCCCTTCTCCTCGCGATGGATCAGCGCCATCGTGCGGTCGAGCACGACCAGCGCGCCCTCGCGGCCCTCCTCCCAGGCGGCGACGAGCGCGCGGCGCTCCTCGGCGGCGGCGATGGCGGCGAGCACGGGCTCGAGGTCGCGCAGGGTGCCCAGCCCCTCGGCGTCGAGCACGAGCGCGAGGGCGCCCGCCTGCTCGAGCATCGCGTGACGCAGATCGGAGAAGGCCTCGCGGGCGGCGGTGAGCTCGTCGAGCAGGGCGGCGGGCGGGGGCAGCCTGGCGGCGAGCGCGGAGGCCGCGTCAGCGGCGCGCGTGCCGAGCGCGGCGAAGTCCGCTCGCAGCGCGGACAGCCGCCGGCCGAGATCCTCGTACGCTTGCTTCACGCTCCGTTCCCGATCGCCAACATCGTGGTCACGATCGCCTTAGTATGCCACTTCCACTCGGGTAACTGGTCAGTTGCTCGCCACCGGTGGCGGTCAGAAATCGGACAGGCCGCCCAGCCCGACGCCGGCGCCGACCGCACGGAACGTCAATGGCGTCGGGGATTTGGAATCCGCTCTCCGATTGGTACCCGCCTTGCCTCACAGTTACACAGCCCGAACAGCCGGGTGGCAAGCAACCACAAGGAGACAGCATGACCCGTAAGCTCCTCGCCCTGGTGTGGCTCGTCGCCGTCGCACTCGCCGTCGGGACCGTGCGCGAGGCCGTCGCCGGCCCGCCCACCGACCAGCTTCGCTCCCGGATCGATCGGGTCGTCGGCATCCTCGACGACGGCGAGCTCAAGGCCCGGCCGGTCGAGCGCCGCGCCGCCCTCCGGAGCGCCGCCGCCGAGATCTTCGACTTCGCGGAGATCACGCGCCGCTCGCTCGGCCCTCACTGGCAGAGCGTGGCGCCGGCCGAGCGCGAGGAGCTGGTGCGGCTGCTCACCGCGCTGCTCGAGCGCGCCTACCTGGGCCGCATCGAGCAGTACACCGGCGAGCGCATCGCCTTCGTGGGCGAGAGCCTCGACGGCGATCTCGCCACCGTGCGCACACGCCTGCTGGCCCGGAGCGGCAGCGAGATCCCGGTGGACTACCGTCTCTACCGCGCGGGCAGCCGCTGGCGCACCTACGACGTGAGCGTCGAGGGCGTGAGCCTGGTCGGCAACTACCGCGCCCAGTTCAACAAGATCATCCAGACCTCCTCCGCCCAGGGGCTGGTGCAGCGTCTCCGCGCGCGGCAGGAGTGATAGACTCTCGAAATCTCGAACCCGGGAGGCGGGCGGCGATGACGTCGGTGCGATGGCGAGTGGTCGTCGGGGTGGTGGTGGCGGCGATTCTGGCGGGCGGCGCGCCGGCGCGGGCGGGAGCGCCGACCGATCAGCTGAAGGGGCGCATCGACCGCGTCCTGAGGGTGCTGGAAGACCCCGCCCTCAAGGACGGCAGGCTGGGCGAGCGGCGCACGGTCATCCGGAGGATCGCGTACGAGACGTTCGACTTCCGCGAGACCTCGCAGCGCTCGCTCGCGCGTCACTGGCAGGGCCGCACGTCGGAGGAGCGCGACGAGTTCGTCAGGCTCTTCGCCGACCTGCTCGAGCGCTCCTACATCGGCAAGATCGAGCTGTACAGCGGCGGCGAGAAGATCCAGTACCTCGGCGACACGATCGACGGCGACCAGGCGGTCGTCCGCACGCGGATCGTCACCAGGCAGGGGACCGAGGTGCCGGTGGAGTACCGCATGCACCGCGCCGGCGAGCGCTGGCTCGTCTACGACGTGGTCATCGAGGGCATCAGCCTGGTGGCCAACTACCGGGCGCAGTTCGACCGGATCCTCCGGGGCTCGTCCTACCAGCTGCTCGCCCAGAAGCTCCGGGCCAAGCATGAGGAAGGGCTCCAGGCCGACGCCGCGACCATCAACCGCGCGTCCCAGAAGTAGCCGGCGGTGAGCGGGCCGGCGCCCCGCGAGACGTTCCGGCGGATCGCGACGAACCTCGCGAAGGTCATGCACGGCCAGGAGCTGGCGATCCGCCGGCTGCTGGCCGCCTTCGCGAGCGGCGGCCACGTCCTGCTGGAGGACTACCCGGGCACCGGCAAGACCACCCTGGCCAAGGCGCTGGCCCGCTCGATCGGCGCCGCCTTCAAGCGCGTGCAGTTCACGCCCGACCTGCTGCCCTCCGACATCCTCGGCGTGTCCGTGTTCGACCCGCGCGAGCAGACGTTCCGGTTCCACGAGGGGCCGATCTTCACCGACATCATGCTGGCCGACGAGATCAACCGGGCGTCGCCCCGCACGCAATCGGCGCTGCTGGAGGCGATGGCCGAGAGCCAGGTGTCGGTGGAGGGCGTCAGCACCCGGCTGCCCGAGCTGTTCTTCGTCATCGCCACCCAGAACCCCGTGGAGTTCCGCGGGACCTACCCGCTGCCGGAGGCGCAAATGGACCGCTTCGCCATGCAGTTCGGCCTCGGCTACGTGGAGCCGGCCGACGAGGTGGCGATCCTGGCCGCGCAGGCCGAGCACCACCCGCTCGACGACCTCGCCGCCTGCGTGTCGCTGGAGGAGGCGCTGGCGCTGCGCCAGGGCGTGCGCGGCGTGCGCGTGAGCGACGAGGTGAAGCGCTACGCGGTGAACCTGGTGCGCGGCACGCGCAGCGCGCCCGGCGTGCAGCTCGGCGCCAGCCCGCGCGCCTCGCTCGCGCTCGTCGGGGCCGCGCAGGCCGTGGCGCTCTTCGACGGCCAGGAGTTCGTCGCCCCCGAGCACGTGCAGGAGCTGGCCGTGCCCGTCATCGCCCATCGCCTGTCGCTCGACCCGCAGGCGCGCTTCGCGGGCGCCACCGCGGTCTCGGTCGTGGAGGAGGTCGTGAAGTCGGTCGCCGTGCCGGCGTGATCGCGTGCGGCGCTTCTGGTACCGCACCTTCCGTGGATTCTCGGGGCTGCAGCACCGGCTCGGCCGCCGCCTGACGCCGGCCGGGCAGCTCGTCGCCGCCGGGCTGGCGGCCGCCGCCATCGTCGGCCCCAACACGCGCATCACCGTCTCCTACCAGGCGCTGGCGTTCATGGCCGCGCTGCTGCTCGTCGCGGTGGCCGGCGCCCTGCGCCGCCCGCCGCCCCTCGACGTGCGGCGGCGGCTGCCCCGCTTCGCCACCGCGGGCGAGCCGATGGCCTACACGCTGGCCGTCCGCAACCCCGGCGCCGTCGTCGCGCGCGATCTCACCGTGCTGGAGGAGCTGGGGGACCCGCGCCCGTCGCTCGAGGAGTTCCGCACGACCCCCGAGCCCGACGAGGCGCGCCGCAACCGCTTCGACCGCGCGGTGGGCTACCCGCGCTGGGCGTGGCTGCTCGGCCAGAACCGGCGCGTCGCCGTCGCCGAGCACCCGCTGCCGGCGGTGGCGCCGGGGAGCGAGGCGCAGGCGCGGCTGACGCTGACGCCGCTGCACCGCGGGCGCGTGAGCTTCACCGCCGCCGCGCTGGCGCGGCGCGACCCGCTCGGCCTCGTGCGGGCGCTGCGCCGGGTGGCGGCGCCCGACACGCTGCTGGTGCTGCCGCGCCGCTACCCGCTCCCCGCGCTGGCCCTCCCCGGCGCCCGCAAGTACCAGCCGGGCGGCATCACGCTGGCGTCGTCGGTGGGCGACTCCGAGGAGTTCGTCGCGCTGCGCGACTACCGGCCGGGCGACCCGCTCAAGCGCATCCACTGGCGCTCGTGGGCGCGCATCGGCCGCCCGGTCGTGCGCGAGTACCAGGACGAGTTCTTCGTGCGCCACGCGCTCGTGCTCGACACGTTCCTGCCGGCGCCGACGCCCGCGTTCGAGGAGGCGGTGTCGGTGGCCGCCTCGTTCGCGTGCACGGTCGGCACCCAGGAGTCGCTGCTCGACCTGCTGTTCGTCGGCCCCGAGGCCTACTGCGTCACCGCCGGCCGCGGCGTGGGCCACGTGGACCGCATGCTGGAGATCCTGGCCGCCGTGCGCCCGTGCCGCGACCGGCCGTTCGCCACCCTCACCCGCCTCGTGCTGTCGCGCGAGGCCGGGCTGAGCGGCGCCATCTGCGTGCTGGTCGGCTGGGACGACGCACGGCGCGACCTCGTCGCCCGCATCCGCGCCCTCGGCGCGCCGACGCTGATCCTCCTGGTGACCGAGGCGGGGGCCCCGGCCGACGGGGCCGGCGCCGACCTCGGGGTCCGCCGGCTCGAGGTCGGTCGCGTCGCCGAAGGGCTGGCGGGGCTCTAGTGCCCCCCTTCCTGCTCGGCGCCGCGCTCGTGTTCTGGGGATGGCAGACCGACGCGGTCGTCGTCGGCCTCGCGACGGCGGCGGCGCTCGAGGCGCGCAGCGTGGTCGGCTCGCGCTGGGACCTCACGCGCGCGGACTTCAACCGCGCCTCCGATCTCAGCGCGGTGCTGCTGGTGCTGATGGCCGTCTACCAGGCGCTCTCCAACGAGTCGGCCCGCGCGGTGACCGGCATCATCCAGTGGCTGCCCCTCATCGTGTTCCCGCTGATCGCCAGCCAGCTCTACAGCGTCGCCGGGCGCGTCGAGGTGGCGGTCTTCTTCTGGTCGCAGCGCAAGCGCCCCGGCCCCACCCCGGCGGTCGACCTGGCGCCGCCGTACTTCGGCCTCTGCCTGCTGTCGGCCAGCACCGGCAACGCGCGCGCGACCTTCTATGCCGGGCTCGTGCTGCTGTCGGCGCTGGCGCTCTGGCGCGTGCGGGCCGGGCCCGGCCGCTGGCGCTGGGGCGCGGCGCTGGCGACGGCGATCGCGCTGGGCTTCATCGGCCACGTCGGGCTGGCCGCCGCCCAGCGCGTGGTCGAGCGGCGGGCGCAGGCGCTGTTCCTCAACTGGATCCGGCGCGGCGACGTCGATCCCTATCGCAGCACGACGTCCATCGGCGACATCGGCGAGCTCAAGCTCTCCGACCGCGTCCTGCTGCGCGTCGAGCCGGGCGCCGGCGTGCGGATGCCGATGCTGCTGCGGCAGGCGAGCTACAACGTCTACCACGCGCCCGCCTGGATGGCGGTGGACGCCGGCTTCCAGCGCGTGCAGCCGGAGGCCGACGGCGCCACCTGGCTGCTCCGGCGCGATCGCGATCCGGCCGACCGGCTGCGGATCTCCGCGTACCTCACGCGTGGCCGCGGCATGCTCGCGCTGCCCAACGGCGCCGCCCGGCTCGACGAGCTGATGGTGGTGAGCCTCGCCCAGAACCGCCTGCGCGCCGTGCGGGTGGAGGAGGGGCTGGGGCTCGTCACCTACACCACGCACTTCGCGGCGGGCGGCGCCGACGAGAGCCCGCCCACGCCGGCCGACCTGCACGTGCCGCCCGAGGACGCCGCGGTGATCGCGCGGGTGGCCGACACGCTGGCGCTGCGCGGCCGCCCGCCCGCCGGGGCGGTGAACGCCGTGCAGGCGTACTTCCTCGGCCGCTTCGGCTACACGCGGTACCTGGCGGGGCGCCGGCCCGGCCGGGGCGCGCTCGAGGATTTCCTGCTCACGAGCCGCCGCGGCCACTGCGAGTACTTCGCGACCGCCGCCGTGTTGCTGCTGCGCGAGGCCGGCGTGCCCGCGCGCTACGCGGTCGGCTACGCCGCCCACGAGTGGAGCCGCGTCGAGCGTCGCTGGCTCGTGCGCGGGCATGACGCCCACGCGTGGGCGCTGGCGTGGATCGACGGCGCCTGGGTGGACGTGGACACGACGCCGCCGGTGTGGATCCCCGAGGAGACCGGCCCCGAGTCGCGGTGGCAGCCGCTGGCCGACCTGTGGGAGTGGGGGACCTTCCTCTTCTCGCGCTGGCGCTGGAGTGAGCGGCAGGACCGGCTCACCGGGAGCCTCGGCTGGCTGCTCATCCCATTGACCGCGACCCTCGTGTGGCGGCTGTGGGCGCGGCGGCGCGTCGGCCGCGGGCCCGCCGCCGTCCCCGCCGCGGCGGCCGCGCCCGGCCGCGGCGGCGACTCCGAGTTCTACGCCGTCGAGCGCCGACTCAGCGAGCTCGGGTTCGCGCGGCCGCCCGGCGAGCCGCTGTCGCGCTGGCTCGCCGCCGTCGTGGAGGCCGCGCCGGCCGGCGTGACGACGGCGCCGCTCCCCCCGCTGCTGGCGCTGCACTACCGCCATCGCTTCGATCCGCACGGGCTCGACGCGGCCGGGCGGCGGCGGCTGCGGGGGGACGCCCGGGCGTGGCTGGCCGCGCACGCGTCAGCGCCAGCTTCGCCGCCCGCGGCAGCGCCTTGAGCGCGGCCTCGCGCCGGCTCGCCTCGGCGCGGTCGCGGCACGTCGCCGCCCACGCCAGCCGAACCGGCCGGCGCGCCCGCGTATACTTCGACGCCGACCCCGCGTTGTGCGCGGCCAGCCGCCGCGCGAGCGAGGTGGTGATGCCGGCGTAGAGCGAGCCGTCGGCGCAGGCGAGGAGGTAGCAGAACCATCCGGCCGAAGGCGGCATCCGCCGCGCATCCTAGCATCCCGACCGCGACCGTCCTCGCGGCGCGCCGGGCGCGCGCCTTCCGTCACCATCCCGCGCGGCGCGTGCGCTCCGCCGCCGCCGCGCTGGCGTTCGTGGAATCGGTCGGCTTCTGCTCGACGTTCTATCGCTTTCCCGAGGGGGTGGCGTGCCTGTGGGAGGCGGTGGTCGGGCGCGCCCGGCCGCGCTGGCCCCGGCGCTCGCACCACGACGACGGCGTGGGCCTCACCTGGCGGCTCAAGGACGACCTGCCGGCCGCCCGGCGCGTCTACTACGGCAAGCTCCTGCGCGGCCGCCCGCTGCTGGTCGCGCTCGACCTCTTTCCCGCCTTCTACGCCCTCGCGCGCGGGCGGCAGCGTGCGCGCGACTACCTCGCCGAGTACGCGGCGGGGCGGCTGTCGCAGACGGCGAAGCGGCTGATGGACGCCCTCGTGCGCGAGCACCCGCAGTACACGCGCGAGCTGCGCGCCAACGCCTTCCTGCTCGAGCCCTCGCGCACGCGCGAGTTCGAGCGGGCGATGGCCGAGCTGCAGCAGGGGCTCTGGGTGGTGAAGAGCGAGGAGCGCTACGAGCCGACCTTCTCGTATCGCTGGGAGCTGGTGGAGGCGTGGCTGCCCGAGCGCGTCGCCGAGGGGCGGCGCCTGGGGCGCGCCGTCGCGCTCGACCGGCTCATCGCGCGCTACGTCGCGGGCGCCGCCTTCGCGTCGCCCGCGCGGCTGGCCCGGCTGCTCGGCGCGCCCGCCGTCGAGGTGCGCGCCGCCATCGCCCGGCTCGAGCGCGCGGGCGCGCTGCGCGACGTGGCGATCGAGGGGTGGCCCGGGCGCTGGCTGGTGGCGGCGACGTGAGACCCCGGGGCCGCGGTCAGGGGTCGGTGCAGTCCCGGTAGAACCCGCAGTTCGGGCAGATGATCTTGCACGTGCGCTCGTCCATCCGCTCGCCGCAGCGCTCGCAGGTGTGCACCCACTCCGTCAGTCCGGATCGGGCGGCGCCGGGCGCGGGCGGCGGCTGGTCGGGCACGAACCCCACAGTGAACCGGATCGGCCGCGTTCGTCAAATACACTTACACTAGACGCCGTGGACGGCGAGTGGTCGGATCGCGAGTACCTCGGGTCGGTCTTCGCGCAGACGGAGATCGTCCGCAAGCCGATGACGGGCATCATCACCGGCTACCACGTCCTGCCCTACATCCTGGTGGCCCCCGAGCACGACCGGCCGGCCCACGCCGTCGAGGTGCGGGGGCGCATCAAGGTGTCGCCGCGGCTGGTGATCGCGGCGGGCGGCGACGGGCCGACCTACGGCGAGCTGTTCGGGGAGCGCGAGCTGATGGACCGGCGGCTGGTGGCGCGCGTGTTCAGCTTCCGCTACGCCTCGAAGGTGTCGCTGGAGTCCGAGGACCTGGCAATCCGCCGCCACGAGCACGACCCGGCGCGCCACCTGGAGCGGGTGCTCGACGAGCTGGCGCGCCGCGAGGTCATCGACACCGGGGTGATCGTCTCGCCCGACGCGCGCTTCTACCCGGTCTCCCTCGATCGGTTCATCCGGGACATCCTCGACCAGGAGTTTCGAGGCTAGCCGCGACGTCCGCCGCCTTGACACGTCGAACGAGCCGATGCTATTAGTCGTGCGCATTTATCGCCATGTATCGCCCGCAGGAGGATTCCCCATGCGTCTAAAGTCCGTCGCTTGCCTCGCGCTCGCCGCGACCGTCGCCGGCGGCAGCCTGCCGGCTGCCGCCCAGGGCCCGATCCGCATCGGCGCGTCGCTATCGCTGACCGGCACCTACGCCGAGCCCGGGCGCTTCCAGTCGGAGGGCTACAAGCTCTGCGAGAAGGAGCTCAACGCCAAGGG
>JBGQFW010000032.1:0-37807 GCA_041497115.1 Methylomirabilia bacterium
AATCCTGTTCTGGGGGGAGGTATTGGAGGGGGCCGTCGAGGCCCCCTCCAAAGAGCTTAGGCGCTTTGTTCTTTGGGCTCGGAGACCAGGACCGGCCGCTCGCGGTTGAGGATCACCTCGCGTGTGATGACGCACTCCTTGAGCCCCTGGATGGACGGCAGCTCGTACATGATCTCGAGCATGACCTCTTCCAGGATCGCCCGCAGCCCGCGCGCGCCGGTGCCGCGCTTGAGCGCCTCTTTCGCGATGGCCGCCACCGCGTCGTCGGTGAACTTGAGGCGCACCTTCTCGAGGTCGAAGTACTTCTGGTACTGCTTGATGATCGCGTTCTTCGGCTCCTTGAGGATGCGCACCAGCGCCGGCTCGTCGAGGTCGTGCAGCGTGGCGATGACCGGCAGGCGCCCGACGAACTCGGGGATGAGGCCGTACTTGAGCAGGTCCTCGGGCTGGATCATCGCCAGCAGGTCGCCGACCCGGCGCTCCTCGCGGCTCTTGATCTCCGCCCCGAAGCCCATGCCCGAGCGCCCCACCCGCGACTCGATGATCTTGTCGAGGCCGACGAACGCGCCGCCGCAGATGAACAGCACGCTGGAGGTGTCGACCTGGATGAATTCTTGATGCGGGTGCTTGCGGCCGCCCTGGGGCGGCACGTTCGCGATGGTCCCCTCGAGGATCTTCAGCAGGGCCTGCTGGACGCCCTCGCCGGAGACGTCACGGGTAATCGATGGATTCTCGGATTTCCGGGCGATCTTGTCGATCTCGTCGATGTACACGATCCCGCGCTCGGCCCGCTCGACGTCGTAGTCGGCGGCCTGCAGCAATCTCAGAATGATGTTCTCGACGTCCTCGCCGACGTAGCCGGCCTCGGTGAGCGTGGTGGCGTCGGCGATCGTGAAGGGCACGCGCAGCATCTTCGCCAGGGTCTGCGCGAGGAGCGTCTTGCCGGAGCCGGTCGGGCCGATCAGCAGGATGTTCGATTTCTGGAGCTCGACGTCGCCACTATCGTTGCCCGTCTCGATCCGCTTGTAGTGGTTGTGGACGGCGACGGCGAGGATCTTCTTGGCGCGCTCCTGCCCGATGACGTACTGGTCCAGCGCGGTCTTGATCTCCGCCGGCTTGGGGAGGCTGCGGATCTCCCGCGACTTCTCCTCTTCCCACTCCTCGGCGATGATGTCGTTGCAGAGCTCGATGCACTCGTCGCAGATGTAGACGGTCGGCCCGGCGATGAGCTTGCGGACGTCGTTCTGGCTCTTGCCGCAAAACGAGCACTTCAAGGTCCCGTTCCCCTCACGCGTCCGCGCCATCCTTCCGCCGGCTCCCCTACCTCTGGACCGGCGCCGCGAGCACGGCTGCCTCGCTGACCGCCCGGGTCGTCGGCTTCGAGGAGATCACCTCGTCGACGATCTTATATTCCTTGGCCTGCTCGGCGGTCATGAAAAAGTCCCGGTCGGTGTCGCGCTGGATCTTCTCCATGCTCTGCCCGGTGTGATGCACCAGGATGCGGTTGAGCTCCTCGCGCATCCGGAGGATCTCGCGGGCCTGGATGTCGATGTCGGTGGCCTGCCCCTGCACGCCGCCGAGCGGCTGGTGGATCATGATCCGCGCGTGCGGCAGCGCGAAGCGCTTGCCCCGGGAGCCCGCGCACAGCAGCAGGGCGCCCATGGAAGCGGCCTGCCCCATGCAGATGGTCGAGATGGCCGGCTTCACGTACTGCATCGTGTCGTAGATGGCCATGCCGGCCGTCACCGAGCCGCCGGGGGAATTGATGTAGAGATAGATGTCCTTGTCCGGGTCCTCCGCCTCGAGGAAGAGCATCTGGGCGATGACCAGGTTGGCCAGCTCGTCCTCGATGAAGGTGGGCAGGAAGATGATCCGCTCCTTGAGGAGTCGCGAGAAGATGTCGAACGCCCGCTCGCCGCGGGGCGTCTGCTCGACGACCATGGGAACCAGCGCCATTGCCACCTCTCCTTGGGCCGTGATGCCTAGCCCTTGATGCGGGCCTGTTCGATCAGCATGTCGAGGGTCTTGCGCTCGCGCAACCCGTGCCGCAGCGCGTCCAGGTCGCCGCTCTTTTCCATCATACGACGAACGGCCGGCGCCGGGCGCTGGCTGGCTTGGGCGAATTTCTCGATCTCGGCGTCGAGCTCGGTCTCGGCGGGGGCGATCGCCTCCTTGTCGGCGACGGCCTCCAGCAGCAGGGCGCGCCGCACGCTCCTCTCGGCGGACGGCCGGAGCTCGCCCACGATCTTGGGGTAGTCCCACTGCACGGCGTCGGGGTCCACGCCCTGGCGGCGCAGCCGGTCGCGGGTGTGCTCGACCTGGTGGGCGACCTGCCGCATCACCATGGCCTCGGGCACGCCGAACTCGTGGCGGGCCAGCAGCGCGTCGATCACCTTGTCCTCGAGACTTCGGCGCGACTCGGCGGTGCGGGCCGCCTCCAGCTGCCGGCGCACCTCTGCCCGCAGCGCGTCGAGCGTCTCGAACTCGCCGAGGCCCTTGGCGAGCTCGTCGTCGAGCGCGGGCAGGACCTTCTCCTTCACCTCGCCGATCTTCAGGTGGGCGGTCCCCGTCTTGCCCCGCAGCGACTCCATGCGGTGGTCGTCGGCGAAGCGCAGGCCGATCTCGCGCTCGTCGCCGGCCTTGAGGCCGACGGCGGCCTCGTCGATCTCCGGCAGCACCGAGCCGCTGCCCACCAGGAAGTGATAGCCGTTGGCGGTGGTCGGCTCGTGGTCCGCCGGCGCCAGCGTGTAGTCCACCACCACGAGGTCGCCGGCGGCGGCCGGCCGCTCGACGCTGCGGAACTCCGCGTGCTGGTCGCGCATCCGCTCGAGCGCGTCCGCCACGTCGGCGTCGGTCACCGCCGCCGGCGCGTGGTCGACCTCCACGCCGCGGTAGTCGCCCAGCGCGATGACCGGCTTCACCTCGACCACCGCCGTGAAGGACAGCGGCGCGTCCTCCTCGAGCTTGAGGTCCTGGAGGTCCGGCTCGTTGACGGGATCGATGCGCGCCTCGGTCAGCGCCTGGCGGTAGACGTCGGGGATGAGGTGCTCGGCGACTTCGCGCCGGACGTCATCGGCGAAGTGCAGCTTCACCAGCGAGCGGGGCACGTGGCCGCGGCGGAAGCCGGGCAGGCTGGCCTTCTTCTGCACCCGCCCGTACGCGCGCTCCCACTCCTTCTGCACCACGTCCACCGGCGCCTCGACGGCGAGCCGGCGCTTGCAGGCCTCGATCTCCTCGACGGCGACCTTCATTCGGGTCTCTTTCTCGCTCGGCGCGCGGTCCGAGAGGTGGTGCGAGAGGGGGGAGTCGAACCCCCAAGGGCTTTGGGCCCACTGGATCCTAAGTCCAGCGCGTCTGCCAGTTTCGCCACTCTCGCGGGAGTCCGACGCCCGGGGCCGATGACCAGCATACCCATGACGCCGGAAGGTCGCAAGACGACTTCCCCGTCGCGGCGCCGCCCCCGCGGCGCGCATAATCGAGCATGCCCTGGCTGTCCGGCCGCCGCCTCCGCCCCGTCGTCCTGGCGGGGGCCGCGATGCTCGCCGTCCTGGTCGCCGCCGTCGCCGTCTACTCGGCCCTCGCGCTGGCGCGCTTCGAGCGGGTCGAGGAGCGGCGCGCCACGTTCGTGTACGCCGCGGCCCAGCCGCTGGCCCCCGGCGTCAGCGTGCGCGCGGTGGACCTGGCCGGCACGCTGGCGCGGCTGCGGTACACCGACTCGCGCGGCGTCCCACCCGAGGCGGGGCAGTTCCGCCGGCTGGACGACGCCTGGGAGATCCACCTGCGCGGCGACCCCGAGGGCACCGGCCCGCGCGTGCGGCTCGACCTCCACGACGGGCGCATCACGCGCGTCACCCGCGACGGCTACGACGTGGGCGCGGCCGCGCTCGAGCCCGAGGTGCTGACCAGCGCGGACGACCGGCCGGGCGAGGACCACCGGCCGGTGCGGCTGGCCGACGTCCCGCCGGTGCTCATCAACGCCGTGCTGGCGGCGGAGGACCACCGCTTCTTCGCGCACGGCGGCCTCGACGCCCGCGGCGTGGCCCGGGCCGCCTGGACGAACCTCCGCGCGGGGCGCGTCACGCAGGGCGGCTCGACCATCACCCAGCAGCTCGTCAAGAACCGGCTGGTCGGCCCCCGCCGCACGGTCTTCCGCAAGGCGCGCGAGGCGTGGCTGGCGACGCTCGTGGAGTGGCGCTACTCCAAGGCGCAGATCCTCGAGTCGTACCTGAACGAGCTCTACTTGGGCCAGCGCAACGGGCGCGCCGTGCGCGGCGTGGGCGCCGCCGCGCGCGCGTATTTCGGCCGCGAGATCCACCAGCTCACGCCCGCCGAGGCCGCGCTGCTGGCCGGCATGATCCGCGCCCCCAACAGCTACTCGCCCGCCGTCGACCCCGAGCGCGCCCGCGCCCGTCGCGACGTCGTGCTGGCGCGCATGCGCGAGCTGGGCTCGCTCTCGCCCGCCGACTGGCAGGCCGCGCGGGCCGAGCCGGTACGCGTGCCCCCGGCCGCCGCCGCCGCTCACCCGGCGCCCTACTTCACCGACTACGTGCGGGCCGAGCTCGAGCGGCGCTTCGGCGAGCGCGGCGAGAGCACCGGTGTGCTGACGACGCTCGACCTGCCGCTGCAGCGCTTCGCCGAGGCGGCGGTGGGGCGTGGCCTCGACCGGCTGGAGACGGCCTCGCCCCCGCTGCGCCGCGCCGAGCCCGCCCGCCGGCTGCAGGCAGCACTGGTGGCTCTCGACGCCGCCACCGGCGAGATCCGGGCGCTCGTCGGCGGCCGCGACTACGCGCAGAGCCAGTTCGACCGCGCCGCGCTGGCGCGCCGGCAGCCGGCCTCGGCCTTCAAGCCGTTCGTGTACCTCGCCGCGCTGCGACGGCGCGGCGACGGCCCGCCCCCGCTCACCGCCGCGTCGTTCGTGGACGACCTGCCGGTGACCGTCCCCGTCGGCCGCGACACGTGGAGCCCGCGCAACTACGGCGACCGCTACGAGGGCCGGGTGAGCGTGCGCCACGCGCTCGAGCACTCGCTGAACGCCGCCACCGTGCGGGTGGCGCAGGCGGCCGGGCTGCCGGCGGTCGTCGACACCGCGCGCGCGCTGGGCTTCGAGGGCGAGCTGGCGCCGGTGCCGTCGGTCGCGCTCGGCGCCTTCGAGGCCACCCCGCTCGAGCTCGCCCGCGCCTACCTGCCGCTCGCCAACGGCGGCGTGCGCCCGTCCGGCGCCGTCGCCGTGCGGGCCGTCCGCGACCGCGACGGCGAGGTCGCGCCGGCGGAGGCGGCCGAGCCGGCGGAGGTGATCAGCCCGGCCGAGGCGTACCTGGTCACCTCGCTGCTGCAGGGGGTGATCCAGTCGGGCACCGCCGCCGCCGCGCGCGGCCTGACGTCCGCCGACGGCCTCGCCGGCAAGACCGGGACGAGCAACGACGGGCGCGACGCGTGGTTCGTCGGCTACACGCCGCGGCTGGTGGTGGTGGTCTGGGTCGGCTTCGACGACGGCGAGGCGCACGGGCTCAGCGGCGCCGACGGCGCGCTGCCGATCTGGACGGACTTCATGCAGCAGGCGCTGGAGGCGTACGCCCAGCCGGTGTTCACGGCGCCGGCCGGGATCGCGTTTGCCGACATCGACGTCTCCAACGGCCTCGCCGCGACGCGCTTCTGTCCGGTGGTCGCGCGCGAGACGTTCCTGGCCGGCACCGAGCCGCCGCCCTGCCGCGAGCACGGCGGCGTGGGCTCACAGATCGAGAACTGGTGGCACCGCCTTAAGGAGTGGTGGCGCCGCTAGCCGGCTGCTACCGGCGCCCCTCGCGCCAGCCGCAGACCTTGCAGTAGACGCCGATGACGGAGCCGCGCTCGGTCTCGTAGAGGCCGCACTTCGGGCACTGTCGCTTGCCCTCGGCGGAGACGACCGCCGGCGCCGCCGGCGCCACGATCGTCGGGCGTGGCGAGGGCGGCGCGACCGGCGCCGGCTCGGCCGCGGCGCCGGGCTGCGACTCTCCCTCCGCCGCCGGACGCGCGATCGGCTCGGTCAGCATCGGCGCGATCGGGACGAAGCCGCTGAGCTGCTCGGCGGCCACGCGGGACATCGCCCAGCCGGTGGCGAGGACGGTGACGACGAGGTTCGCGAGCTGCACGAGCGAGACGATCAGCCAGCCGAGGACGCCGAGCAGCCCGCCCCCGTAGGCGATCGACAGGCTGGTGCCCACCACGGTCGGGATCGACACGACGAAGGCCGCCACCAGCGACACGACGAAGCTCCGCCACGCGATACCCCACCACACCGCGAGGGCGCCCGTGAGCGGCCGGCCGTAGTACATCCGGGCCCACTGGCTCGCGAGCCGCGGGAGGAGCGAGATCGCCCAGCCGGCAGCGACGACGAAGCCGACCGCCACCACAAAGCCGCCGAGGCGGCCCATGGTCGGTACGATGAAGGGGACGGCGATCGCGGGGGCAGCCATGATCGGGACGACGCGGACGACGAGTCGCCAGGTGAGGTACCAGCCGGCCCGGAGGGCGTCCCAGGTGAAGAAGCCGAAGGGCTCGATCGGGCCGGGCGTCGCCATACGCCTGGCGCATTCTGGGTGACCCGCGCGCCCGATGTCAATGTCTGCGCGCTCTGCTATCCTGCCGGCTCACCCTCGCGCCGCCGGGAGGCTGCCGTGATCCGTGACCTGGGCGACGGCCTGGTGCTCCGCGCGTCCACCGCCGCCGATGCCGAACCGCTCGCGACGTTCGTCGGCGACGTCCTGCGCGCTCAGGACGGCGAGGCGCCGAACCATCACATGGCGGCGTGGGCGAGCGACCTGCACGAGGGCCGCCACCCATCGTTCCGTCCGGGCGACGCCACCGTCGTCGTGGACGCGCGCACCGGCGCCATC
The DNA here is from genome assembly GCA_041497115.1 of Methylomirabilia bacterium. Classification (GTDB taxonomy): domain Bacteria; phylum Methylomirabilota; class Methylomirabilia; order Rokubacteriales; family CSP1-6; genus AR5. The sequence continues at coordinate 6,873 of JBGQFW010000032.1, forward strand.
GTCTCGTGCCTGCACCTCCTGTCGCACACGTGGAGCTACGGCGGCGCGCCGGTCGCGGTCGGGCAGCCCGAGCTGATCGGCACCGCGGCCGCCTGGCGCGGGCGGGGGCTCGTGCGCGCGCAGTTCGAGGTGGTGCACGGCTGGAGCGCGGCGCGGGGCCACCACATGCTGGCCATCACCGGCATCCCGTGGTTCTACCGGCAGTTCGGCTACGAGCTGGCGATCGAGCGCGGCGGCGGCCCCCGCGTGCGCCGCGACGTCGCGGTCCCGCCGCCGCACCCGCCCGCCGGCTGGCGCGTGCGCCCGGCCACCGCGAGCGACGCCCCCGTGCTGGCCGACCTCGCCGCGGGGGCGGCGGCGCGCGCGCTGGTCAGCGTCCCGCGCGACGCCGGCCTCTGGCGCTGGGAGCTGAGCGGCCGGCGCGCCGACAGCGCGCCGCGCCGCGAGGTGTACGTGCTCGAGCGCGACGGCGCCCCCGTCGGCTACGTCGCCCACGCCATCGAGCTCTTCAGCAGCGGCTCGCTGGTGGTGACGGCGTTCGAGGTGGCGCCGGGGGCGTCGTGGCGCGAGGCGTGGCTCGCCGCCCTGGCGCCGCTGTTCGAGGCCGGCGATCGCCTGGCGGCGGCGGCGGCGGCGGCGACCGGGCGCTGCGAGGCGCTGAGCTTCTGGCTCCTCGGCCGCCAGCATCCGCTCTATCGCGTCTTCCGCTTCCAGGAGTGGGACGACGGCTACGCCTGGTACACGCGCGTCCCCGACCCGGCGGCGTTCCTGCGCACGGTGACGCCGGCGCTCGAGCGCCGGCTGGCCGCCTCGGCGTGCGCCGGCCACTCCGGGCCGCTCACGCTCGGCTTCTATCGCGACGGGGTCCGGCTGGCGTTCGCGCGCGGCCGGGTGACGGCGGTGGAGACGTGGCGCCCCGACATCGCCGTGCAGGGGCTCGAGTTCGGGCGGCCGTCGAGCGATCCGCGGCGACCGCTGGCGATGTTCCCCGACCTCACATTCTTACAATTGCTCTTCGGCTTCCGCGCGCTCGCCGAGCTGGAGGCGGCGTTTCCCGACTGCGTGGTGCGCACCAACGACGCGCGGGCGCTGCTGGATGCGCTGTTCCCGAAGACCCCCTCGGACGTGTGGCCGGTGGTCTGAGCGGACGCCTAGGCGGCGGTGGCGAGCCCGGCCACGACCCGCACGCCGGGGACCTGCCGCAGCGCCTCGGGCGAGACCTTGATCTTGCTCGCGCGGCTGCCGCCGCCGAGGATGATCCAGTCGGGCGCCAGCACACGCTCGTCCACGAAGATCGGCAGGCCGTCGGGCAGCGCGAAGACGGTCACGCCGCCGATCAGCATCCCCGTCAGCGCGCGCGTCTCCTCGGCGGTGGCGAACGACACGCGCGAGACCTCGAGCAGCCCCTTCACCGCGTGGTTGACGTCCAGCCGCGTCGTCGCCAGCACCACGCAGGCGGCGTGGCGGCGCGGCTCCTTCTTGGAGCTTACGAGGATCGTGTTGGCCGACCGCTCGAGCGGCACGCCGTAGTGCGCGCAGTAGGCGGCGGTGTCGGCCAGCGCCGGATCGATGGCGTGGATCTCGTACGGGATGCCGATGCGGTCGAGCACGGCGACGACGCGCTGCTCGATCTCGCGGCCGTCGTCGCTCATGCCGGCCGCCGACGGAAGACGGTGCCGAGCGCGGCCACCGCCGTCTCGGGCAGGTCCACGCGGCGCGCCGCCGCGTACTCGATCGCCAGCGGGCCGTCCTCGGCCCCGGGCGCGATCTCGACGGCCAGCCGCATCGGCGAGCCCGGCCAGCGGTAGACGAGCGCGCCGTCCTCGCGGGTGGGCGCGCCCTCGAGGACGCCGCCCCACTGGGCCTCCACGCGCTCGGCCGCGCGCGCGGAGAGGCGCAGGCCGACGATCGCGACGGGTGGCGGCGGATCCGCCGGGCCGGCTGGCGGCCGCCACGGGCGGGGCACGCCCGGCACGCGCGACTCGGCGAGCTGCACGACGATGCCGAGCGCCTCCTTGGGGTGCAGGAACGCCTCCGACCAGCTCGGATCGGAGTCGTCGTAGCCGACGATGCGGTAGCCGAGCGCCGTCGCGCGCGCGCAGACGGCGGCCAGGCTGGGCACGCGGAACGTGACGTGATGGATGCCGGGGCCGCGGGCGGCCAGGAAGCGGTGCAGGAAGCCGTCCTCGCCGCGCGGCTCGAGCACCTCCAGGCAGCCGTCGTTGGCGTAGCGCCAGGTGGACCACGTGTAGGGCCCCGACGGCGCCCCGGTGTCGGGGCGGCCGCCGAGCGCGCCCACCAGCACGGCGGGCGCGTCGCTCAGCCGCCGCGCGGCGATCGCGATGTGATCGAACCTGATCTCGCTCATCGATTCCCTCCGGGCCGCCCGCCAGTCTAAACGATCACCGCTGCACCGAGGGGACCCAGGCGGTCGTTCTCCCAGCGATCGTGTCCCAGCGGATGCGGTCGCCGCGAGCGGTGCGGGCGAGGGGATCGTGGTCCCAGCGGCGGTGGAAGAGCCACGCGCGCGGGAACCGGTCGCTGTCCGCGTTGGCGCGGACGGCGGTGGTGAGGATGACGCGCAGGCGCGCGCGCAGGCGCGAGGCCTCGGCCGCGGTCAGCGAGCGGGCGAGGCGCCGCGGGCTGATGCGCGCCTGGTAGAGAACCTCGTCGGCGATCCAGTTGCCGACGCCGGCGGCGAAGGACTGGTCGAGGAGCACGGCCTTCATCGGCGCGGCGCGCTCGCGCAGCAGCGCCAGGAAGCGGGCGGGCGGAGGCAGCTCGTGCAGCGCGTCGAAGCCGAGGCCGGCCAGCGGCGGCTCGGCGCGCGGATCGTGGCGCAGGCGGATGCGGCCGAGCCGGCGGCCGTCGGCCATCGCCAGCTCGCCGCCGTCGTCGAGCGTCAGCCGCAGCCGCGCGAAGCGCGGCGGCCAGCCCGCGCCCGGCCGCCCGTGGCCGGACATGAGGCGCAGCGGCGGCCGCGCCGGGATGTGCAGGCCGCCGGCCATCCCGAAGTGCAGCAGCAGCCAGGGGCGGCGGTCGAGCTCGAGCCAGAGGTGCTTGCCGTGGCGGCGGGCGGCGAGCACGCGGCGTCCCAGCAGCGCGGCACGGAAGCGCGCGGCGGTGGCCTCCAGCACGATCGGATCGTCCGCGCACCACACCCGGACGATCCGCCGGCCCACTGCGACGCGCGCGGCCAGCCGCCGCGCCGCCTCCACCTCGGGCAGCTCGGGCACGGTGGGTTACGGCTGCTTCACGATCTCGAGCAGCTCGACCTCGAAGATCAGCGTGGCGCCGGGCTTGATGCGCGGCGGCGCGCCGCGGTCGCCGTAGGCGAGCTCGGCCGGGCAGACGAGCCGGCTCTTGCCGCCGACCTTCATCTGCTGCAGCCCTTCCGTCCAGCACTTGATCACGCCGTTCAGCGCGAAGGTCGCCGGCTGGCCGCGCTGGACCGAGCTGTCGAACACCGTGCCGTCGGTGAGGGTGCCGTGGTAGTGGACCTTCACCTTGTCGGTCGCCTTCGGCGCCGGCCCGGTGCCGGGCTTGAGCGTGGTGATGACGAGGCCGGAGTCGAGCTTCTTCGCCCCCGGCTCGGCCGCCGCCTTGACCGCGAAGGCCTCGCCGGCCTTCTGCTCGGCGGCCGCCACCACCGCGGCCCGCGTGGTGCGCAGCCCCTGGATCTTCACCATGTACTCGCGCGGCTCCGCCCGGTGCGGGCGGCCGAGCGCGCCGTCGGTGAGGCCGGCCTTGACCACCTCGAGCTCGGCCGCGCTCAGCGCGAACGACGACAGCTGCCCGGACAGCGCGACGCCGAGCGCGTAGAGGGTCTTGTCCTGGTCGGTGGTGAGCTCCTGCGCCCCCGCCGGCACGGAGACGACGACGGCCAGCGCGAGGGCGAGCACGACGATGCGACGCATGAGCACTCCTCTCTTCGGTGACGGATCGCCGGGCGTCGTGCCCGGGGTCAGCTCAGCACGGTGGTCGTGTGGCGCGCGATCAGGTCGAAGTCGATGGCGGCGCCCAGCCCGGGACCGGCCGGCGCGTGCACGAGGCCGCCGGCGTCCACCTCGATGTCCCGGGCGAGGCCGTACTTCTGGGCCGCCGACGGCAGCAGCACCTCGAAGAACTCGCAGTTGCGGATCGCCATCGTCACGTGCAGGTTGGCGACGTTGTTGAGCGAGTTGCCGCCGTGGTGGATCTCGACGTTCATGTGGAACGCCTCGGCCAGATGGGCCGACTTCACCAGCGGTGTGATGCCGCCCTTGACCGCGACGTCACCGCGCAGGTAGTCGGTGGCGCGGGCGACGATCCACGGCGCCAGCGCGGTGAAGCCGCCCGGCGCGTACTCGGTGGCGAGGATCGGGATCGCCAGGTGCTGCTTGAGCTTGACGTAGTTGTAGAGGTCGTCGTCGGCCAGCGGGTCCTCGTACCAGTGGAAGCCGAGGTCCTCGACGGCGCGCCCGACGCGCAGCGCCTCCGGGTACTGGTACGCCCACGTCGAGTCGAGCATCAGCGTGTAGTCGCCGCCGACCGCGCGCCGCACCGCCTCGCAGATGGCGATGTCGGTGGCCGGCTCGGTGGGCGGATGGATCTTGTAGGCCTTCCATCCCTGGGCCTTGAAGCGCGCGGCCTCCTCGGCGTACGCCTCGGCGGTCGGCAGCACCGCCGAGGACGCGTAGGCGGGGACGCTCTCGCGATAGCCGCCGATCAGCTGGTGGATCGGCAGCCCCGCGATCTTGCCGCCGAGGTCCCACAGCGCGACGTCCACCGCGCCGATCGCGCGCAGCGTGGTCTGCCGGCTGCGCTGCCACATCGCCTGCCAGAGGCGCTCGCGCTCGAGCGGGTCCTGCCCCATCACGATCGGCTTGAGCGCAGAGAGCAGCGAGGCGCCGTCGAGCGCGGCGCTGCGCATGGCGGAGCCGAGGAACGCATGGCCCTCGAGGCCGCCGTCGGTGGCGAGCGTCAGCAGCCCCAGCTCGCTGGCGCCGCTGAAGCGGCCGGTGTGGCGCCCGTACGTCGTGGGCGGAATCCCGGACCAGGCGAAGAGCGTGAGCGTGACGTCGGTGATCTTCATGATCGCCGTAGCCTACCACGCGTGCTCCGCGCTACCATGGGCGCCCGGCCATGGCGACGGCGGACAGCGACATCCTCATTGTAGGCGGCGGCATCGCCGGCACCTCGGCGGCCTGGCACCTCGCCGCCCACGGCCTGCGGGTCAGCCTGCTCGAGCGCGGCGAGATCGCCTCGGGCGCCTCCGGCGTCAACGCCGGCCAGATCGACTCGGTCGGCTTGGGCGACAAGCCCGATCTCCAGGCGCACCTCACCGCCGGCAGCGTGGAGATCTTCACCTCGGTGCAGCTCGAGGCGGGCGAGGACATCGAGTTCCGTCGCTCCGGCGCGCTGCAGGCCATCCACACCGAGGCGCAGCTCGCGTTCACGCGCGAGCGGGTGGCGCTGCTGCGCGCCCGCGGCCACCGCGTCGAGCTGCTGACCGCGCGCGAGGCGCGCAGCCTGGAGCCGCACTGGGCGCCCGCGCTGCTGGGCGCGATGTACTCGCCGCTGCGCTCGCAGGCCGATCCCTGGAAGGCGACCCGGGCGTTCGCCGCGCTGGCCACCCGCCACGGCGCCCGCGTCTTCACGCACGCCGAGGTGACCGCGCTGGCGCCGCGCGCCGGCGGCGGCTGGATCGTCCGCACCGGCGGCGGCGAGTTCGCCGCCGGCGCGCTCGTGCTGGCAGCGGGCGCGTGGTGCGGGCCGGTCGGCGCGCTGCTGGGGCTCGACGTGCGGATCGTGCCGGTGCGCGGCCAGATGTGGGCCACCGCGCCGGTGCCGCCCTCGGTGTTCCAGACGATGTCCGCGGCCGAGTCGGCGCTGGCGTGGCACCGCGATCCCGGCGGCGAGCCGCCGTTCCTGACCGTGCGCAAGAACGCGCGCGTCACACGCCACCTCTACGGGCGCCAGCGCCGCAACGGCGAGATCATCTTCGGCGGCGACCGCGAGCTGGCCGGCTGGAACGCCGTCCCCGACCCCGCCGGCATCGAGGTGAACCGCCGCCACGCCACCGAGGTGCTGCCGTTCCTGGCCGAGCTGCCGGTGGCGCGCACGTGGGCCGGCCTCATGCCCTTCTCGCTCGACGGCGCGCCGCTGATCGGCCGCATCCCGCAGCGCGCCGACCTCTGGATCGTCAGCGGTCTCGGCTCCTCCGGCTTCGGCCGCGGGCCGATGGCGGGCAAGCTCCTGGCCGACTACATCCACTCGGGACACCCCGCCGACGTGCTGGCCGAGGCCGATCCCGCCCGCTGCGTCACCGAGCGGGGACCCCGCTGAGGAGATCGCGCATGCGCCACCCATCGCCCGGCCTCGCCGCCCGCGTCGCGCTCGCCGTCCTCGTCGCCCTGCTCGTCGCCCCACCGCTCGTCCGCGACGCCCGCGCCCAGGAGACGCCGCGCGCCGGAGGCGTGCTCAAGGTCGCCACGATCGGCGAGCCGCCCACCCTCGACATCGCCATGAGCACGGCCACGTCGGTCTACGAGACCATGTGGCACGCCAGCGAGTCGCTCTTCACCTACGACCGGAACTTCGCCCCGATCCCGATGCTGGCCGAGGGCTACACGGTCGCGGACAAGGGGCTGCGCTACACGATCGCCCTGCGGCGCGGCGTGAAGTTCCACAACGGCAAGGAGATGACGTCGGCCGACGTGGTGCCCTCGCTCAAGCGCTGGGCGCGCCTGGCCTCGGTCGGCCGCGTGCTGGCCAAGAACATCGAGGCGATCGAGGCGAAGGACGCCTACACGGTCCTCATCCACCTCAAGCAGCCCTCGGGCTCGCTGATCTTCGGCCTCTCCGAGCCGCACGCCTCCGTCTACCCCCGGGAGGTCATCGAGGCGGCCGGCGAGGGGCCGCTGAAGGAGTTCATCGGCACCGGCCCCTACCGGTTCGTCGAGCACAAGCCCGACCGCCACATCAAGTTCGTGCGCTTCAACGACTACGCCGCGCGGAGCGAGCTGCCCAACGGCTTCGGCGGAAAGAAGACCGCGTACTTCGACGAGATCCTCTTCATCCCGGTGCCCGACACCGCCGTCCGCCTGGCCGGCGTGGAGACCGGCGAGTACCACCACGCGATGTTCGTCAAGCAGGACGCCTACGAGCGCATCAAGGCGCTGCCCCAGATCGAGTCGCGCATCGTCAAGCCGCGCGGGTGGGCGGTGGCCGTCCTCAATCACAAGGCCGGCGTCATGACGAGCAAGAAGATCCGCCAGGCGCTGCAGGCCGCCCTCGACATGGAGCCGATCGCGGTGGCCGGCTTCGGCTTCAAGGACTTCTACCGGCTCGATCCCGGCCTCTTCTTCCCCGAGCAGCCGTGGCACTCGACGGTCGGCGCCGCCCTCTACAACCAGAAGGACACGAGCAAGGCGCGGCGCTTGCTGGCGGAGGCGGGCTACGGCAAGCAGCCGGTGCGCTGGATGGCGACGAAGGAATACGAGTTCATGTACAAGAACGCGCTCGTCGCCAAGCAGCAGATGGAGGAGGCCGGCTTCGTCGTGGACCTCCAGGTGGTGGACTGGGCGACGCAGAACGCCCGGCAGGAGAAGCCCGAGCTGTGGGACGTGTTCTCCACCGGCTTCGTCTTCTCGGCCGACCCCGCCCTGCACGTCGCGCTGCGCTGCACGTTCGCCGGCTGGTGGTGCAACGAGGAGAAGGAGCGGCTGATGGCCGACCTGCGCGGCGAGAACGATCCCAAGAAGCGCAAGGCCATCATCGAGCGCGTGCAGGCGCTCTACTATGAAGATGTCGGCACCGTGAAGATCGCCGACTACTTCACACTCGACGCCGCCCGCCGCGAGGTGCGCGGCCCCTTCCGCACCGCGCCACGCATGTACTTCTGGAACTCGTGGCTGGCCCGATGACGCGGCGGGGGGCCCGCTGACATGTCACGCTACTACTGTCACGACCATCCCGACGTGCTCACGCTCGACACCACCGTCGTCGAGGCCCGCCCCGGCGCGGTGCTCCTGGCGCAGTCGCCGTTCCATCCCGGCGGCGGCGGGCAGCTCGCCGACCGCGGCGCGCTGCGCTGGAGCGGCGGCGAGGCGCGCGTCACCGCCATCGAGGAGGAGTTCGACCGCTTCTGGCACGTTCTCGCCGAGCCGCTTGAGCTCGCGGGCGCCGTGCAGGCGGTGGTGGATCCCGCCTTCCGCGCGATGATGACGCAGCTGCACACCGACACGCACATCATGAACGCCCTCGTCTTCCAGCGATTCCAGGGGGCGCTGGTGACCGGCGCCCAGATGAACGAGGACGGGACGGCGCGGATGGACTTCGACCTGCCCGACGCCGACAACAACCGGCTGCGCGCGCTCGAGCCGGAGATCAACGACGTGATCCGCCAGGATCTCGCCGTGCGCTACGCGTGGCTGCCGACCGACGCGGTGGCCGCCGAGGCCGGGCTGATCCGCTGCCGCTCGGTGGCGCCGCCGCCGGCCGCCGACGGCACCGTGCGCATCGTGGAGATCGTCGGCCTCGACCGGCAGGCGTGCGGCGGCACCCACCTGCCCTCCACCGGGCAGTCGCGGCCGATCCGCATCCTCAAGATCGACAACAAGGGGCGCCACAACCGCCGCGTCCGCATCGGCTTCACCGACGCAGGCTGCTGAAAAAGCAGCCTGCGATGTCTTCGGCCGCCGGCTATTTGCGGTGGCCGGTCGCGACGGCGGCGACGCCGAGGCCGATGTACGTGCCGCCGGTGAGCCAGCGCTCGCCCGTCACGAAGCCGGGGCGGGCGCGGAGCCGGCGGGCGGCGGCGCCCGCGGCGAGCGCGTAGAGCGAGTCGGTCACCAGCCCCAGCGCGACGAAGAGCGCCCCGAGCGCCAGGACCTGCGCGCCGACCGCGCCGCGCGCCACGTCCACGAACTGCGGCAGGAACGCCAGGAAGAACAGCGCGGTCTTGGGGTTGAGCACGTTGACGACGAAGCCGTCGGCGAACGCGCGCCGCAGCCGCACCCCAGGCCGCCCGGCGGCCACGACCGCCGGCGCGCGGTCGAGCAGCCGGCGCACGCCGAGATAGATCAGGTAGGCGCCGCCCGCCAGCTTCACACCGATGAACGCGGTGGCGGAGGCGGCGAGCACCGCGGAGAGCCCGGCCGCCGCCGCCGCCACGTGCACGAGCGTGCCCGCGTGCACGCCGAGGACCGACACGAGCCCCGCGCGGCGCCCCGCCTGAACGCTGCGCGCCACGATGTAGAGCACGGCCGGCCCCGGCGTGAGCAGCAGCGCCAGCGCCGCGACGATGAACAGCCCCAGGCCGGTCAGCCTCAGTACTCCTTGTAGTGGAGGAACTTCGCGTCGATCGTCAGCACGCCGCGCTCGCCCTTCTTCTCGAGCTTCACCACGCAGTCGATGGCGGAGAGGATGCCATCGCCGAACAGCTCCTGGCAACGGTCGCGAAGCGCGTCGCCGTACACGCCGACCAGCTCCATCAGCCGATACTTGAACGGGTCGGTGGTGAGCGGGAAGTCGGTGCGCAGCGGCATCGCCGTCGTCACCATCGCCAGCTCGGTGTCCACCCCGATCGCCTGGGCCAGCGTCTTGGCCTCCTCGGCGTTGAGGCGGTGCTGGCCGTGCAGCACGGCGGCGACGTAGGTCGCGTCCTTGGTGCCGATGGCCTTGGCCAGGTCGTCGTAGCTGATCCCGCGCGCCTGGCGCGCGCTGCGGATCGCCTGCAGGGCTGCGGTGCGGTCCATGATCTCCTCCTCTGGGTCTCAGCCGCCCCGCACGAGGACGGGGCGCCGGCCGGTGCTCCGCGCGACCTCCTGGTCCTCGGCGGCGCCGGGCCGGCGGCCGCCCTCGACCAGGAATTTCAGGATGTGCGTGCGCAGCCGCGCGTACTCGGGGTCGTCCAGCAGCTCGGCCCGGGTGCGCGGGCGCGGGATCTTGACGGGCACGATCTCGGCCAGCCGCGCGTCCGGCCCGCTCGTCATGAGCGCGATGCGGTCGGAGAGCAGCACCGCCTCGTCCACGTCGTGGGTCACCATGAACACGGTGTTGCGGCCGGCCGTCCACATGCGCATCAGCTCGTCCTGGATGACGCCGCGGGTGAGCGCGTCGATCTGGGCGAACGGCTCGTCGAGCAGCAGGACCTTGGGCTGGGTGGAAAACGCGCGGGCCAGCCCGACCCGCTGGCGCATGCCGCCCGAGAGCGCGGCCGGGCGCTTGTCCTCGGCGCCGGTGAGGCCGACCATGTTCACGTACCGCTGGACGTCCTCGGCGACGTGGCGCCGATGCCACGAGGGGTGCGCCGCCCGCACCGCCAGCCGGATGTTCTCGAACACCGTCATCCAGGGCATCAGCGAGAAGTTCTGGAAGACGACCATGCGGTCCATGCCGGCCCGCGTGATCTCGCGCCCCTCCAGCACGATGCCGCCCCCCGAGGCGCGCTCGAGCCCGGCGATGATGTTGAGCAGCGTGCTCTTGCCGCATCCCGAGTGGCCGATCATCGTGACGAACTCGCCCCGCTCGATCGAGAACGCCACGTCCTGGAACACGCTCACCTCGCCGCGCCCGTCGGGTGCCGGGAAGTGCTTGCTGACGTGGTCGATCTCGAGGAAGGCCATCGCCGGCTACTCGCTGTAGGCCAGCCGGCGCGAGAGGCGGCCCAGCCCGGCGTCGAGCAGGACACCGATGAGGCCGATGGCGAGGATCGCGAAGATCACGCTGGTCAGCGCCAGGTTGTTCCACTCGTTCCACACGAAGTAGCCCACCCCGGTGCCGCCGATCAGCATCTCGGCGGCGACGATCGCCACCCACGCGCTGCCGATCGAGATGCGCAGGCCGGCCACGATGGCGGGCGCCGCCGCCGGCAGCACGACGCTGACCAGCCGGCGCGGCCACGACAGCTGCAGGAGCGCGGCGACGTTGAGGTAGTCGCGCCGGATGCTGGCCACGCCGAACGCGGTGTTGGCCAGCGTCGGCCACAGCGAGGACATGAAGATGACCAGCACCGCCGCCGCCGAGGAGTCCTTGATCGTGTAGAGGAAGAGCGGCATCCAGGCCAGCGGCGAGATCGGCTTGAGGACCTGGATGTACGGGTTCACCGCCCGGTAGAGCGTCGGCGAGAGGCCGAGCACGACGCCGGCCACGACGGCGACCAGCGAGGCGGCCACCCAGCCGACGGCGAGCCGGCCGAGGCTGGCCAGGAGCTGCAGGCCGATGCCCTTGTCGTTGGGGCCGTTGTCGTAGAACGGGTGGGCGAGCATCTCGGCGGCGGTGCGCGCCACCGCCAGCGGCCCCGGCAGCCCCTTGCCCGGCGGGCCCGCGCCCACCAGCCCCTGCCACAGGCCGACGACCACGATCCCCAGCGCGATCGAGTAGAGCACCACCCGCAGCCGGTCGCGGTCCACCCCGCTCACCCCTTCCGGATGGGGAACGACTTCACGTACTCCTCGGCCCGCTCGGGATCGAAGACCCGCGTCTTGCCGAGCGCGAAGGTGTGCTTGATCGCGTTCTCGCCGGGCGCCTTGAAGCCGAGCGCCTTCATCGTCTCGCGCGTGCCGGCGGCCGTGTAGACCTCGGCGGCGATCTTCCGGTAGTCCACGTCGCCCTTGAGATAACCCCAGCGCTTCATCTGGGTGAGGATCCAGATCGCCATCGAGTGGTACGGGAACGGGTCGAAGTCGATCCGGTCGGGGACCGTCCTGGTGTTGCCGAGCCCGTCGGGATAGGTTCCCGTCAGCACCTGCTCGACGACCTCCACCGGCTGGTTGAGGAAATTCTTCGGCGCGATCGCCCGGGCGATCTCCCGGCGGTTGGCGGCGGCGTGGGCGAACTGCGTGGCCTCCACGATCGCCCGCACCAGCGCCTGGAAGGTGTTGGGGTTCTTCTCGGCGAACTCCCGCGTGGCGGCGAAGGCGCAGCAGGGATGGCCGGGCCAGATGTCCTTGGAGAGCATCCAGATGAAGCCGATCTCCTCGAAGACCGCCCGCTGATTGAACGGGTCGGGGCCCAGGTAGCCGTCGAGGTTGCCGGCGCGCAGGTTGGCCACCATCTCGGGCGGCGGCACCACGCGGATCTGCACGTCGCGGTCGGGATCGAGGCCGTCCTCGGCCAGCACGTAGCGCAGCAGGAAGTTGTGCATCGAGTAGTCGAAGGGCACCGCGAACTTGAACCCCTTCATCTCGCGCGCGCTCTTGATCCCCTTGTGCTTCGTCGCCAGCGTGATCGCCTGGCCGTTGATGTTCTCCACCGCCGGCATCACGTACGGCACCGCCTGCGAGCCCACGCCCATGCTGATCGCCAGCGGCATCGGCGTGAGCATGTGGGTGGCATCGGTCTCGTGGTTGATCGAGAGGTCGCGGATCATCGCCCACCCGGAGGCCTTCACCACCTGGGCGTTGAGGCCGTGCTTGCGGTAGAACCCCATCGGCTCGGCCATGATGATCGGCGTCGCGCACGTGATCGGGATGAACCCGATCTTGAGGTCCTTCTTCTCGACCGGCCCGGGCTTGTCCTGGGCCAGCGCCCGGGCGGCGCCCATCGGGAACACCGAGGCCAGCGCGGCCGTCGCCGTCGAGGCGCCGACCAGGCGGAAGAACTCGCGGCGGCCCACCTCGCCGCCGAACACCGCATGCTCCACCGACCGCTCGACCGCGCTCGCGAGCCGCTCCTCCATGAGTGTCCCCCCTGAAGACAAAAATGGCGCCCCTGACAGGGGCGCCATTGTCCCTGGCCTCGGCCGCGACCCCGGCGTCGCGACTGCCCGCTGGGCGAGCAAGGCCTGTGCCGGTCCGGGCGCGGAACCGGCCGCTCGACATGACGCGCAGTTAGGATCGTGGGGCCGCGGCCCCCGCTGCCGAGGAAGCAGGCAGCGGCGGCCGGCTGCTCACATCACGAGCACTCCCACTTCCCCGGCAGCCGCTGCAGCCGGACGGCGCAGGCCTTGAGCTCGGGCTGGCGCGAGATCGGGTCGCGCACTCCCAGCGTGAGGTTGTTGGCGGCCTTGTAGAAGCCGAGCTGCCGCCCCCAGTGAAACGGCAGGAAGCACGTCCCCTCGCGGATGGTGTCGGCCACGTGGCACTGGGCGACCGCGCTGCCCCGGCGCGACGTGATCTCCACGAAGTCGCCGTCGCTCAGCCCCAGGCGGCGCGCGTCGCGCGTGTTGACCTCGAGGATCGGCTCGCGCGTGCGCGCCATCAGCGCGGGGGCCTTGCCCGTGCGCGTCAGCGTGTGCCAGTGGTCGCGCACGCGGCCGGTCGTGAGCGTGAGCGGGAACTGCGCGTCCGGCGTCTCCACCGGTGGGGCGTGCTCGACGGCGACGAAGCGCGCGCGGCCGTCGGGGGTGGGGAACCGCCCGTCGGTGTACAGCCGCGCGGTGCCGGGGTGGTCGGCGGCCGGCACCGGCCACTGGCGCGGTCCCTCCGCCCGCAGCCGGGCGTGGCTCAGCCCCGAGCAGTCGCAGGGCGTGCCGGCGGTGAGGGCGGCGAACTCGTCGAAGATCTCCGCGGCGCTCGCATAGGGGAAGGCCTCCTTCCACCCCATGACCCGGGCGAAGCGCGTGAGGATCACGGCGTCGGGCAGCGCCTCGCCGGGCGGCTCGACGAGCTTGGGCAGGTACGTCAGCCTCCGCTCCGAGCTCGTCATCACGCCGTCCTTCTCCGGCCACTGGGCGGCGGGGAGCAGGACGTCGGCGAAGCGCGTCGTCTCGGTCGGGTGATAGGCGTCCTGCACGACGACGAGCTCGGCGGCGCGCAGCGCGCGCTCCACGCGCGTGAGGTCGGGCAGCGAGGCGGCCGGATTGGTGCACAGGATCCAGATCGCGCGCAGCGCGCCGCGCTCGAGCGCCTCGAACATCTCGAGCGCCGCCAGCCCCGGCTGCGGCGCGATCCGTCCGGGGGCGGCGCCCCAGTGGCGCTCCACCACCGCGCGGGCGGCGGCGTCACCCACCGGACGGTAGCCGGGCAGGAGATGGGCGAGGCCGCCCGTCTCGCGGCCGCCCATCGCGTTGGGCTGCCCGGTGAGCGAGAACGGGCCGGCGCCCGGCCGGCCGATCTGCCCGGTGGCCAGGTGCAGGTTGATGATCGCCGCGTTCTTGTCGGTGCCCACGTGGCTCTGGTTGACGCCCATGCTCCAGAGCGTCAGCGCGGCCCGCGCGCGGCCGAACCAGCGCGCGGCCAGCACGATGCTGTCGGCCGACAGCCCGGTGAGCGCGCTCGCCCGCTCGGGCGGATAGCGCTCGATCACACCGACCAGCTCCTCCCACCCCGCGGTGTGGCCGGCGATGAACGCGGGGTCGAGCTGCCGCTCGCGCCACAGCACGTGGAGCATCGCGTTCAGCAGCGCGATGTCGGAGCCGGGCGCCAGCGCCAGGTGCAGGTCGGCGAGGTCGGCGGTCTCCGTCCAGCGCGGGTCGGCGACGATCACGAAGACGTCGTCGGGCGCGGCCGCCTTGCGCCGGCGGATGCGGCGGAACGTGACCGGATGGCAGTCCGCCGTGTTGGTGCCGATCAGGAAGAAGCAGTCGGCGTGCTCGATGTCCTCCCACGCGGCGGGCGGGCCGTCGGCGCCGAGCGAGCGCGTGTAGCCGGCGGCGGCCGAGGCCATGCACAGCCGCGAGTTGGTGTCGAAGTTGTTCGTGCCGACGAACCCCTTGGCCAGCTTGTTGGCGACGTAGTACTCCTCGGTCAGGAGCTGGCCGGAGGCGTAGAAGCCGACGGCGTCGGGGCCGTGGGCGGCGATGATCTCGCGCAGCCGCTCGGCGGTGAACTCCAGCGCCAGCTCCCACGGCACGCGCCGGCGGTCGGCGTCGCGCCCGCGTCCCATGCGGATCTGCGGGTGGAGCAGCCGGTCGTCGGTGCGCAGCGTCGGCGGCAGGTGCACCGCCTTGGCGCAGACGTCGCCGAGGTTGGCGGGATGGGCCGGATCGCCCTTGACGCGGGCCACGCGCCCGTCGGCCACGCGCACCAGCAGCCCGCACCCCACGCCGCAGTACGGGCACCCGGTGGCGCGCCACGCCCCGTCAGCCATGGCCCTGCTCCTCGAGGAAGCCGACGACCGCGTCGCGCAGCCAGAAGTAGTCCGCGCGCCCCAGCATCTCGTCGCGCACGCGCGGCCGCGCGAAGGGCACGTCGAGGATCCTGCCCACGGTGGCCTCGGGGCCGCGCGTCATCATCACGACGCGGTCGGCCAGCAGCAGCGCCTCGTCCACGTCGTGGGTGACCATGATCACCGTCCGGCGCCGCTCCTCCCAGAGGCGCAGCAGCTCGTCCTGCAGCTCCATGCGCGTGAGCGCGTCCAGGAGCGAGAAGGGCTCGTCGAGCAGCAGCAGCCGGGGCTCCAGCGCGAACGCGCGGGCGATGCCGACGCGCTGCTGCATGCCGGCCGAGAGCTCGCGCGGATACCGCTCGCCGGCGCCGCCGAGGCCGACGGCGGCCAGGTAGTCCTCGGCCGCCCGCCCCGGCTCCCGCCCGCGGCGCGCGCGCGCCACCTGGTCGAGCGCGAGCCGCACGTTGCCCGCCACCGTGAGCCAGGGCAGCAGCGTCGCTGACTGGAAGACCACGCCGCGATCGGTCCCCGGCCCGTCGACCTCGCGGCCGCCGATGACCACACCGCCGGTCGTCGGCAGGCTCAGCCCCATCAGGATGGAGAGCACCGTGGACTTGCCGCAGCCGGAGTGGCCGACCAGGCAGACGAACTCGCCCTCGCGCACCTCGAGCGTGAAGTCGCGGACGACGACCGCCGACCCCGCCGCCGTCTCGTACGTCTTGCCCAGCTGCGCGATCTCGACGAACGCCGCCACTACGCCCCCCGCGCCCGCAAACATTCCACCAGCGCCTGGCGCGCCTTCTGGTAGGCGGGCGTGAGGCTCAGGTGGCGGCGCGCGCGCGGGCGCGGCAGGCCGACCTCGATCGGCGGCCCCAGCGTGGCGCCCGGCCCCGGCGTCATGGGGTAGATCCGGTCGGCTAACAAAATCGCCTCGTCCACGTCGTTGGTGATGAACACCACGGTGGTGCGGCGCTCGCTCCAGATGCGGAGCAGCTCGTCCTGCAGCGTCGCGCGGGTGAGCGCGTCCAGCGCGCTGAACGGCTCGTCCATCAGCAGCACCTTGGGCTCCATCGCCAGCCCGCGCGCCACCGCCACACGCTGGCGCATGCCGCCCGACAGCTCGTGTGGCCGCTTGGCGGCCGCCGCCGAGAGATTCACCAGCGCGATCAGCGCGTCGGTGCGCCGCCGGCGCTCGCCGGCGGGGAGGCCGGCGTGGACCGCGTCCACCGCGAGCGCGACATTGTCGTACACGCTCATCCACGGCAGCAGCGAGTACTGCTGGAAGACGAGGCCGCGCTCGGGGCCGGGGCCGGCCACCGGCGCGCCGGCCAGCACGATCTCGCCCGCGTCGGGGGCGAGCAGGCCGGCGATCAGGTTGACGAGCGTGGTCTTGCCGGAGCCGGAGTAGCCCACCACCGCCACGAAGTCCCCGTCCTCCAGCGCCAGGCTCACGCCGCCCAGCACCTCGGTGACGCCGCGGCGGGTCCGGAACGACTTGTGGACGCCGCGCACCTCGAGCAGCGCCATCAGGCCGCCCGCACGCGCGCCTCGACCAGCCCCATGAGCCGGTCGAGCAGGAACCCGATCGCGCCGATGGTGACGACGCTCAGGATGATGTGCGAGTAGACGAGGCTGTTGTACTCCTGCCAGAGGAAGCCGCCGACGCCGGGGGTGCCGGTCAGCATCTCGGAGGCGACGATGACGAGCCAGGCCAGCCCGAGCGAGAGGCGGTAGCCGGTGAACACGTAGGGCAGCGTGGCGGGGACGATGATCTTCGTCAGCATCTTCCAGCGCGAGAGGCGGAGCACCCGCCCGACGTTGAGATAATCGGGGCTGATCGAGCGCACGCCGACCGCCGTGTTGATGACGGTCGGCCACATCGCGCACAGCGCGATCGTGAAGATCGCGGCGGGCTCCGACTTCTGGAAGATGATGAGCCCCAGCGGCAGCCACGCCAGCGGCGAGATCGGCCGCAGGAACTGCACGATCGGATCGAACGACTGGTGGAAGCCGCGCGAGAGGCCGAGCAGGAAGCCGACCGGCGTGCCGACGGCCAGCGCCAGCGCGAACCCCTTCCCCACCCGCACCAGCGAGAAGAGCGCGAGCCGCCCCATCCCCTGGTTCATCTCGCCGTCCTTGAAGAACGGCTCCAGCACGTAGCGGCGCGACTCCTGCCACGTGCGCCACGGCGAGGGCAGGTCGTGGGCGACGACCTCGCTGATCAGCGTCCACAGCAGCAGCACGCCGAGGACGCCGAG
Organism: Methylomirabilia bacterium; assembly: GCA_041497115.1. Taxonomy (GTDB): domain Bacteria; phylum Methylomirabilota; class Methylomirabilia; order Rokubacteriales; family CSP1-6; genus AR5. Next base: position 24,164 of record JBGQFW010000032.1, read on the forward strand.
CGCGGGCAGCAGCACGGAGCGGAGCGTCGCCCGCGACATCGTCCCGCCTCAGGCCATCGAATGAACGGCGAAGCCCCGCGCGTACTTCTCGGGCTCGGCCGGGTCGAAGGTGACGCCGTCGAAGAGCGTCTCCTTCTTCATGTCCTCGCGCGGCGTCTCCACCCCCATCTCCTTGGCGACCTCGCGGAACATGTCGGGACGGTGCACGCGGTCCACCAGCCCCTTGTAGTCGGGCGGCTCCTTGACCATCCCCCACCGCCGGAACTGGGTGAGCCACCACACGCCGTGCGACTTCAGCGGGAAGTTGGTCTGGCGGTCGAAGAAGGTCATGTAGTACTTGTCCCGCTCGCGCCGCCCGTCGCCGTAGTCGTACTCGCCGAGGAGGCGGCCGAGGATGATCTCCTTCGGGCAGTTGACGTACTGCGGCTGCGCGACGACCTCGGCCAGGCGCGGGCGGTTCTCGAGCTTGTCGCTCCACTGGCTGGCCTCGAGCACCGCGCGCATCACCGCCTTCACCGTCCGGGGATTCTTCGTCGCGTACTCCTCGGTGAAGCCGAGCACCTTCTCGGGATGGTCCCGCCAGATCTGCTGGGTGGTGATGGCGGTGAAGCCGATCCCGTCGGCGATCGCGCGCGCGTTCCACGGCTCGCCCACGCAGAAGCCGTCCATCTTGCCGACCTTCATGTTGGCGACCATCTGGGCGGGCGGGATCGTGATGAGCGCGACGTCGCGGTCGGGGTTGATCCCGCCCGCGGCCAGCCAGTAGCGCATCCACATCGCGTGCGTGCCCGGCGGGTAGGTCATGGCGAAGGTCATCGGGCTTCCCTTGCCCTTCACCTCCAGCGCCGGCGCCCTGAGCTGGGCCGGCATCTTCACGCCCTTGTCGAGCAGCGCCTTCGTGAGCGTGATCGCCTGCCCGTTTCGGTTGAGGTACATCGGGATGATCATCGGCTTCTGCGGCGAGCCCTGCAGTCCCATCGTCGCCGCGTAGGGAATGCCGAGGAGCAGGTGCGTGGCCTGGTTCTCGCCGAGGCTGAGGCGGTCGCGGATCACCGCCCACGAGGCTTCCTTGGAGATCGTGGACTCGATGCCGTGTTTCCGGAAGAGCCCCAGCTCGTGGGCCATGACGATGGACGAGCAGTCGGTCAGCGCGATGATGCCGATGCGCACCTTCGGGCTCTCCGGCGCGTCGGAGGCCCAGACGCCGCCCGCCCAGCCGGCCGGCACGCCGGCCAGCGCGGCGGCGGCCGCGGTGGTCCTGAGGAACTGCCGGCGACTGATGTCGAGCATGCTCCGCCTCCTGAAATGGAAAAGGCGCCGGGGCCGGTCGGGCCTCAGCGCCCTTGCGTTTTCGTGGTCGTCGTCGACCGCGGGGAATGGAGTTGCACCGCGCGTGCCAGCGGCGGCGCGCGGCCGAAACGTCCGCCGCGGCGGTCGGTTCGTCGAACGAGGGCGGGCGGGCGGCGGCGGCGATTGCCGCCTTCGTCATCAGCCCGGGGCCGCCCTGCTCGTTTCGTGGGCGGCGCGTTACGCGGAGGACGTCATGTTGACGAGCGCGGCCGGGGCGCCCGGCCGTGGCATGGCGGGAGGATGGCACCTCTGCTAACATGCCTGATCCGCGAGGGAAAGGTGGGGCCCATGAGCGAGCATGCGCAGGTGGTGGGAAGCCGCGGCCAGGTCTCGGACGAGGCCGCCAACCCGACGAGCCAGCCGTGCGTGATGCTGATCTTCGGGGCGTCGGGCGACCTGACCAAGCGGTTGCTGGTGCCGGCGATCTACAACCTGGCCTGCGACGGCCTGCTCTCCGACAAGTTCGCGGTCCTCGGCTCCGCGATGGACCCGCTCGACACCGAGACGTTCCAGGCGCGGATGAACGAGGACATCAAGAAGTTCCACACGCGCAACGCCTTCGACCAGAAGACGTGGGACGGGCTGGTCAGCCGCTTCAACTACATGCCCGCCGGCTTCGACGACCTCAAGGCGTTCGAGAAGCTCAAGGTCGAGGTCGCCCGGCTGGACGCGCAGTACAAGATCGGCGGCAACGTCCTCTTCTACTTCGCCACCGCCCCCCGCTTCTTCGGCCTCATCTGCGAGCAGCTGCACAAGGTCGGCTTCAAGGACGGGCCCGGATGGAAGCGCATCATCGTGGAAAAGCCGTTCGGGACCGACCTGGCCTCCGCGCTGAAGCTCAACGAGGACGTCCTCGCCCACTGGCACGAGGACCAGATCTACCGGGTCGATCACTACCTCGGCAAGGAGACGGTGCAGAACCTCCTGGCGTTCCGCTTCAGCAACGGCATCTTCGAGCCCCTCTGGAACAAGCACTTCATCGACAACATCCAGTTCAACGTCGCCGAGGCGGTGGACGTGGAGGGGCGCGGCGGCTACTACGACAGCTCGGGCGTGCTGCGCGACATGATGCAGAACCACATGTTCCAGATGCTCGCCTACCTCTGCATGGAGGTGCCGGGCTCGTTCGAGTCCAACGCCATCCGCAACGAGAAGGCCAAGCTGCTGCAGGCCGTCCGCGTGTATACGCAGGACGAGGTCATCAAGTACGTGGTCCGCGGCCAGTACGGCCCCCAGCTCGACGACCAGGGCAAGGTCATCAAGCCGGGCTACCGCCAGGAGAAGGACGTCGATCCCCAGTCCAAGACCGAGACGTTCGCGGCGGCGCGCCTGCACATCGACAACTGGCGGTGGGAGGGCGTGCCGATCTACCTGCGCTCCGGCAAGGCGCTCTGGAAGCGCGGCACCGAGATCATCGTGGAGTTCAAGAAGGCGCCCCAGGTGCTCTTCCGCAACACCACCGTGCGCGAGATCAGCCCCAACCGGCTGATCTTCCACATCCAGCCCTACCAGGGCATCGAGGTGCAGTTCCAGGCGAAGATCCCCGGCCCGGTGCTGCGGCTGCAGCCGGTCAACATGCGCTTCGGCTACGGCGAGGCGTTCACGGCGTCGCGTTACACCGGCTACGAGGTGATGATCTACTCGTGTTCGCACGGCGACGCCACGCTGTTCTCGCGCGGCGACCTCGTCGAGGCGGCGTGGCGCGTGGCCCAGCCGCTCATGGACTACTGGAAGGTCAAGGTCCCCGACTTCCCGAACTACGCGCGGGGCAGCTGGGGGCCGGCGGGCGCCAACGACCTCATCGAGCGCGACGGCCGCCACTGGTTCGAGCTGCTGACCGAGGACGTGCTGCACAAGGTCGCCATCTTCAAGGACGGCGACCCGCTCTTCCTCTCGCAGGTCATCCTCGCGCTCCGCCCCGTGGTGTACCGCAAGGGCGAGATGATCATGACCAAGGGCGAGATGGGCCGGGAGATGTTCGTCATCGTCCGCGGCGAGGTGGAGGTCATCAGCGACGACGGCAAGGTCCTCAAGACGCTCAAGGACGGCGACGTGGTCGGCGAGATCGCGCTGCTCATGCACGGCCCGCGCACGGCGAGCGTGCGGGCCAAGACCGGCTGCAACCTGGTCGCGCTGGACAAGACGAGCTTCGCGCGCATCCTCATCGACCACCCGCAGTTCGCCGAGACCGTGCGGAAGGTCGCCAAGGAGCGCTACGACGTCGAGATGGCGGCCGATGCACTGACGAGGAGATCATGAGCCGGCGCGCGGCCCGCGCCCTCCTCCTCTCCGTCCTGCTCCTCGTGGCCGGCGCCCTGGCGCCGACCCCGGCCGCCGCGGCCGACGGCCAGCTCACGTGGGCCGTGCACATCTCACTGGCGCCGACGTGGTTCGACCCGGCGGAGACGCCCGGCCTCATCACGCCCTACATGCTGATGTACGCGCTGCACGACGCGCTGCTCAAGCCCATGCCCGGGCAGGCCGCCGCCCCGAGCCTGGCCGAGTCGTGGAGCGTGTCGCCCGACGGGCTCGTCTACGAGTTCGTCCTGCGCAAGGGCCCCCGCTTCCACAACGGCGAGCCGGTCACCGCCGAGGACGTGAAATTCTCGCTCGAGCGCTATCGCGGCGCCGCCGTCAAGACGCTCAAGGCCAACGTGGCCGGTGTCGACACGCCCGACGCCCGCCACGTGCGCATCCGCCTCAGGCGGCCGTGGCCCGACTTCATGACGTTCTACACGAGCGCCACCGGCGCCGGCTGGATCGTGCCCAAGAAGTACGTCGAGCAGGTCGGCGACGAGGGGTTCAAGAAGGCGCCGATCGGCGCCGGCCCGTACCGGTTCGTGTCGTTCACGCCGGGCGTCGAGCTGGTGATGGAGGCGTTCGATCAGTACTGGCGCAAGGCGCCGGCGGTGAAGCGCCTCGTCTTCCGCGTCATCCCCGACGAGGCGACGCGGCTGGCCGCCCTCAAGCGCGGCGAGGTGGACATCGCGTACTCGATCCGCGGCGAGCTGGCCGAGGAGCTGCAGCGCACCCCCGGCCTGGTCCTGAAGCCGACCGTCATCCAGTCGCCCTTCTGGCTCTACTTCGCGGACCAGTGGGATCCGAAGTCGCCGTGGCACGACCGCCGCGTGCGGCTGGCCGCTTCGCTCGCGATCGACCGCCAGGGGGTCAACCAGGCGCTCACGCTCGGCCACTCGCACGTGACGTGGAGCATCATCCCCGAGACGTTCGACTTCTTCTGGCAGCCGCCCGCCCAGCCGCGCGACGCGGCCCGTGCCCGGCAGCTGCTGGCCGAGGCCGGCTATCCGAACGGCTTCGACGCCGGCGAGTACTTCTGCGACACGTCGTACGCCAACCTCGGCGAGGCCGTCGTCAACAACTTCCGCCAGGTCGGCATCCGCACGCAGCTGCGCCCGCTGGAGCGGGCGGCGTTCTGGCGCGGCTACGCCGACAAGAAGTACAAGAACGTCATCCAGACGGCCAGCGGGGCCTTCGGCAACGCCGCCACGCGCCTGGAGAACTTCGCCGTCACCGGCGGCACGTACGTGTACGGCTCGTACCCGGACATCGACGGCCTCTTCCAGGAGCAGGCGGCCGAGCACGACCGCAAGCGGCGCGAGGTAGAGCTGCAGAAGATCCAGCAGCTCATCACCGACAAGGTGATGTTCGCGCCGATCTGGCAGCTCGCCTTCCTCAACGGCGTCGGCCCGCGCGTGGAGGAGTCCGGCCTGGGCCTCATCCCCGGCCACGCCTATTCCGCGCCCTACGAGGATCTGAAGCTCAAGGGGAAGTGATCACCCGCCGTGCGGTCCTCCGCCTGATGACGGCAGCGGCGGCCACGCCTCCCGGCCGCGCCGGAGCGACGGCCCCGCTCCTGGCGCGACCGATCCCGGCCAGCGGCGAGACGATCCCGGTCATCGGGCTCGGCACCTGGCGGACCTTCGATGTCGGCAACGCCGGCGACGTCGGCAACGCCGCCGCCGACCGCGCGCCGCTCGCGGACGTGCTCAAGAGCTTCGTCGCCCTCGGCGGCCGCGTCGTGGACTCCTCGCCGATGTACGGCGCCGCCGAGTCCGTGGTGGGCGACCTCGCCGCCTCGCTCGGGATCGCCGGCACGCTCTTTCTCGCCACCAAGGTGTGGACGAGCGGCCGCGACGCGGGCGTGAAGCAGATGGAGCAGTCGCTGCGCCGGCTGCGCACCAAGCGGCTGGACCTCATGCAGATCCACAACCTGCTCGACTGGCGGATCCACTTGGCCACGCTGCGTGAGTGGAAGCAGGCCGGCCGCGTGCGCTACATCGGCGTGACCCACTACACCGCGAGCGCCTACGACGAGCTCGAGCGCGTGCTGCGGGCCGAGCCGCTCGACTTCGTGCAGGTGAACTACTCGCTGGGCGAGCGCGACGCCGAGCGGCGCATCCTGCCGCTGGCCAGCGACCGCGGCGTCGCCGTGCTCGTCAACCGCCCGTTCGCCGAAGGCGGGATGTTCCAGCGCATCCGCGGCCGCGCGCTGCCCCCGTGGGCCGCCGAGCTCGGCTGCGAGAGCTGGGCCCAGCTCTTCCTCAAGTGGATCCTCGCCCACCCCGCCGTCACCTGCGTCATCCCGGCCACCAGCCGGTCCGAGCACCTCGCCGACAACATGAGGGCGGGCGCCGGCCCGCTGCCGGACGCCGCGGCGCGCGAGCGGATGGGCGCGCTCGCGCTCGGGGGCTGAGCGTCGCGCGACCCTACCGAAACCGGGGGATCACCTTCTCGGCGAAGAGCTCGAGGGTCTTCAGGCAGCGGTCGCGGGCGAGGATGCCCTGGCCGAAGAGCAGGAACATCTCGTTGAACGGCACGTGGCGGGCGGCGCTCTCGATCATGCGCGTGACCGTGTCGGCGTCGCCGACGAGCAGCGGCGGGCGGTCCTGGCCGAACGGCGTGGACCAGGTATCCCACATCCAGAGGCAGTCCTCGGCCCACATTTCCGCCTCGGCCTTGGTGTCGGCAAGCACGAGGTAGCCGCCCCAGGCGGCCTCCTCGCCGCGCGGTACGTCACGGCCGTGAGCCTCGGCCTCCTCGCGATAGCGGCGCCAGAGCATCTCGCAGAAGTCCATCTCGCCGGCCATCACGATGGGCTTGCCGCCCTCGCGCGCCCAGTAGAGCGAGGTCTGTAAACTATGCGTGAAGCCGGAGTAGACGGGGATCGGGTTCTGCAGCGGGCGCGGGGCGATGCCGACCTCGCGGATCGTGCCGTCGGGGTCCACGCCGCGGCCGTACTTGAGGTAGACGGGATGCGCGTGGGGCTGGCGCTGGCCCTCGGCCGGGAACGACCAGTACTTGCCCTTGAACGAGAACGTGTCGCGCGCCCATGCGGTCTTGATGATCGTCACGCACTCCTCGAACAGCTCGCGGTTGGCGGCGTCCTCCTCCGTCTTGCGGTTCCACGGGCCCGTCGCCTTGGTACCGCGGACGGCCGCGTAGTTCTCGAACCAGCGCGCCTGGTAGCCGCGCACGAACGCGACGTTGAGGCGGCCGCCGAGCAGGTGATCGAGCGTGGCGGCATGCTCGGCCACGCGCAGCGGGTTGTGGGTGGGCAGCACGTAGCCGAACTGGTTGATGCGCAGCCGCGGGCCGTGCTGGCCAAGGAACATCGCCATGAGGCCGGGGTCTTGACCCAGCTCGAACCCCTCCACCTGCAGGTGGTGCTCGGGGATGCCGATGCCCGACCACCCCGAGGCGTCGCATGCGCGCGCGTACTCGGCGATCTCCTCCAGCATGCGCTGGTAGAGGACGGGATCCTTGCCGGCCATGCCGCGCTCGAGCTCGTGGCGGCGGCCGATCGTCACGTACATGAAGGCGTGGAAATCCATCGGCCCTGTCCATATACAATGGCGGCGCCGGGTTGACAACCGCGCGCCCACGACCATGGCCAGGCTGACGGACTACACGAGCTACGCGGACGCCCAGCGCCACTTCTCGCCGGCGGCGCTCTGGGAGCTGTTCGACGGCGACCGCGCGCGGATGAACCTCGCCCACGAGTGTGTGGACCGCCACGCCGCGACCGGGCGCGTGGCCGTCCGCGTGGCCCACGCCGACGGGCGCGACGAGGCGATCGGCTTCGGCGAGCTGGCCGAGTGGTCGTCGCGCTTCGCCCACTGGCTGGCCGCCCGCGGCGTCGCCCCCGGCGATCGCGTGGCGATCATGCTCGACCCCTCGCTGGCCTTCTACGCCGCGCTCTTCGGCGCCATCAAGCGCGGCGCCGTCGCGGTGCCGCTGTTCACGGCCTTCGGCCCCGAGGGCGTGCGGCTGCGCGTGCAGGACTGCGCGCCGAAGCTGCTGATCACCAACGCCGAGAAGGTGGAGACCGCGCGGGCCCTCGCCGACCTCGACGTGGTGGTGGCCGATGACGCGCTGCTGGCCTCGGTCGCCGCCCACCCCGCGCGCTACGAGGTCCGCACCGCGACGGACGACCTCGCCGTGTTCCAGTACACCTCGGGCACCACGCGCGAGCTGCCGGCGGCCGTGCGCCACACCCAGCGGGCGATCGTCGTCCTCATGGTCGCCGCGCTCTACGGCACCGGCATCCGGCCGGGCGACCGCTTCTTCTGCCCGTCCTCGGCGGCGTGGGGCCACGGCCTCTGGCACGGCACCTTCGCCCCGCTGGCGCTGGGCGTGACGACGGGCACGATGGCCGGCAAGTTCGACCCGGTGCGGCTGCTGCGCGCGCTGCAGGACTACGAGATCACCAACCTCTCGGCCGCGCCCACGCACTTTCGGATGCTCAAGGCTTCCGGCGAGGCGGCGCGCTACCGCTACACGCTCGCGAAGCTCTCGTTCACCGGCGAGCCGATGGACAGCGCCACCCGAGGCTGGGTTGAGGCGACGTTCGGCGTGGCCCCGTGCAGCATGTACGGCACGACGGAGGTCGGGGTGATCCTCGCCGATTATCCAGGCGCCGCCGACTACGTCGTTCGTCCCGGCGCGCTCGGCAAGCCGGTGCCGGGCGTGCGCGTCGAGGTGCAGGCCTCCGACGGCCGCCCCTGCCCGCCCGGCGAGATCGGCGAGATCAAGGTCTGGCGGCGCGATGCGTGGTTCTCCACCAAGGACCGCGGCCACCTGGACAGGGACGGCTACTTCCACCACGAGGGGCGCGCCGACGACGTCATCATCTCCGCCGGCTGGACGATGAGCGCGGTGGAGATCGAGGACGTGCTGCTCGAGCACCCCGACGTGCGCGACGCGGCGGTCATCGGCGTGCCCGACGTGCTGCGCGGCCAGGTCGTCAAGGCGTTCGTCGTCAGCGCGCGCCCGGGCGACGAGGCGTTCGCCCGCGAGCTGCAGGATTTCCTGCGCACGCGCCTGAGCCGCCACGAGTACCCGCGCCACGTCGCCTTCGTGGCGGCGCTGCCCAAGACACCGGCGGGCAAGGTCAACCGCAAGGCGCTGCGCGAGGCCGAGCAGGCGGAGACCCGGCGTGGCGCGTGAGGCCGCGGCGCGGTTTCCGAAGATCACCGAGGCGGGGCTCGACGCCCTGCGCCGGCGCATCGGCGTGCGGATCACCGACACGCTCGAGCCGTGGTGCCACGAGGCCACGCGCGACAACCTGCGCCACTACGCCCACGGCATCGGCGACGACAACCCGCTCTGGTGCGATCCCGACTACGCCGCCCGCACGCGCTGGGGCGGCCTCGTCGCGCCGCCGAGCTTTCTCTTCGCGACGAGCCGGATCGTCTCCGGCTACGTCGGCGGGCTGGCGGGCGTGCACGCCATGTGGGCGGGCGCCGACTGGACCTGGCACCGGCCGGTGCTGCGCAACGACACGATCACGACCGAGGCGTGGCTGAAGGACCTGATCGAGCGCGAGACGAGCTTCGCCGGCCGCGCGATCCAGCAGGTCTACCACGTGGACTTCCACAACCAGCACGGCGAGCTCGTCGCCGCCGCCGACAGCTGGTGCTTCCGCACCGACCGCGACCTGGCCCGCGAGCGGGGCACCAAGTACGCGGGCACCAGGGCCCGGCCGCCGCGGCGGTACACCGAGACGGAGCTGGCCGAGGTCTGGCGCCTCTACGAGCACGAGGAGGTGCGCGGCGGCGTGCCGCGCTCCTGGCCGGACGTGCGCGCGGGCGAGCGGCTGCCGACGATGGCCAAGGGGCCGATGACCGTCACCGGCTTCATCGCCTACGCGCAGGGGTGGGGCGGCCTCTACATCCGCGCCAACAAGCTCGCGTGGAAGCAGATCCGCCGCCACGCCGGCCTCGGCATCCCCAACCGCTTCGGCATCCCCGACTGTCCCGAGCGCGTGCACTGGGAGCCCGAGTTCGCCGCGGTGGTGGGCGCGCCGGGCGCCTACGACTACGGCCCCGAGCGCTGCTCGTGGCTGATCCACCACCTGACCAACTGGATGGGCGACGACGGCGTCCTGCGCCGCGCCCATTGCAAGATCCGCCGCCACAACCCCGAGGGCGACGTGCTGCGCATCGACGGCCACGTCGTCCGCACGTTCGTGGAGGAGGGCCGCCACCTGGTCGAGATCGCGCAGGAGGCGCGCAACCAGGACGGCGAGCTGTCGGTGGTCGGCGGCGGCGTGGTCGAGCTCCCCACCGCGGGCTGAGCCGCGGCTCGAGCCTCAGCGGCGCTTCACCCACTTCTCGATCTCGACGGCCACGAAGACCACACCGGCGATCGCGAGCGTCAGCGCCAGCTCGCCCGCGCTCAGCGGCTGCGTCCGGAAGACGTCGTTGAGGGCGGGCACGTAGATCGTCGCCAGCTGCAGCGCCACCGTGAGACCGACGGCGCCGAGCAGCAGCGGGTTGGAGCGGAGCCCCTGGGTGAAGAGCGACTGGCGCTCCGAGCGGATCGCGAGCACGTGGGCGAGCTGGCCGAGGCAGAGCACGCTGAACGCCATCGTCTGCCAGTGCGCGGCGCCGGCGTGCAAGAGCCACGCCTGGGTTCCGAGCGTGAGCGCGGCCATGAGCAGGCCGACCCAGACGGCGTGCACGCCGAGGCCGTGGGCGAACACGCCCTCGGTCGGCGGCCGCGGCGGCCGCCGCATGACGTCGGGCTCGGCGGGCTCGACCGACAGCATCAGGCCGGGCAGCCCGTCGGTGACCAGATTGATCCAGAGGATCTGGACCGGCAGCAGCGGGATCGGCAGGCCGAGGAAGGGCGCCAGGAAGATCGTCCAGATCTCGCCGGAGTTGGTCGTCACGACGTACCGGATGAACCGGCGGAGGTTGTCGTAGATGCGCCGCCCCTCCCGCACCGCGCGCACGATCGTGGCGAAGTCGTCGTCGAGCAGGATCATCGCGCTGGCTTCCTTCGCCACGTCGGTCCCGGTGACGCCCATCGCCACGCCGATGTCGGCCCGCTTGAGCGCGGGCGCGTCGTTCACCCCGTCGCCGGTCATCGCGACGAACTCGCCCTGCGCCTGGAGCGCGGTGACGATCCTGAGCTTCTGCTCGGGCGCGACGCGCGCGTAGACGCGCACGCCCCTCACCCGCTCCGCGAACGCCTCCGGCGAGAGCTCGGCCAGCTCGGGGCCGGTCACGACGGCGCCGCCGTCGTCGTCGAGGATGCCGAGGCGGCGGGCGATCGCGCGGGCGGTCAGCGCGTGGTCGCCGGTAATCATCACGGGGATGATGCCGGCGGCCCGGCAGGTGGCGACCGCCTCGCGCACCTCGTCGCGCGGCGGATCGATGAGGCCGACGAGGCCGAGCAGCGTGAGGTCGCGCTCGACGAGCGCCGGGGTGACGGCCTCGGGCAGCGCGTCCCACCGGCGGGCCGCCACGGCGAGCACCCGCAGGCCGTCGGCCGCCATGCGATCGCCCACCTCGAGCAGCGCCGGGCGCGCCAGCGCCGCGAGCCCGCCGCCCACGCGGACGTCCCGCGCGCGCTCGAGGACCGCCTCGACCGCGCCCTTCGTGAACGACACGAAGCCGCCGGCCGGGTCGCGATGCACCGTCGTCATGCACTTGCGCTCCGGATCGAAGGGCAGCTCGGCGACCCGCGGGAAGCGCGCCGCCTGCGCGGCCCGGTCGACGCCGGCCGCCCGCGCCGCGAGCAGCAGCGCGACCTCCGTCGGGTCGCCGAGGATCGTGCCCGCCGAGCCGTCGGCGGCGTCGTTGCTGAGCGCCATGGCCCGGAGCAGGTCGTCCCCCGCATCGCCCGGCGCGGGCGTGTGCCCGAGAGCGCCGTCGCAGTACCACGCCTCCACCCGCATCCGGTTCAGCGTGAGCGTGCCGGTCTTGTCCGAGCAGATGTAGGTCACCGACCCGAGCGTCTCCACCGCCGGCAGCCTGCGCACCAGCGCGTGCTTGGCGACCATCTTGCGGGCGCCGAGCGCGAGCGAGATCGTCACCACCGCCGGCAGCGCCTCGGGGATCGCCGCTACCGCGAGGCTCACCGCCACCAGGAAGATGGGCAGCGCCGGCTCGCCGCGCGCCAGCCCCGCCGCGAACACGACGACGCAGATGGCGAGGACCGCGAAGGACAGCCGCTGGCCGAAGCGCGTCAGCCGCTGCTGCAGCGGGGTCCGGACCTCCGGCGCCGCCTGCAGCAGCGCGGCGATCCGGCCGAACTCGGTGTCCATCCCGGTGGCGACGACCACGCCCCGCCCCCGGCCGTAGGTGACGGTCGTGCCCTTGTACGCCATGTTGCGCCGGTCGCCGACGGGCAGCGCGGCGTCGCTCAGCGCCGCCGTCGTCTTGTCGACGGGAACCGACTCGCCGGTCAGCGCCGCCTCGTCCACGCGCAGGCGCGCGGTCTCGAGCAGCCGGAGATCGGCGGGCACGAGGCGGCCCGCCTCGAGCAGGACGACGTCGCCCGCGACGAGCCCGGCGGCGGGGACGAGTGCCGGCACCCCGTCGCGGACGGCCGTCGCGGTCGGGGCCGCCATCGCCTTGAGCGCCGCCATCGCCCGCTCGGCGCGGTACTCCTGCACGAAGCCGATCGCCGCGTTCAGCACGACGATCGCGATGATCGCGAGCGTGTCCACGACGTCGCCGATCAGCCCGGAGACGACGGCGGCGACCAGGAGCACCAGGATCATGAAGTCCGTGAACTGCCGGGCGAGCAGCCCCAGCGCCGTCCGCCGCGGCCCCTCGGTCAGTTGGTTTGGCCCGTGCGCGGCCAGGCGCCGGCCCGCCTCGGCGCTCGTGAGCCCGTTGGCGGAGGCATCGAGCGCCGCCAGCGTCGCCTCGGCCGTCTGCCGGTGCCAGGTCACCACGGCTTCCTTTCTACCCGCATCCGCGCCTGGGCTACAATCGGCGTCCGCCGACTCTCGACGGCGCGAGGGAGCCACCATGTCCTCACCCCAGGCGCACCGGATCGACGTCCACCATCACCACACGCCGCCGCCGTACGTCGCGGCGCTCACCGCGCGGAACATCCCGGGCCCCGTGCGCGACTGGACACCCGAGAAGTCGCTGGCCGACATGGACCGGGCCGGCGTGGCGACGGCGATCACCTCGCTCACGACGCCCGCTCTAAAGTTCCTCGACGAGGCGGGCGCCCGCCGGGTGGCGCGCGAGTGCAACGAGTACACCGCGCGGCTGGTAGCGGACTCCAGGGGGCGCTTCGGCATGTTCGCCGCGATGCCCATGCCCCACGTCGAGGCGACACTGCAGGAGCTCGCCTACGCGCTCGACACGCTCCGGGCCGACGGTGTCGGCCTGCTGACGAGCTACGGCGACAAGTGGCTCGGCGACCCGGCGTTCACCCCGGTGCTGGAGGAGCTGAACCGCCGCCGGGCGGTCGCGTACACGCACCCCACCACCGCGAACTGCTGCGGCAACCTCATTGCCGACGTGCCGGACTCGATCATCGAGTGGGGGACCGACACCACGCGCACGATCGCGAGCCTGGTCTTCGGCGGCGCCGCCGCGCGCTTCCCCGACGTGAAGCTGATCTTCTCCCACGGCGGCGGCACGCTGCCGTTCCTGACCGAGCGCTTCGTGCGCCTGCCGCTCGTCAACAAGGCGCTCGCCTCACGGGTGCCGAACGGCGTGGAGCACGAGCTCCGGCGCTTCTACTACGACACCGCGCAGGCGGCCCACCCGTGGGCGCTGCCGTCACTCACGAAGCTCGTCCCGGTCTCCCAGATCGTGTTCGGGACCGATTTCCCCTATCGCACCGCCGCCGAGCACGTGAAGGGGCTGGCGGCGCACGGGTTCAGCGCGGATGACTTGAGAGCGATCGAGCGCGACAACGCCCTGCGGCTGCTGCCGCGCCTGGGCGCCTGAGCGGCCTCACGCCAGCGCGCCGATGACGGCGCCGCCCGCCGCCGCGATGGCGACCACGAGCCACGGCGGC
>JBGQFW010000033.1:0-37060 GCA_041497115.1 Methylomirabilia bacterium
AGTGGACGGTGACGAGATGGTCGGCGCCGAAGGGCTCGGCGACCACCGCGGCATCGGTGCGAAGGCCGCTCTCCATCAGATAATGCGTGCCCTCGCCGCCCTGCGTCTCGCCGGCCACGCAGGCCACGACGAGATCGCCCGCCAGCCGCACGCTCGAGCGGCGAACCGCCTCGGCGGCCATGATGATGCTGGCCAGACCGCCCTTCATGTTCTGCACGCCGTGGCCGTAGAGGTGATCGCCCTCGAGGGTGGGCGTCCACGGATCGCGCCGCCAGCGCCGGGTGAGCGCGTTGATGTCGGTGTGGCCGTTCAGCATCAGGCTCGCCCCGCCGCCGGTGCCGCGCAGCGTGGCGATCGTCTGCAAGCGCCCGGGCTCGATCTCCTGCAGGTCGACGGCGTAGCCGCGCTCGCGGAAGAACCCCTCGAGGAAGCGCGCGACGGGGGTCTCCTCCGTCTTGAAGCTCGGGATGCGGATGAGCGCGCTCGCCAGGTCGATCAGCTCGCGCCGGTCGACGTGGGCCAGCGCCGCGCGCGTGGGGTCATCCATCGGCGATAGAATAGCGCCCCGGAGCGCGAACGCTCCGGCCCAAGGAGATCCCGGCATGGCCACCGTCGTCCGCAAGAGCTTTCCGGTCTTCGATTGCGACAGCCACGTGGTCGAGCCGCCGGCCATCTGGGACGAGTACGTGCCGGCGAAGAGCCGGAGCTGGATCAAGACGCAGTTCTGCTTCCACACCGACGGCGACCTCCTGTACATCAACGGCCGCGTCGTCCCCGCCGCTCGCGAGCGCTCGAACGCGGCCGAGGTCGGCTGGGCGCGCTGGGACAAGAAGGAGGTCGGCCGGCTGACTCCTGGGACCGCGCCGTGGCAGGAGAAGTTCGGCCGGCTGCTGGGTTGTCGCGACCCGCACGCGCGGCTGAACGACATGGACGCGCTGGGCACCGACCAGGTGATGCTGTTCCCCACGTGGTTCGTGCGGCTGGCGCTGCTGCGCAGCGCGGAAGCCGCGACGATCCTGGCCCGGGCCTACAACGACTGGGTGCTGGACTACTGCGCGGCCGACCCCCAGCGCCTGTTCCCCTGCGCCGTGCTGCCGCTGCAGAGTGTCGAGGCCTCGATCGCGGAGCTGAAACGCGTCGCGAAGCTCGGCTTCAAGGCGGCCGCCGTGCGCCCCTGCTTCTGGAACGGCCGGTATCCCACGCTGCCGGAGTTCGATCCCCTCTGGCGCGAGTTCGAGGCCACCGGCGTGGTGCTGGCCATGCACACGTTCCCCTCGCGCGAGGCGCTGACGCCGGAGTGGGGCCAGCGCATGGCGCAGATGCGCGGCCACTCGGGGCAGGGGCTGCTGTTCACCGACGAGGCCGTCGTCTACTCGCCCGGCCAGTTCGTCTCCAACATCACCGCGGCCATGGATCCCGCCATCGACGCGTCCGAGACGCTCGGCTTCCTGATGGAGGCGATGACCTGGGTGACGGTGGTCGTGCAGACCGGCTGGCTCGAGAAGTTCCCGCGGCTGAAGGCGGCGGTGCTGGAGTCCAACGCCTCCTGGCTGCCGCTGATCCTGGCGCGCAGCTCGAACTTCTCCAACCTCTATGCGTTCCAGCGCGACAACCGCCTCATCCGTGATCCCGTCGAGGTGTTCCACGAGCGCTGCTTCATCGGCTTCGAGTCGGACGAGACGCTCGTCTATCGCCTGTGGGACGTGTTCCAGGACATCGCGATCTGGTCCTCCGACTACCCGCATCACGACGCCGAGGACGCCTGGGACGGGCTGCACCACATGGCCGAGATCGGCGTGCCCGCCGCGGCGCAGCGCAAGCTCATGGGCGACAACGCCCGCCGCCTCTACGGCATCGAGCCGCTGATGCGGATCGAGGAGCGGATCGAGAAGTACGAGCCCGCGGTCCTTCCCTGGTAGCGCGGGTTCACGAGGGCCGTCACGGCTCCGCCGGGACGGCCCGAGCGTCGGGGGGTCTGGGGGCCATATCGGGGCCCCCAGTTAAAACAGAATCACGCCGCGCCCCACCGCGTCGGTCTCGAGGTCCTCGTACGCGCGGTTGATCTCCGCCAGCGGGTAGCGCCGCGTCACGAGCGAGGCGACGTCGATCAGCCCGCGCCCGACCCAGTCGGCGATGCGCGGCATGTCCTGGCGCGGATGGGCCGAGCCGTAGTAGGTGCCGGTGATGGTCTTCTCGCCGCGCGTCAGCACGACCGGCTCGATGGCCGCGGTGTCGCCGGCGGGCGCGATGCCCACGATGACGGCGGTGCCGCGCTTGCGCAGCATGTCCACCGCCATCTTCGTCGTCGCGCCGCCGCCGTACGCCTCGAACGCGAAGTGGACGCCGCCGCCGGTGAGGGCGTGCACCCGCGCGACGGCGTTCTCGGTGCGCGCGTTCACGGTGTGCGTGGCGCCGAACTTCTTCGCGAAGGCGAGCGCGGCGTCCTTGACGTCCACCGCCACGATGGTGGTGGCGCCGGCCAGCCGGGCACCCTGCAGCACGTTGAGACCAACGCCGCCGCAGCCGATCACCGCCACGCTGTCGCCGGGCTGCACGCGCGCGTTGAACAGCGCGGCGCCCACTCCGGTGGTGACGCTGCAGCCGATCAGCGCGAGCTGCGGGAAGTCGAGCGCGGCGGGCGCCGGCACACAGCCCATCTCGGGGACCACACAGTAGTCGGCGAAGCAGGCGACCTTGCCCATGTGGGCGCAGTCCTGCCCGGCCAGCGTGTGCAGCCGCGACGTGTTGTCGTAGAGCTTGCCGCTGGTGCGCGCGTGCTCGTCGCAGAGATGCGGCCGGCCGCTCTCGCAGGAGTGGCAGTGGCCGCAGTTGGGCACGAAGGAGAGGATGACGCGGTCGCCGGGCTTGACCATGCTGACGCCCTCGCCCACGCTCTGCACGGTGCCGGCGCCCTCGTGGCCCAGCACCGCGGGCATGGCGATGGTGGCCTCGCCCTTCTGGAAGTGCAGGTCGCTCCGGCAGACGCCGGCCGCCCCCACCTTGATCAGCACCTCGCCGCGCTTGGGCGGGTCCAGCTCGACGGTCTCGACTGCGTACGGCTTGTTGACGTCGTAGAGCACGGCGGCGGTGACGCGCATTCTGGTCTCCCTGTCTCGAAGGATCGGCCGCGGGCAGCTTAGCCGAGATCGGCGCCGACCGAAAGCGCCAGCGCTAGAATGCACGTGATGCCGAATCTCAGCCGCGCCGAGTACGACCAGCTCATCGAGCGGGGCGTATTCCAGCCCGAGGATCGCATCGAGCTGATCGGCGGCGAGCTCATGGTGGCCGAGCCCAAGGGCGCCCCGCACTACACGGCGACCAGGAAAACCGCCAAGGCGCTGGAGGCCGCGAGCGTTCCGGTCTCCCAGCTTCTTCCCTGACGGTCGTCTCGGCTCAGCCGAGATCGAGCCAGTCGAACCAGACCGGATGATTCGCCTTGTACCAGGCCAGCACGGCGCGGATGCGCGCCTGCTTGTCGGGCGGCAGGACCAGCTCGTTGATCCGCTCGAAGCGCACGCGGATGCGCTCGCCGTCGTGCTCGAGCGCCTGCGGGATCATCGTCTGCAGCTCGTTGCGGATGCGGCCGGAGTCGGAGATCTTTACCGGCCGCGTGGTGTGATCGACGCCGGAGAGGAAGCGCACGAGCAGCGGGCTGAAGATCTGGCGCGTCGTCTCGAGCGGCTCCATGAGCCGCAGGGTGAAGGTGACCCGGCTGGAGGCCTTGCGCGTGGCCAGCCGCGTGGTGACGCGATATATATGGTCGCCCACCTGGGTGACGCCGGCGGCGCCCGTGTAGGGGTCGTCGCAGATGTAGCCGACGCTGGCGAGCACCGACCACGCCTTGTCGGGCATGAAGTCGTCCGCGCGCAGCACCGGCTTGCCGAGCGGCATGTTGGCCGCCGCCGCCTCGTCGATCGCCTCCGTGTACGTCCGCGCCTTGCCCGCCTCGACGTCACGGACGCCGAGCAGCGCGCCCAGGCGCGGCGCGAAGTCCGCCGCCGCGGGCTCGAGCTGCATCAGCCGTCCCTCGACGTCCACCGGCAGCTCGAAGGAGGGTGAGAAGAGCGACATCGTGCTGTGCACGTCGAGGACGTCGGCAAGGCTCGCCGCCTGCATCGCCTCGGCCGTCGCCGCGTAGCCGTCGCAGAGGAAGACGTGCGCGGCGCCGGCGGCGTCCTTCCAGGAGCCGACGAGGAAGGTCGGCGCATACGTCCCCGAGTCGGTGAACACGGCGAGCCCCGACGGCGCCTTCCAGCCGTCCTCGACCAGGTGGACACCGAGCTTCTCCCACTCCTCCCAGAGCCGTCCCAGGCGATGCACGCGGCTCTTGCCGCGCAGCGTCCACACGTGAACGTGCTCGCGGCGGATGCCCGGGTACGCCGCCTCGATCGCCTCGACGACCAGCCGGCGCGGCGTGCGGTAGTCGAGCAGGACGGAGGCGTTCTGCGCGGCCTGCGCGACGCGCGCGGGGACGGTGAGGCCGCCCATGTAGGACTCGTACGGCCGTGACAGGCGCAGCGGCGAGTCGAACAGGTGGAGGACCGTCATCGGTCCCGTCGGCTGGCCGTCGGCGAAGCGCGAGGTGTTCTCGAGCGTGTCCACCGCCGCGCCCCAGAGCGTGATGCCGCGGCCCGTGAGCGATTCGTGGAACTGCTCGAACGTGTGCCCCGGCTCGTTGAGCAGCCGTCGCACGCGCCGGTCCACCGTCTTCGCCAGCTCCGGCCGCGCGTAGACGCGCCCGAAGCCCAGCATCGGGTTGGCGCCCATCTCCGGCGTCTCGCCGACCTTGGGCATCAGCCCCTCGCCCAGGCACACCATCAGCGCGTGGTTCTCCGGCAGCGTCCGCGTGAGGGCCCAGAGCCCCTCGCTCATCACGTAGGCGCTGACGGCGTCCGCCGCCTTCTTCACCTGGTTGACGGTCGCCTTGTCCTTGCCGGCGCCGCCGCCGTAGTCGCCGAAGAGCCGCGTGCCGAGCGCCGTCGCCGCCGAGGTCATCGCCAGGCACCGTGCGATCCCCCGCGGGGCGAAGGTGTGCGCGGAGACCGGCTCCGCCTGCGCGCGCTCGACCTCCACGTCCTCGAGCCAGAGGTGGAAGCGCAGCAGGACGGGGCGCGTGTCGAACGCCCACTGGGCGACGAGGTTGCGCTTGGCGATGTCGGTCATGGCCCTCGCTCGGAACCCTTACGACGCCTCGTCCTGCCCGAGGATCTTCTTCTGGACGGTGAGGAGATCGCGGTCGAGGCTCGGCGGTGTCCTCGAACGTCGGTCGGGACCCATGCCCCCGAGCCTACTACTTTTCCGGTCAGAACCCCGTCACGTACGGCAGCTTCTTCGCCGTCGCCTCGATCGCCGCGCCCGCCTCCAGCAACACCGCCGTCGAGTCCCACGTGCCGGCCACGAGCTGGTGGCGCGGCCCGTCGGGCACGGTCGCCTTGATCACGCGGTCGCCGAGGCGGACCTCCTGCTTGTCCACGTCCACCGCCACTGGCGCCTGAGGATCGCGGCCGATCGCCTTCTGCAGCCACTCGAGATCGGCCTGCGACGCGACCAGGCAGGGGATGCCGAGCATCACGCAGTTGCCGAAGAAGATCTCGCCGTAGGAGCCGCCCACGATGGCGCGGATGCCCCAGCGCATGAGGGCCTGGGGGGCGTGCTCGCGCGAGGAGCCGCAGCCGAAGTTCTGGCCGACGACGAGCACGGCGGCGCCCTGGTAGACCTTCTGGTTGAAGGGGTGCTCGGGGTTCTGCTTCTTGGCGTCCTCGAAGGCGTGCTCGCCCATGCTCTCGAAGGTCACTTCCTTGAGGAAGCGCGCGGGGATGATGCGATCGGTGTCGATGTCGTTGCCGGGCAGGGGAATGCCGCGCCCCGACACCTGGCGCCGCTTGACGTCTGTCGTCGTGCTCATCGCAGGATCTCCCTCACGTCGGCGACGGCGCCCGAGATAGCGGCGGCGGCGACCATCGCAGGACTCATCAGAAGTGTCCGGCCGGTCGGGCTGCCCTGGCGGCCGATGAAGTTGCGGTTGCTGGACGACGCGCTCATCTCGCGCCCCACCAGCTGGTCGGGGTTCATGCCCAGGCACATCGAGCAGCCGGCCTTGCGCCACTCGAAGCCCGCGGCCTGGAAGATCTCGTGCAGCCCCTCGGTCTCCGCGGCTTTCGCGACTTGCTGGGAGCCCGGCACGATGAGGGCGCGCACGTGCTTGGCGACCTTGCCCTTCCGCGCGACCTCGGCGGCGGCGCGCAGGTCGGAGAGCCGCCCGTTCGTGCACGAGCCGACGAAGGCGACGTCGATCTTCGCGCCCTTGATGGGCTGCTCGGCCTGAAAGCCCATGTGAGCGAGCGCCTCGCGGAAGGTGGACCGGTCGGCCTCGGGCGCGGACTCCGGCTTCGGGATCAGCTGGCTGACACCCACCGACATGCCCGGGTTGATGCCCCACGTCACCACCGGCTCGATGGCGGCGCCGTCGATGCGCGCGACGTGGTCGAACGTCGCGCCGGGCTCGGTGGCCATCGACGTCCACCAACTGGCCGCCTTGTCGAAGGCCGCGCCCTGCGGCGCGTACTGCCGGCCGCGCAGATACTCGATCGTCGTCGCGTCGGGGTTGACGTAGCCGCAGCGCGCGCCGCCCTCGATGGACATGTTGCAGACCGTGAGCCGCTCCTCCATCGTCATCCGCTCGATGACGTCACCGGCGTACTCGTACGCGTAGCCGACTCCGCCCTTCACGCCGAGCTGGTTGATGATCCAGAGGATCACGTCCTTGGCGTAGACGCCCTTGGCCAGCGCGCCGTCCACCCGCACCTGGCGCAGCTTCGGCTTGGCCATGGCCAGGCACTGCGTGGCCAGCACGTCGCGCACCTGGGTGGTCCCGATGCCGAACGCGATGGCGCCGACGGCGCCGTGGGTGGAGGTATGGCTGTCGCCGCAGGCGATCGTCATGGCCGGCTGGCTCAGCCCCAGCTCCGGCCCGATCACGTGGACGATGCCCTGCTTGCCGGTGGCCATGTCGAAGAGCGGCAGGCCGAACTCCTTGGTGTTGCGGATCATGTGGACGGCCATCTCCTCCGCCAGCGGATCGGCGTAGGGGCGGCTCTGATCGGTCGTCGGGATGATGTGATCCAGCGTGCCGAAGGTCCGCTCGGGCATGCGCACCTTGAGCTTCAGCTCCTTGAGCATCTGGAAGGCCTGCGGCGTCGTCACCTCGTGGATCAGGTGCAGGCCGATCAGCAGCTGGGTCTGGCCGGACGGCAGCGTCCGGACCGTGTGCGCCTCCCACACCTTGTCGAGCAGCGTGCGTGCCATGAGCGCTCCTCCTTCTTCGTCGGCGACGGCGATGCTGCCCCATCCAGACTGTGTAGTCCAGTGAAACGTTCTGTAGCGAATGTTAAGATACGCTTCATGATCAACGCCGCCCTCTTTCCCGCCCTCGAGACGCTGCTGGCGGTGGCGCGCACGGGCTCGGTGGCGGCGGCCGCGCGCCAGCGCCACATCACCTCGTCGGCGGTGAGCCAGCAGATCCGGCGGCTCGAGACACACTTCGGCATCAAGCTCTTCGAGCGCGCCGGCCGCGGCGTGCGCCTCACCGCGACCGGCGAGGCCGCGCTACCCGTCGTGCGCGAGCTGTGGAACGGCGCCGAGTCCGCCTTCGGCCAGCTCGCCGAGATGGCCGGCCATCCCGCCACCACGCTGCGGGTGGCGGCCAGCGACTACCTCGGCAGGGGGCTGCTGGCGCCGGTGCTCCGCGACCTGCTCGACGCCGACCCGCCGGTGCGTTTCGAGATCGTCACCACGCACTCGCGCGCCGGCGTGCGGTTGGTGGCCGCCGGCGACGTCGACCTCGCTGTCGTCACCGGGCAGGAGACGCCGCGCGGCCTCGAGGAGCGCCACCTCTTCGATCAGCCCTTCGCCTGGGTGGGGCCGCGACGCGCGCGGCGCGACAGCGCGCCGTTGACCGTGCGGCTGAGCCGCGAGCCCGTCCTGCGCCTGGCCGCCGAGAGCCGTGGCCGCGCGCTGCTCGATCAGTACCTCGCCGACAACCGGATCCGGCCGGTGTCCACGATCGACGTGCCGAGCGTGTCGCTGCTGCTCTCCTACGTCTCCGGCGGGCTCGGCATCGGCCTGGTCCCCGCCCTCGCGCTCGCCGAGGCGCCGGCCGATCGGGTCGTCAGCGAGCGCGCGCGCGTGCCGGCGTTACCCGTCGCGCTGGTCTGGCGGCCCACCGCCCGCCGCCCGCCCGCGCTGACCCGCCTGGCCGCGCTGCTCGCCGCCGCCGGCGCGCGGGTGGGCGCGCGCCTCGCTCGCGGGCGGCGACTGGAGCAGCGACCCGTCTGAGGCTTGATACTCTTGCGCTGTCCGCGCCCGCGGTCCTACGCTGCGCTGAAGGGGGTGCGATCGATGGGAACGTTCTTTGCGCAGGCGCTGCTCGCCGCCCCGGAGAGACCCGAGCGTCGCAAGCCCGTCGAGCTGCTCGTGGACAGCGGCTCCACCTACACCTGGGTCGCCGCCGCCGTCTTGCGCGCGCTGTCGGTCGCGCCGACGGGACGACGGCGGGTCGTGACGATCGAGGGCCAGGTTGTCGAGCGTGACGCCGCGGAGGTGCTCATCACGCTCGAGGGACGCACCCTCCACACCGTGTGCCTCTTCGGCGGCGCCGGCGATCTCGACGTGCTGGGCGCCTACACCCTCGAGGGGTTCGGGCTGGGAGTCGATCCGGTTCAGCGCAAGCTGATCCCGGCCCTCCAGTACGGCGCGTCCGCGGCGTAGTCCTCCCGGCTACAGCATGGCCGATCCTCCCCGGGCGACGGTCGCCGAGATGGAATCATACCGGTTCTGGCATGATGAGGCCCGGCCATGGATCTGCGCCCCTCCGCGCGCCAGCAGGAGCTCATCGTCCGCGCGCGCCGGCTTGCCCTCGAGCGCTTCGCGCCGCGGGCGGCGGCGTACGATCGGGAGGCGTCGTTCCCGTTCGACGACTACGCGGACCTGCGCGCGGAGGGGTTCCTCGGCCTCTGCGTCCCCGTGCGCTACGGCGGGCTGGGCGGCGACTACGAGACCTACTGTCTCGTCGCCGAGCAGCTCGCCCAGGGCAACGCCTCTACCTCGCTGACCTTCACCATGCACTGCAACACCATGCTGATGATGGGTGAGATCGCCGACGCCATGCCGATGCCGACGCCGGTGCGCGCGCGGCACGAGAAGCTCCGGGCGGTCAAGTTCCGCGAGGTGGTTGAGCGCGGCGTCTACTACGGCCAGCCCCACAGCGAGCCGGTGGAGCACGGGGAGACGGACACGAAGCTGTCGATGGGCGGCCGGCGATTCGGGACCACCGCGCGCAAGGTGGACGGCGGCTACGTGCTCAACGGCCGGAAGTTCTTCGTCTCGCTGGCGGGCGCCGCGCCCTGCTTCGCCACGCCCGCGATCCGCGTCGGCGACGAGCCGTGGATCGAGCGCACGCTCTACCTTCAAGTACCGAAGGACGCGCCCGGCGTCACGTTTCCGGGCGAGTGGGACCCGATGGGCATGCGCGGCACGGTGAGCCGCGACATGCTCCTCCAGGACGTCTTCGTCCCCGACGAAGGAGAGGTCCTGCCGCCGGGATTGTTCGGCGCCATGTACAACGCCTTCCCGCACCTCTCACCGCTGACGTTCTGCGCGACCTTCCTCGGCCTGATGCAGGCCGCCTACGACGGCACGATCGCCTACCTGACCGGCCGGATGCCCGGCTCGCCCGGTCTCCACACCGAGGCCGCCGTCAAGGGGCACACGGTCGCGGAGATGCTCTTCGCGCTCGAGGCCGCCCGTGCCCTCTACTACCGCGCGATCTCGGAGGCCTGTGTGAGCGCGCCGGCCGACGCCGTGCAGCGCGCCCGCGCCGCGTGTGTGACCGTGCACCGCTCGGCCGTCACGGTGACCCAGGAGGCGATCCGCGTCTGCGGAGGGCGGGCCCTGCTCAAGCGCTATCCGCTCGAGCGCTACGCGCGCGATGCCCGGGCGGGGGCGCTCATGCGCCCGTGGACGCAGGACATCGCCACCCAGCAGGCCTGGGAGGCCGCCCTCGGCATCGACGGCCCCGCGGCAGGCGGAAACTGAGTGCGGCGGTGCGAATTGTGGCGGCGCCGGCGGACGGTCACGGCTTGCGCGAGACCGGCGACATGTGTCACATTGGGTCACATGAAAACGATCTCGATCCGAGAGCTTCATGAGCGGACCGGCGCCTGGGTACGCAAGGCGGTCGAGCTCGGCGCGATCACCGTGACGGAGCGCGGCAAGCCGCTGGTGCGGCTCGAGCCGGTCCCCGACGTGAGGTCAGCCAATCCGTTCCGGGCGCGCCGGGTTCGGCCCGGATACGCGCGCCTCAGGGGCAAGCTCGGCCGAGGGACCGACAGCACGGCCATGATTTCCGAGGATCGCGAGCGTCCGTCGCCCTCGTGAGCTATTTCGATTCTTCGTACATCGCGAAGTTCTACCTCGACGAGCCCGAGAGCGAGGCGGTGCGCCAGCTGGCCGAGTCGCTCGGGCAGGTGCGCTGCGCCCTGATCGGACAGATCGAGGTGGCCGCGGTGTTTCATAGGAAGCTCCGCGAAGGCGCATTTGATGCTGGTACCTTCCGGGAGGTGATGGCCCAGTTCGACGACGATTGCGGCGCGGGCCTGTGGACGTGGCTTCCCCTCACCCCCGCGCTGGCGGCCAAGACAGTGACCGCGTTTGCACGCCTGCCGCGGCCGGTGTTTCTGCGCTCTGCTGACGCCCTGCACTTGATCTGTGCCCACGAGCACGGGCTCCCGGAGATCTACACCGACGATCGCCACATGTCGGCGGCCGCGCGGCACTTCCGGTTGAAGCCTCTGACGGTCGCGGCGCGGTAGTCGGCGGCACAAATCTCGGTCGAGCAAGGAGACCCCGTGAACATCCGACCCAATCGCGTGAAGGACAAGCTCGCCGCCGGCCGGATCGCCACGATCCTGTCCGGCACCAACGACCCCGACCTGATCGACCAGCTCGGCACCCTCGAGGTGGACGGCATCTGGCTGGAGGGCGAGCACGGCGGCGTGGACTACGCCGACCTCGGCAACCTCACGCGGGCCTGCGACCTCTGGGGCAAGACCTCGGTCGTCCGCGTGATGGACAACGACTACGCGACCATCTACCGCACGCTCGATCGCGGCGCCCAGGGCATCTGCGTGCCGCACGTCAACACGCGCGCCGAGGCGGAGGCGGTCGTGCAGGCGGGCAAGTTCGCCCCGCTCGGCCGGCGCGGCATGTTCACGAGCCGCCAGGGGTTCGGCGTCGGCGACTATCTGAAGACCGCCAACGACCAGAGCCTGTTGATCGTCCTGATCGAGGACATCGCCGCGATCGGCAAGTTGGACGAGATCTTGAAGGTCGATCACATCGACATCTTCTTCGTGGCGCCCAACGACCTGGCGACCTCGATGGGGCACATCGGCGACATGGGCCACGCGGACGTCCAGAAGACGATCGACGCGGCGCTGGCGAAGATCGTCCAGGCCGGCCGCACGGCCGGCATGCTCGTCAACGCGGCCAACGTCGAGCGCTACACGCGGCTGGGCGTGCGCGCGCTGATGACACCCTTCTTTCCCTGGATCCAGGCCGGCCTCAAGGAGCTGGCCGAGCGCGCGGCGGCGGGGGCGCGCTGATGGCGGCCAAGGTGGAGACGGCGCTCGGCCCGATGGCCACCGCCGACCTCGGCCCGACGCTGATGCACGAGCACATCGTCACGCGCTCGCCGGGCGTGCACGAGAACTGGCCCCACCTCTTCGACCGCGACGGGATCCTCGCCATCGCCGAGAAGAAGCTGACCGACCTCTCCCGCCGCGGCATCCGTACGATCGTGGACCTGACCACCGTCGATCTCGGGCGGGACATCGACTTGATCTGCGACGTGGCGCGCCGCGCTCGCGTCCACGTGATCGTGGCGACCGGGGTGTGGTGGATGCCTCAGCGCTATTTCAGCTCGCACAGCATCGACGAGACGGCCGACCTGTTCATCCGCGACATCACGCAAGGCATCGGAAGCAGCGGCGTCAAGGCCGCCATCATCAAGTGCGCCACCGACACCGCCGGCGTGACCCCGGTGATCGAGAACATCCTGCGCGCCTCCGCGCGGGCCCAGAAGGCGACCGGCGTGCCGATCTCGACGCACACCTGGGCGGCGGGGCGCTCCGGCGAGGCGCAGCAGGCGATCTTCGCGCAGGAGGGCGTGGATCTCGGCCGCGTCATCATCGGCCACAGCGGCGACAGCGAGGACCTCGGCTATCTGCGCGGACTGATGGAGCGGGGGAGCACGATCGGGATGGACCGCTTCGGCCTCGAGAATTTCCTGCCCACCGCCAAGCGGGTCGAAGTGCTGGCCCGGCTCTGCGCCGAGGGGTACGCCCCCCGGATGGTCCTCTCGCACGACGCCAACTGCTGGACCGACATGCTCTCCGAGGACGCCAAGCGGCGCACCCGGCCGCTCTGGCACTACAATCACATCTCCGACGACATCCTGCCCGCGCTGCGCAAGGCGGGGGTCGCCGAGGCTCACATCGCGCAGATGCTCGTCGAGAATCCGCGCGCGATCTTCGAGAGGAGGACCTCATGAACCGAGGCATCTCGCTCGCTCTGCCCCTCGCCGCGCTCCTGATCCTGGCCCCGCTGGGCGCCGTCCACGAGGCGCGCGCCCAGGAGACGAAACCGCTCCGGGTGCTCTCCGAGCACACCGCCACCGGCTTCAAGTTCCCCGAGTCGGTCGCGTACGACCCGCAGGCCAAGGTGCTCTACGTCAGCCAGTTCGGCTCCGAGCTGAAGCCCGCGGAGAAGGACGGCAAGGGCTACATCAGCCGCGTGTCGCTGGAGGGCAAGATCCTCGACGCGCAGTTCCTCCCCGCTGGGGGCGACGTCCTCAACAAGCCCAAGGGCATCTGGGTCGAGGGCAACCGGCTCTGGGTGACCGACATCGACGTGGTCTGGGTCTTCGACATCAAGACGCGCCGCGGCCAGAAGGTGGAGCTGCCCGGCGTGGAGTTCGCCAACGACCCGACGGTCATGCACGGCGCGCTCTACGTCAGCGACAACCGCGCGGACAAGGTCTTCCGGGTCGAGCCGGCGGACTTCCTGGACCAGGCCGCGCCCAAGGTCACGGTCGTTCTCTCGGGCAAGTCGGTCAACCCCAACGGGCTCTATCCCGCCAAGGACGGCTCGCTGCTGATGGTGGGCTTCATGTCCCCCGAGCAGCCGCGCGGCATCTACTCGCTGGCCGCGAGCGGCGAGCTCACGACCCTGGCCAAGGACGTCGGCCGGCTCGATGGTCTCTACCAGATGGACGACGGCAGCCTGCTCGTCACCGACTGGAACTCCGGCACGCTGTTCCGCTGGAGCGCGCAGGGCGGCAAGCAGACCCTGGCGTCCGGGTTCAAGGGCCCCGCCGACCTGTGCGTGGTGCCCGAGGCCGCCGGCCTGCTGATCGTCGTGCCCGACCTGGTCAAGAGCGAGCTGCGCCTGGTGCGCGTGGCCCGGTGATGCCGGTCATCCTGGGCGGCGGCGAGTATCGCTACGAGGTCATGGACGGCTGGGCGAAGCTGCCGCCGGGGCGGGAGTTCAACGCCGACGTCGCCGCGGTCGGGGTGGACCGGCAGGACCGGGTCTACGCCTTCAACCGGGGCGCCCACCCGATGGTCGTCTTCGATCGCGAGGGCAACTTCCTGCGCTCGTGGGGCGAGGGGGTGTTCCGGCGGGCCCACGGTGTGCACATGGCGCCCGACGACACGCTGTGGCTGACCGACGACGGCGACCACACGGTGCGGCACTGCACGCTCGACGGCAAGGTGCTGCTGACGCTCGGGATTCCCGGCGCGCCGAAGCCCTACATGAGCGGCGAGCCGTTCCACCGCTGCACGCACACGGCGCTCTCGCCGCAGGGCGATCTCTACGTCTCCGACGGCTACGGCAACGCGCGCGTGCACACGTACGCGCCCGACGGCACGCGGCTGCGCTCGTGGGGCGAGCCCGGCACCGATCCGGGCCAGTTCAACATCCCGCACAACATCTGCTGCGACGCGCAGGGGTGGGTCTACGTCGCCGACCGCGAGAACCATCGCGTGCAGGTGTTCGACGGCAACGGCCGGTACGAGACGCAGTGGACCAATATGCACCGCCCCTCGGGGCTGTTCCTCGAGCGCGGCCCGCAGGCCCGCTTCTATGTCGGCGAGATCGGCGGCGCGCTGGCGGTGAATCTGGAGATGCCGAACATCGGGCCGCGGGTGAGCATCTACAGCCACACCGGCGCGCTGCTGGCGCGACTGGGCCAGCGCGTGGCCGGCCTCGAGCCGGGCCAGTTCATCTCGCCCCACGGCCTCGCGGTGGACTCGCGCGGCGACATCTACGTGGGCGAGGTGTCGTTCACCAACTGGGGGCGGCGCGGCCCCGTGCCGCCCGGGCTGCGCAGTCTGCAGAAGCTCGTCAGGGCGCGATGAAGCCCGCCCTCCCGGGGCCGAAGGGCGGCTTCTACTTCGGAAGCGGCGTGCACTTCCGGCGCGATCAGCTCGGCTTCTACGAGTCATGCGCGCGGGAGTACGGCGACGTCGTCTCCACGAAGATGGGCCCGTACCGCATCCTGCTGATCTATCATCCCGACGCCATCGAGGAGCTGTTCGTCACCCGGAGCCGCGACTTCGTCAAGAGTCCGGGCGTTCGCCTGCTGCGTCCCCTGCTCGGCGACGGCCTGTTCCTCTCCGAGGGCGACACGTGGCTGCGCCAGCGCCGGCTCGTCCAGCCCGCGTTCCACCGCCAGCGCGTGGCCGGCTACGGCGAGGTGATGACCGCGTTCGCCGAGCGTCACGTGGCCGGCTGGAAGGACGGCGACGTCGTCGAGGTGCACGCCGAGATGATGGCGCTGACCCAGGCCATCGTCGCCAAGACCCTCTTCGACGCCGACGTCTCCGGCGACGCTCACGAGGCCGGCCAGGCGGCCAAGGTCCTGGCGGAGGACTTCGGCGCCCGGCTCCAGAGCTTCCAGGCCTTCGTTCCCTACTGGCTGCCCACCCCGGGCAACCTCCGAGTGCGCCGGGCGATCCGGCGTCTCGATCGGCTCGTCCATCGCATCATCGCCCAGCGCCGCGCGAGCCACGAGGACCGCGGCGACCTGCTGTCCATGCTGGTCAGCGCTCAGGACGCCGACGACGGCACGCGGATGACCGCGCGCCAGGTGCGCGACGAGGTCATGACGATCTTCATGGCCGGCCACGAGACGACCGCGGTGGCGCTCTCGTGGACGTGGTACCTGCTCGCCCAGCACCCCGACGTCGAGGCCCGCCTCGCCGACGAGCTGCGCGACGTCCTGGGTGGCCGGGCGCCGTCGGTCGCCGATCTGCCACGGCTGAAGTACGCCGACATGGTGGTGACGGAGTCGATGCGGCTCTACCCGCCGGCGTACGGCATCGCACGTCAGGCTGTGAAGGCGAGTGAGATCGCCGGCCACCCCATCGCGCCGCGTGACATCGTCATCGCGCCGACCTGGGTGGTGCATCGCGACCGGCGCTGGTTCGAGGAGCCCGGGGCCTTCCGCCCGGAGCGGTGGGCCGGCGACCTCGCCCGCCGGCTGCCGCGCTTCGCGTACTTCCCGTTCGGCGGCGGGCCGCGCCAGTGCATCGGCAACGGCTTCGCGCAGATGGAGGCCGTCCTGCTCCTCGCCGCCATCGCCCAGCGCTTCCGGCTCTCGCTGGTCTCCGGCCAGCGGATCACGCCCACGCCCTACATCACGCTGCGGCCGGAGCCGGGCATCCGCATGCTTGTCACTCATCGGCGTTAGGATGGGCGGGGCCAAGGAGTCCAAGGCATGAAGGCCGGCGCGATCGTTCCCCAGACGGAGTGTGCTTCGGCCGGCCACCGGCATCCTGATCCTGCCGCAACGCCAGACGGCGCTGGTGGCCAAGCAGGCGGCCCAGATCGACGTGCTGAGCGGCGGCCGGCTGCGCCTCGGGATCGGCGTGGGCTGGAACACCGTCGAGTTCGAGGCCCTCACGTGCTGCGCAAATTCAAGGAGGCGATAGCGTGACCCAGCCCGTGACGCTGACGATTTTCTCCGACTACGTCTGACCCTGGTGCTATCTCAGTACCGTGCGTATTGAGCGGCTCCGGGCCGAGCACAACGTGAAGGTCGAGTGGGTGCACTTCCCGCTGCACCCGGACACACCATCGCAAGGCCGCTCGCTGGCCGATCTGTTCGCGGGGCGCAACGTAGACCGGAAGGCCATGCACGCCCAAATGAAGGCGCGCATGGACGCCGAGGGTCTTCCCTACGGCGAGCGCACGATGACGTACAACAGCCGTCTGGCCCAGGAGCTCGGCAAGTGGGCGGACACGCAGCCCGGCGACGAAGCCCTGCACGACGCGCTGTTCCGCGCCTACTTCGTGGAGGCGCGCGACATCTCCCAGCCGGCGGTGCTCCTGGAGATCGCCGAGCGCGTGGGCCTGCCGGTCGACGGCGCGCGCGAGGTGCTGGACAAGCGCACGTTCAAGACCGCCGTCGACGCGGACTGGGATCTCTCCCGACGCTACGGCGTCACGGGCGTGCCGACGTTCGTGGCCGGCCGCCGCGAAGTCGTCGGCGCGCAGCCCTACGAAGTTCTCGAAGAGCTCGTGCGGCAGGCCGCGCTGCAGACGGATGCCGGGGCGTAGGACCGCATCCTCCCGCGGGGGCTCACTCGGGGGCCAGGGCTCGCCCAGCCGAGTCGGACGACGGTAGGACGCGGAAAGCGCGCACCGGCGACAGCAAGAGCCACAGGAACGCGAGCAGCATACCGACCGAGGCCACGACCAGCGTCAGCGGCAGACCGATCAGCCCCCCGAGCGCGCCGCCGAGCAGCGCGCCGATCGGCTGCATACCACCGGCCATGAACCGCATCGTCGCGTTGACACGGCCCTGCAGATGGTCGGGCGCCAGCGCCTGGCGGACGCTGACCGCGTTCACGTAGTAGGCGCTCAAGGCCATCCACTGACCGAACTCCGCCGCCACCACCATCGGCAGCGCGACCCGCGGCATCAGCACCGCCAGCGGCACCGCCATCCCGATCAATCCGAAGCAGAGCTGCGCCCAGATCATGGCCGGCCCGGGCCCCAGCCGCCTCGTGGCGGGCGTGGCGACGACGGCGCCCACGAGCGCCCCGACTCCGCCGGCGGCGAACACGAGGCCCACGCCGACTGACCCGAGTCCCAGGTCGCGCGTCATGTAGAGCACGTAGACCGCCAGGAACATCTGACCGAACAGGCTGATCGTGGCTGAGCAACCCGCGAGGACGCGCAGGATGCGGTGAGCCACCACCACCCGCAGCCCTTCGCCGATCTCCGCGATCACGCCACCCGCGTCGGAGGCGGCGCGAGAATGCTCGTTGACGCGGATGCCCACGATGAGCAACGCCGACGCGAGGAACGAGAGCGCGTCGATGAGGACCGCGAAGGCGGCGCCCAGCAGGCCGACGAGCACACCGCCGAGCCCCGGGCCCGCCACCTGCGCCACGGACGTCGTCGTCTGGAGCTTGCTATTGCCCTCAACCAGCCGCTCGCGCTCGACCAGCGTCGGGATGAAGGAGAGGTGCGCGACGGCGAACAGCACACTGAGCGCGCCGAGCAGCAGCGCGACCAAGTAGAGGATCTCGATCCGTAGCAGACCGAGCGCGCTCGCCAGCGGGATAGTCAGCAGGAGCGCGGCGCGGCCGATGTCCATTGCGATCAGAAGCGGTCGGCGCCGGAGCCGATCCACCCACACGCCGGCGAAGAGGCCGACGAACAGGATGGGCGCGGACCCGGCCGCCGACAGCAACCCCATCTGCCAGGGTGTCGCGCCCAGCGTGAGGGCGGCGATGAGGGGGAGCGCGAGCGCCGAGATCTGCGAGCCCACGTCCGAGATGGCAGACGCCGCCCAAAGCCTGAGGAAGGCGGGATGATGCCACAGCCCGCGGGATCGTCCCGCAGGCGGCGACTCGGCCGCTGGGATCACGAACATGAACGAGCTATCTGGAGATGACCAGGCTCTCGATCAGCGTGCGCGTCACGTGGTGGACCGCCTCCGGCGACAGCTCGTCGTAGACCAGCCCGCACGCGTACGCGCTCAGGTGTTCGGTCGTGGGGTCCATGACGCCCTCCCGGTGGTATTGTACGGAGCCATGCTCCCGGCGCCGCGCTTCCATCATCTGCATCTGAACTCCGTCGATCCCGCCGCGGCGATCGACTTCTACGTCCGCCAGTTCCCGCGCTCGTCGCGGACGACGTGGGGCGGCCTGCCGGCGCTCGCCGCGCCCAACGACGTCCTGGTCCTCTTCACACGGGTCACCACGCCACCGGCGACGTCGCCGCAGACCGCGCTCTGGCACTTCGGCTGGCACGTCACCGACACGCGCGCGAGCCTCGAGACGTACGAGGCCCGCCGGGACGTGACGCTCCTGCCGCTCTACACCACCGACGAGGGCGGCTCGGTCTTCATCAGCAGCGACACCTGGCCGAGCATGGGCGGCACGCCCGGCCTGACGAGGGCGCAGATCGCCGAGGCCAAGGCCAACGGCGTGCAGCCCACGCGCACCGGCGGCTTCGGCTACATGCGGGGCCCCGACGCGGCGCTCGTGGAGTATGCGGGCAACCATCCGGCCGAGCGCTTCAACCACGTGCACATGTTCCACGACGATCCGTTCTGCGCCCAGCTCTGGTACGTCAATCACCTCAACGCACTGGTGGTCGCCGGGCGCACGAGCCCCACGCCGGTGACCGAGGCCACCTGCCGCGTGCCGCGCGGCCCCGAGCGCAGCTGGCCGGCGCTCGAGCGGCAGGGGATGTTCCGCGCGCCGTCGGCCGCCGTCGTCTTCGGCGACGTCGCGCTGCCCTGCTACATGCGCCAGGGCGATCGGCCGCTCGCCAGCACGCGCGGCCACCTCTACGATCACATCGCGCTCGGCGTGGCCGATCTCGATGCGTGGATTGCCAAGCTGCGCGGCGAGGGCGTCACGTTCCTCGAAGAGCCCTACCGGCTCGGCGACACGCGCGCGGTGATGATCGAGGGCCCCAGTCGCGAGGCGCTGGAGCTGGTCGAGATCGCGTGACGAGCCCGTTCGTCCCCGGCCCGCCGCTGCGCATCGCCGGCGCGCCCGGCGGCCCGCTCGCCGGCCTGACGTTCGCCGCCAAGGACCTCTTCGACGTCGCCGGCCATCCCACCGGCGGTGGCAACCCGGACTGGGCGCGCTGGAATCCGGTGCCGACGCGCCACGCCTGGGCGGTGCAGCGGCTGCTCGACGCCGGCGCGACGCTGATCGGCAAGACGATCACCGACGAGGTCTCGCTCGGCATCCTCGGCGAGAACCCCTTCGAGGGGACGCCGCTCAATCCGAAGGCGCCCGACCGCGTCCCCGGCGGCTCCTCGGCGGGCTCGGCCTCGGCGGTGGCCCAGGGGCTCTGCGACACCGCCCTCGGCACCGACACCGGCGGCTCGGTGCGCGTGCCGGCGAGCTTCTGCGGCCTCTACGGCATCCGGCCCACGCACGGCCGCCTCGACCTTGCCGGCATGCTGCCGCAGGCGCCGAGCTCCGACACGACGGGCTGGTTCGCGCGCGATGCCGCCACCTTCGCGCGCGTCGCGGAGGTGCTGCTGGGCGAGGCGATCCCGACGACGCTGCCGACCCGGCTCGTCGTGGCCGTCGACGCCTTCG
Organism: Methylomirabilia bacterium; assembly: GCA_041497115.1. Lineage (GTDB taxonomy): Bacteria > Methylomirabilota > Methylomirabilia > Rokubacteriales > CSP1-6 > AR5. The sequence goes on from JBGQFW010000033.1 coordinate 19,695, forward strand.
GCTTCGCCGACGCCGACACCGCCGCCGCCCTGCAGCCGCTGGTGCGCCGCCTCTCCGCGCTGGTGAAAGAAGTCCGCGAGGATCTCCTCGCGCCGCCCGGGCTGTCGGTCTGGGCGCGGGCGCAGCGCACGCTGCAGCCCTACGAGGGCTGGCTCACGTTCAAGGAGTGGCTCGATCGCGTCAACCCGCGCATGCAGTTCAACGTGGCCCGTGGGCTGGCGCTGGCCGGCGCGATTCCCGAGAGCGAGCGCGGGTGGGCGGCGCTGATGCGTGCCGAGGCGCGCGCCCGCCTGGCCTGGCTGCTGCCGCCGGGCACGATCCTGTGCATGCCGACGACGCCGTTCCCCGCGCCCCTGAAGGGGCTCCCGCTGACGGCGCTCGACCCGCTGCGCGCGCGGATCGGCTGCCTGACCTCGCACGGCGGCCTCACCGGCGTGCCGCAGGTGAGCGTGCCCGGCGCGCACGTGGACGGCCTGCCCGTCGGGCTGTCCATCCTCGGCGCGCGCGGCAGCGACGCCGCGCTGGTGGCGGTGGCGAGGGCGCTGGAGGCCGGCCGATGATCGACGTGACGCCCAACGTACCGGAGGTGGTGGAGGAGGTGCGCGTGCTGTTCGAGCGCTACGAGCAGGCGCTGATCACCAAGGACGTGGACGTCCTCGACGCCACGTTCTGGAACAGCCCCCACACGATCCGCTACGCGCTGGCCGAGCACGGCTACGGCTTCGCGGAGATCCACCGCCATCGCGTCGCGCGGCCGCCGGGGCCCGGCATCAAGGAGCAGCGCATTCGCCTGGAGATCCTCACGCTGGGCCGCGATCTCGCCACCGTGAATCTTGAGTTCAAGGTGCGCGGCCGCGACCTGATCGGCCGCCAGAGCCAGACGTGGGTGCGCTTCCCCGAGCTGGGCTGGAAGGTGGTCAGCGCCCACGTCTCGACCATGAACCCAGGAGCGTGACATGAAATTCGGGATCCACATCGGCCACATGGGCGGCCCGCTCGCCGAGATGCGCAAGCTGTGGAAGTTCGCCGACGCCAAGGGCTTCGACTGGTTCTCCGTCTCCGACCACTTCCAGGAGTCGCCGCCGCGCGGCGGCGACATGGACTGCTACGAGGCGATCGCCACGCTGACCGCGGCGGCGATGGACACGCGGCACGTCCGGCTCGGCAGCGGCGTCTACTGCGTCGCGTATCGCAATCCCGGGCTGCTCGCCAAGTCGCTCACCACGATCGACCACCTGTCGAACGGGCGCGTGGACTGCGGCCTCGGCGCCGGCTGGCACGACGTGGAGGCCAAGGCCTTCGGCTACGCGTTTCCGTCCATCGGCCCCCGCGAGGACATGCTGGAGGAGTACGCGCAGATCATGCGGCTGCTCCTCGACCCCGAGCGGCGCCGCGCGAGCTTCACGGGCAAATATTTCCAAGTGGCCGACGCTCCGAACAACCCCAAGCCGCTGCAGCCGCGCATTCCGATCTGGATCGGCGGCCGCGGCGAGAAGCGCACGCTGCGGGCGGCCGCGAAGTACGCCGACGGGTGGAACGGCGCCTACATCGGCCCCGACGACTGGAAGCACAAGGGCCAGGTGCTCGACCGCTGGTGCGAGACCGAGGGGCGCGACCCGAAGACGATCATGCGCACCGTGAACCTCGGCTTCTATCTCGGCGTCGACGCCGCCGGCGCCGCGCGCGCCGAGGAGATCTTCCAGGGCCACTTCGGCGGCAGCCCCGGGCGCGCCGAGCGCACGGGCTATCTGCGGGGGACGGTGAAGGACGCGCGCGGAATGATCGACGAGTTCCGGGCGCTCGGCTGCACCCGGCTCAGCATCGCGTTCCGCAACGGACCCTACGACTGGGAGGCGCTGGAGGCCTTCGCCGCCGAGTTCGTGCGCCCCGGCTGAGCGCCGACGCGTGGTAGGATCGCGCCGGCATGGCGGTGCTGGTCCTCGGCGCGACGGGCTTCATCGGTCCCCGGCTCATCCGGCGACTGATCGCGCGCGGGGAGTCGGTGGTCGGCATGGACCTGAACCCCGGGGCGGCGGCGTTCGGCGACGTGCCGATCGGGGCGCCGGTGGTCCGCGGGGACGTCACCCGGTTCGAGGACGTGATGCGGACCGTGCTCGACGTGAAGCCGGAGCGCCTCATCAACCTCGCCTACGGGCTCGGCGCCGGCGAGGGCAACCCGCACCAGGTCATGCGCCTGGACATCCTCGGCATGGACAACTGCTTCGAGGCCGCCCGGCTGGCCGGCGTCAAGCGCGTGGTGTACGCCAGCTCGATCGCGGTGAGCGGCCAGCAGAGCCACTTCGGTGGCCGCCTGGTGAACGAGGACGACCCCGTGCACGGCACCAGCCAGTACGCGATGCACAAGATCTTCAACGAGTTCCAGGCGCGCAAGTACATCAAGAGCTACGGCATGTCCATCGTCGGCGTGCGCCCGGCCAACGTCACCGGGCCCGACAAGGTCCGTGGCTCGACCGATCACGTGCAGATCATGGTCGACGCCGCCCGCGGCAAGCCCGTGCACCTTCCGAAGAAGGGACTCATGCGGCTGCTGATCCACGTGGAGGACATGGCGGAGGTCTTCGCCCGCGTGCTGCTGGCCGAGGCGCCCCGTCACGCCCTCTACAACTCGGGCGGCATCCCGGTGAGCCTCGGCGAGCTGGCCGACATCGTGCGCGGGTTTCTGCCCGAGGCGCAGATCACCTTCGCCGAGGAGGGCGGCCGCGAGGACTCCGGCAACTACCTGGTGGACAACAGCCGCCTGGGCAAGGAGTTCGGGGTCGAGTACCCGGGGTTGCACACGCGCGTCCTCGAGGTCATCAACGACGTACGGCGACAGGAGGGCCTTCCACCATGCGCTACAACCGGATCTCGGCGGACTGTCACCTCGACCTGATCTGGCTGCCGCCGGATCTCTTCGTGTCCGAGGCGCCCCGGGAGATGAAGGACCGGATGCCGTACGTCGCCGACGGGCCGGACGGCCCGCGGTGGGTTGCCAACAACGGCGCGACCTTCGGCCTGGTGGGCGGCGTCGGCGCCTCGGGGACCAAGCACGTCCCGGGCAAGCAGCTGCGGGTCGACAAGATGGCGGCCACCGGCCTGTACGAGGACGGCAAGAAGGGCATTCGCCGGCCCGGCGACCCGCACCTGCGCATCAAGGAGATGGACCGCGACGGCGTCGACGCCGAGGTGATCTTCGGCATCCTGGCGGCGGCGGCGAAGCTGAACGATCGCGAGGCGTCCAGCGAGATGCTGCGCATCTACAACACCTGGCTCGCGGACTTCTGCCGCCACTATCCCGATCGCCACATCGGGCTGGCCAATCTGCCGTACGGCGACATCGAGGCCGCGGTGGCCGAGGTCCATCGCGTCGCCAAGCTCGGCTTCAAGGGCATCGAGCTGTCGTGCTCGTGGGACATGGACCCGATGTGGCATCCGCAGTGGGAGCCGCTGTGGCAGGCGATCGACGAGGTGGGCATCCCGCTGCACTTCCACACGTTCCCGTCGGTGTCGCCGAAGCTGCGCGAGCAGTACACGGGGCTCACGCAGCGCGCGCTCATGTACAGCAGCCTCTGCCTGTTCCAGATGACGCTGGCGAACATCCTGACCGCGCTCATGGGGCGGGCGGTCTTCGAGCGCTATCCGAACCTCCGCATCGGCTTCGGCGAGAGCGGCATCGGCTGGATCCCGTACGTGCTCGACCGCATGGACTTCGAGTACGAGGACCAGTACAAGGATCTGCCGCTCAAGATGAAGCCGAGCGAGTACTGGCGGCGGCAGTGCAAGGCGACGTTCCAGTACGATCGCGTGGGCACCAAGCTCATCGACGAGATGGGCGTCGAGACGCTGATGTGGGGATCCGACTACCCGCACCCCGACGGCGTCTGGCCGGAGTCGGAGAAATACATCAACGAGCAGTTCGCGCACCTGCCCGCCGACGTCACCCGCAAGATGACCTGCGAGAACGCGGGAAAGTTCTACGGCCTGATCCGCTGAGCGCGCCACAAGCTGCGGGGGGGGCGGCACGAATGGTGTGGGTGCGCACTGCCCTACGTCGAGGGCGCAAACCCGCCAGGACTGCGCCTGTGTATGAGTTCGCAGAGCACTAATCGCAGATGGAATCGGGCTGCCGGCCATGCCCGCTCTACACGGACCCGTACCGGTCCATGATCGGCGACTGGTCAGTTGTGCTCCGTGACCCAGATGCCAGCCGCTGGCTCGATCTGTCCGCCTGGGCGTTCTGGCTTCGACACCCCGAGGCGCTGGATTCTCAGCCGTCAGATGGGTTGCTGAACGAGGCTCAGCAGTTCCGGCGGCTTGGACAGGAACTGCATGTCCTCGAATATGATCTGACCTCGGTCTTGTTCGAGTTCAAGACCGCCTACCAAGTCGACTACCAAGGCGGTGAGCATCTTTCATTGAAGAAGTTCTCGATCGTCTATCACACCGACAACTTCCACGTGCGCGTGCACAAGATGATCGAGAACATCGAGGCGCTGTTTGCGCTGCTGGGTGGAGTCGACCCCACGAGGAGACCTCGGAAGGGCGAGCCGTCAAGACGGGAGCTCATGGAGACGGCTTTGGGCACCGAGCGTCGTGTGACCCTGCGGCTCCTTCGTCAGTTTAGGGAGAACGACCTGATGAAGCGCGCCGTCGAGGCACGGAACAGATTCGTTCATCTCTACCGTGACGAACCTGACGTGGAATGGCGATGGGCGATGCTGGCCCCGGCGGCGCGAATCCGCGAATACGACCACGGTTCGGATAAGCTCGCTGAAGAGCTGCGGCGCCTTGCTGAACCGGAGCACCTCGACGGCTACGCAGACGAGCAAGCCGACCGGCTGCTCGAGGCCTTGCGCGTCATTCAGCTGTTTCGCGACAGGTTATGGGGATTCCTTCTCCAGGATGTCGCCGAGCTGGTCAGGACGCGATCCGCAAAAACGCAAGAGCGTTACCAGTGGCTGATCTTGCTAGCGGAGTTCTGGCGCGACCTCGAGAAGAGCGTTGGTTGCTAGAGGGGTGGTCGCGAGCGGCTCGTGTGGTCGGTTCAGCCGCGCAAACTCGACGACCACCCTTGAACGGTGCTTCGTGAGCGTGGAACGTACGCCGCGGACCCTCGGGAGATCCGGGCCGGCGAGACGATTTGGACATCGGCAAGACGATCGTGACGGTTGAGGAGATCTAGGCGGACCGGGGCGGATGGCGTTTCGGAATCCCTCCAACCGGATGCTCGTCAACGAGGCGGCGCTGACGACGGGGATCGCATGCACGCCGCGGTGGCCCTGCTTCCTGAAGAAGGTGCGACCGTGAGCCGGCCGAGGGACTCGCTGGAGGCGCCGCCTGTCTGGAATTCTGGACATTTCCGAATCGAGGCGGTACGGCTACCGTCTATGGCGTGGTTCAGTCGAAGCACGGAACGCAACTCTCGTTGTGGCGTTGTCGTGGTCGCGACGCTCATGCTAATCTTCCCGACAAGTGTGAGGCCGCAAGCGCCTCGGCAGAGGATCAATGCGCTGGTCGGGCTGCCCTCGTGTCCCCGGAGGGCGACACCGTGACCCTTCTTCGGCCAACAGTCTCTACGAACCTCGGCGTCCTTTACGCAACCGACTGCCTCAACCTCTTGGGGGCGCTGAGGGACGAGTCGATCGACTGTGTCTTCGCCGATCCGCCCTTCAATCTCGGCAAGGACTACGGGCGAGGGGCCGTGAAGGACGCGCTGGAAAGCCGCGAGTACCTGAAGTGGTGCTTCGAATGGATCGACGAGTGCATCCGTGTTCTAGTCCCGGGTGGGGCCCTCTTCGTCTACATCCTGCCTCGCTGGGGGTATCACCTTGCCGGCCACATCGAGGAGCGCGGAATGCTCTTCCGTCACTGGATCGCGCTCTCGATGAAGGGCACCTTTCCACGCGGCCGAAAGCTCTATCCGGCGCACTACGCCATTCTCTACTTCACGAAGGGCGCGCCGAAGACGTACAACCGGCTGCGACTCCCGATTCCGACGTGCCGTCACTGCGGGAAGGACATCAAGGACTACGGTGGACATCGAAAGTACCTGAACCCGGCGGGCCTGAACCTCACGGACTTCTGGGACGACACGGCTCCTGCGCGTCATCAGAAGTTCAAAACGCGGTGGCACATCAACGAGCTGAAGCCGATCATCCCGAGCCGGTGTATCGGGATGGCGACGAACGAAGGGGACGTGATCCTCGACCCCTTTGGCGGGGGAGGCTCCACCTACGAGGCGGCGCAGCGGCTAAAGCGATACTGGCTTGGGACCGAGATCACGACGGCAGCGGCTGTCCGCGAGCGGTTCAAACGCCACTTCCCCGCGTTGAAGGCGTCCGTTCCTCATCGTCTGTCTCGGGCCTTCGTGCACGCCGACCCGTCGTTCCGCATTTCGGTTCACTGAGTGGCCCGCATCGTCGAGGAGCAGCCGTACAACGGCGTTCGCGAGCGGGTAGAGCGCCTCGGCCTCGCGCCGCTGCTCGATGAGCTGCGGAGCATCCTGCAGGATTTTCCGCTGCGCGTGAAGGAAGTGCGAGACGGAAACGGCGGGGCTGCTGTGCGGAAGCTCATCGATACGCGCTTTGAGCGCGCCACGGGCTGGACGAAGAAGCAGACCGGCGACGTGGACTGGACCAAGTGCCATACCGCGAACGGAACGCGCGTTTGCCTCGGCGTCGAGATTCAGTTCTCCGCTCGCAGCGATTTGATCGTCATCGACCTTATCCACCTCCGCAAGGCGCTCACGGACGGGAAGATCGACGCGGCGGTTCTTGTCGTGCCCAGTGATCGGCTCGGTATTTTCCTGACGGATCGCGGGCCGAAGATCGCTGACGCGAGGCGGCACGTTCGCGAGGCGCGGGCCGACGATCTGCCCCTGTTGCTCATCGCGCTGGAGCACGATGGCCCTGGCCCGGCATTGGCGAAACAGGCGAAGAGACGACCGTCGAACTGATCAGGAATGCTCGGAGAGGCAGATGTCCGAGACCCCCTCCAGTCTCATGTGCTGGCTAGCCTAAGGACACCTGGCCGATGTGTCGCGTAGCGAATCCTGGTCGAAGGGTCCGTCGCTCAAGGTGAAGAAGGCCGTGACTGCTCCGATCTCACCGGCCTGAATTGCCATACCGGATTTTCCGCCCTTCACGAAAGCGGTCACTCTGAGCGACCCTCCTTTAAAATCAATCTCCGTCGTCGTAGAGGGCTCCTGGACCTTCCCCAATTGCTGGGCCATCTTCAGGATCTGCGGCAGCGCAGTCACGAGCCCGGCAACTTCGTCGGCGTCAAGCACGCCGATTCGCTCTCTTTCGATGCGCCCGGATTCTGTGGTCTGGATTCGTAGTGCATAGACAAAATCCTTTTGTCCAGGCGTAAAGGCCCGTGCAACTTCGAAAGTCGCCGCCGAGCCGTATTCGCCCTTCACCCTCCCTATCTCGTAGTACTCGCGAACTTTGACCGCGCCTTTCGCTAGCGTGAAGCGCTCGAGTCTCGTGACGGGCTCCTCCTGCTTCGATGGCTGCGCATATGAGAGACCGTGAGAAGTGACGACGAACAGCAAGGCGATCGCGCAGATAAGCCATGCTGTCCCCCTGACTCCCAAGACAGTCCCTCACTCGCCCCGGCTGCGGTAGCCGTACGAGATGGAGTAGGCGGCCGATCGGGCAAGCAGGATCGGATCGGCCGAGAGGTCGATGCCGTCCGTCCGGTTGGTGGGGTCGAACACCAGGCTCCGCTCGTCCGCCGCGCCCGTCGGAGAGATGCCGGTCACTTCCAGGCGGCCCAGCTCGACCCGGGTGCGCTCCGCGGGCCACAGGACGGTGGGATCGTCCGTCGGATCGCCCTCCCCGGCCACTTGCACGACGAGACGGAAGACGGCCGGACCGCTCCGCAGCCGATTCTCCAGCTCGTCGCGCAGGAAGCTCGGGCTGCGCTTGCCCGCGTCGTCGGGAGCGAGATAGCTCTCGCCCGCCTCGGGGACGAAGTGATAGCGGCCGAAGCGACTCGTGCCGTTCGCCGCGGTGAAGCGAAACGCGTGCTCAGCGTGGTAGCTCGCCTGGGCGTAGCTGGCCGGCACCGGCTTCTTCCCCAGCCGCTCGACGAACCCGCGCGCGGCGGGGTGAGCGCCGAGAAACCGGGGCACGGCGCCGGGGTCGGGCCGGCCGGTGGCCGGGTCGGGGAGCTGCGCGCGCAGGAACTCGAGAAACTCCTCGGGCGTCCGCGCCACGAACCCTTCGATCGAGTTGGCCAGGATGTCGGCGCTCTTGCCGTCGGGGAGCTGAAACTTCACCGACAGCGACCGCACGCCGGCGGCACCGTCGTGCACGCCCGGGTTCCCGCTCCCGTTGGCGAAGCGGATGACGGCCGGCACCGGCTGGCCTTGCAGGTGGGACGCCCGGCTCACGGTGCGGGCATCGGCCGACGCGCGAAACGTGCCGGAGCAGACGATGCCCTTGGCGTGAACGGGGCGGAAGCCGGGATGCGCGCCGGCCAGCGTTCTGAGGGCCTCGACGATCTGCGCGACGACGGTCATGGCGGTGCTCCTTTCCGGTTGACGCCCTATTAGACTACGCGCGACAGTCAACGTCGTCATGTCCCGCCGGCCGATCTCGCTCGCGCATCTCACCGTGCTCGACACGACGCCGCCCCAGCTCGTCAGCGTGGCGGCGGCGGCCGGCTTCCGGACCATCGGCATCCGCCTCACGGCCACGCCGAGCGTGGGCGTCCCACCCTACGACATCCTGGGCGACGGCCCGCTCCTGCGCGAGACGCTGGCGCGCCTGGCCGACACGGGCGTGTCCGTGCTCGACACGGAGTTCCTGCGCTTCGAGCCCGGCGAGCCGGTCGGCGTTCCGGAGGGGTTCCTCGAGGTCTCGGCGCGGCTCGGCGCGCGCAACGTGCTCGTCATGAGCGCCGAGCCCGACGAGGCGCGCACGCTCGAGCGCCTCGGCGCGCTCTGCGACGGCGCGGCCCCCTACGGGCTGCACATCTGCCTGGAGTTCGCGATCTACACGGGCGTGCGCACGCTGGCGCACGCCGCCCACGTCGTGGCCCGCGCGACGCGGTCGAACGCGTCGGTCCTGGTGGACGCGCTGCACTTCAGCCGCTCGGGCGGACTCCCGGCGCACATCGCGCAGGTGGATCCCGCGCTCTTCCGCTACGCCCAGATCTGCGACGCCGTCGCGGAGATGCCCGCCCCCGACGACACCCCCGCGCTCGTCCGCGAGGCGCGCACGGGCCGGCTCCTGCCCGGCGAGGGCGCCCTGCCGCTGGCCGCGCTGGTGGCGGCCCTGCCCGCGGACCTGCCGCTGGCGGTGGAGGCGCCGTGCCGGGCGACCGCCGCGCGGCCCGCCGTCGAGCGCGCGCGGCGCGCCTACCGGGCGCTCGCCGCCCTGCTGTCGTGAACCCGGCGCGCCCGCTGACCGCGGGCCAGGTGTGCTACGCTGCGCGCGCGCGCGCCGGGCGACCGGCCACATCACGACGCGAGGTGAGACCGTGCGAGCCAACAAGATCAAGCAGCTCTGGCGCGAGAAGCGGTGTGTCACGATGGGCTGGCTGTCCATCAGCAACGGGTTCACCGCCGAGGTGATGGCGCGGCAGGGATTCGACGCCCTCGTCGTGGACATGCAGCACGGGCTGACCGACATGGCCAACCTCTGGCCGATGCTGCAGGCGATCTCGCAGACCGACACGATGCCGGTCGTGCGGGTGGCGTGGAACGACCCCGCCGCCATCATGAAGGCGCTCGACCTGGGTGCGTACGGCATCCTGGTGCCGCTGATCAACACCGCCGCCGACGCGGCGAAGGCGGTGGCGGCGTGCCGCTATCCGCCAGTGGGCATGCGCTCCTCGGGGCCCGTGCGCGCCGTGCACTACGGCGGCAGCGACTACGTGGCCAAGGCCAACGACGAGATCGTCGTGCTGGGGATGATCGAGACCAAGGAAGGGCTCGCCAACCTCGACGCGATCTGCGCCACGCCGGGGCTCGACGCGGTGTACATCGGTCCCTCCGACCTGGCCTTCGCGCTGGACATGGTGCCGCGCCCCGACAACCCCGACCCGACGCACATGGCGACCTGCGACCGCATCCGCGACGCCGCCCACAAGCACGGCATCAAGGCGTGCATGCACTGCGCGAGCGCGGCGTTCGCCGCCGGGGCGGTGAAGCGCGGCTTCGACCTGGTGATGCTCACCTCCGACCTGGCGTCGATGGTCGCCGGCGTGCGCCGCCAGCTCGACGACCTCAAGGCCGCCACGGCGTGAGGACCGTCGGGCGGGGGGCGGCGCGCGCGGCGCTCTCCCTCCTGATGCTCGGGGCGGCGGCGCTGGCCGCGCCCCCCGTCGTCCTCGCGCAGAAGCCGGCGGCGCCGCTGCCGGCCGAGCTGCAGCGCGCTCGCGCGCTGCAGGCGGAGGTCGCCGCGCACGCCCGGCGGGGCGAGTACGCGGAGGCGATCCCCAAGGCGCGCGAGGCGCTGGCCCTGCGCGAGAAGGCCCTCGGCGCCAACCACCTCGTCGTCGCTGACAGCCTGCAGGCCCTGGGCACCCTGCTGCGGGACACGGGAGAGTACGCCGAGGCCCGGCCGCTGTACGAGCGGGCGCTGGCGATCCGCGAAAAGGCGCTCGGCCCCGACCACGCCAACGTGGCGTGGGTCCTCAGCGACCTCGGCATGCTCCTCGCGCGCACGGGGGACTACGCGGCGGCGCGCCCGCCGCTCGAGCGCGCGCTGGCGATCCGCGAGAAGGTGTTCGGCCCCGTCCACAACAACGTCGCAGGGAGCCTCTCCGAGGTCGGGTACGTCCTGTACACGACCGGCGACTTCGCCGCCGCGCGCCCGATCCTGGAGCGGGCGCTGCGCGTGCGCGAGCAGGTGCAGCCCGCGACGGACTGGCGGGTGGCGCTGGATGCGTCGCAGCTCGGGCGCCTCTACCGCGAGCTCGGCGAGTACGCCGCCGCCCGGCCGCTGCTCGAGCGCGCGCTCGCGATCCGGCGACAGACCCTGAGCCCGGATCACCCCGACGTCGCGTCGGCCCTCGGCGACCTCGGGCACCTCCTGCAGCTGATGGGCGACTACGCGAGGTCGCGCTCGCTCTACGAGGAGGCGCTCCGCATCCAGGAGCGGCGCGGCCCGAACCATCCCGCGGTCCCCCAGGCCCTGATGAACCTCGCCGGCATCCTGAGGATCGCCGGCGACTACGCGGCCGCGCGCCCCCTGCTGGAGCGGGCGCTGCAGATCCGCGAGCAAGCGCTGGGGCCGGCGCATCCCGCGGTGGCGGGAGCGCTGCACTCGCTCGGGTTTCTCCTCTGGGTCAGCGGCGACTACCCGGCCGCGCGTCCCCTGTACGATCGGGCGCTCAAGATTCGCGAGGCGACGCCGGGGTCGAACCCGCGCGACCTCGCGGCCCTCCTGAACGATATCGGCCTGCTGCTCAACATCACGGGCGACCTCACGGGCGCGCGGCGCGCCTACGAGCGCGCGATCGCGATCGCCGAGCCGGCGCTCGGCACCGATCACGTCTGGCTGGCGTGGCCGCTCAACAACCTGGGCGGGCTCCTGCGCCGGATGGGCGACAAGGCGGGCGCCCGCGTCGCGATCGAGCGGGCGCTGGCAATCCGCGAGCGCGCGCTCGGCCCCGAGCATCCGGACCTGGCGATGAGCCTCTACGAGCTCGGCGCCGTCTTCCAGGAGATGAAGGCCTACGACACGGCCCGGCCCCTCTTCGAGCGGGCGATCCGGGTCCGCGAGAAGGCGCTGGGGCCCGACCATCTGCTGGTGGCCGGTGCCCTGACCCATCTGGCCTGGCTCGACCGGGTGACCGGGCGTCACGCCGAGGCGCGCGCTCTCTACGACCGGGCGCTGCGGATCCGCGAGAAGGTCCTGCCCCCCGATCACGTGGAGATGGCGTTGAGTCTCCAATACCTCGGCGCGGTCAACCGGGAGCTCGGCGACTACGACGCGGCGATCGTCCTGTACGAGCGGGCGCTGCCCATCGCACGGCGCGTCGCGGTCCCCGAGCTGCGTTGGCGCGTGACCTCGGGGCTGGGCCGGTCCTACGAGCAGCGCGGCCGGCTCGAGGACGCCCTGCCCCTGCTGCGGGAAGCGGTCGCGGCGATCGAGGGGATGGCGGGTCAGTTCGGGGACGACGCCGCGCGGACGCAATTTTTACAGGCCGAGAACCGGCTGATGCCCTACGAGGTCCTCGCGCGCGTGCTCCTCAAGCTGCATCAGAGGGACTCGAGCAAGGGCTACGACCGCGACGCGTGGGCGGTGCTGGAAGCCAAGAAGGGGCGGGTCGTCGCCGACGCGCTGGCGGGCGCCCGCCCCGCGCCCCGCGACCCGGCGGCGCGCCAGGCGGCCGAGGAGGTGCAGGCCAAGGAGCGCCAGGCTCAGGCGCTGGAGCGCGCGTTGCGCGAGGAGCAGGAGGCGAGCCCGGGCGACAACGGCGCCGAGCGCATCCAGAACCTCACCACGCTGCTGGCGCGGACCAAGGCGGAGTACCTCGCCCAGACGCAGGTGTTCCTGGCGCGCTATCCCCAGTACAAGACGCAGTTCGTGGATCAGCAGACCGTGGATCCCAAGGCGCTGGCGAAGTTCGCCGACCGGTTCCCGGCGGGGACCCTGGCCGTGCAGTACTTCGCCGCCTCCGACGCGCTCTACCTCTTCGTGGTCGCCCCGGGCGGCCGCTTCCAGGTGAAGAGCCGGGCGATCTCGCAGGAGAGTCTCTACAAGCTGGTCACGGACTACCGGCAATATCTGGAATCGGCCGCGACGCAGCCGCTGCCATGGACCGACGACGGCTCGAGCGTCTACCGGGAGAAGGTCGCGCCGCTGCGCGGGCTCGGTCGCAAGCTCTCCGCGCTGCTGCTCGACCCCATCGCCGACGAGCTGAAGGCGCATCCGAACCTCGTCGTGATTCCCAACGATCTCCTCCTCTACCTGCCCATCCACGCGCTGACGCTCACGGGGCCCGACGGCGCCGAGCGATTTCTGGCGGAGACGCACGCGGTGAGCTACGTCACCCAGCTCGAGCTGGTGGATCTCCTCGCCCCGTCGGCGCCCCGGCCCAACGTCCCCCTGCTGGCGCTCGCGAATCCCGACGGCACCCTGCCGGCGGCCAGCCGCGAGATCCACGAGCTCGCGCGGATCCGCGCGGGCGCCACGTCGCTGGAAGGGGCGCAGGCCACCAAGGCGCGGTTCGTGAGCCTGGCCTCGAAGTTCGCCGACGTCCATCTCGCCACCCACGGCTTCCTGGACCCCGAGCGGCCGGAGCGCTCATATCTATTGATGGCCGGCCCCGACGAGGCGAGCCAGCGGCTGACCATTGCCGAGATCGCGAGCCTGAGCCTGGCGCCCAACGGTCTCGCCGTCCTCTCGGCGTGCGAGACGGCGCTCGGCGAGCAGGTGCCGGGGGCCGCGCTCATCACCCTCGCGGCGGCGTTCAGCCAGGCCGGGGTTCAGTCGGTCGTTGCCTCGCTGTGGTCCGTCAACGACGCGACGACGCGGGACTTCATGGTGGCGTTCCACCGCGCGCTGGGCTCGATGGGCCGCGCGGCGGCCCTGCAGCAGGCGCAGCTCGCGGTGCTGCGCAGGGCGCGGACGGCGCACCCGTTCTACTGGGCCGCGTTCATCCTCATCGGCGGCCGCTAGTGCACGTCGGGATCTTCGTCGAGGAGATGCGCCACGGGGCCAGCCAGGCCGCGGCCTTCCGCGACGTGTTCGAGCTGGCCGATCGCGCCGAGGCCCTGAGCATCGACTGCGTCTGGCTCGGCGAGATCCACTTCACGCCGGTGCGCTCGGTCATCTCCGCCTCGCTCCAGGTGGCCAGCGCGATCGCCGCCCGCACCCGCCGCCTGCGGATGGGGACGGCGGTGCAGGTGCTGCCCCTGAACCATCCGCTGCGCATCGCCGAGGAAGTCGCCACCGTGGACCACATCAGCGAGGGGCGCTTCGAGTTCGGCATCGGGCGCAGCGGCGTCGTGCGCACGTACGACGTCTACGGCATTCCCTACGGCGAGAGCCAGGAGCGGTTCCGCGAGGCGCTGGAGATCATCCGGCAGGCGTGGAAGGGCGAGCCGTTCAGCTACGAGGGGAAATTCTATCGCGTGCAGAACGCGACGGTGGTGCCCCGCCCGTATCAGACACCGCATCCGCCGATCCGCATGGCCACGACCAGTGACGAGACGTTTCCGGCCGCCGGGCGGCTGGGGCTGCCCATCTTCGTCGGCCTGCGCACGACGGAGATTCCCGACCTGCAGCGCCAGCTGGCACCGTACCGGCAGGCGTGGCGCGAGGCCGGCCATCCCGGCCGCCCCAGCGTGTACCTGCGCATCCCGGTCTACGTCTCGCCGACGGCGCGGGGCGCGCTGGACGAGCCGCGCGAGAGCCTGACGTCGTTCTTCGCCCGTCAGACCGAGCTGGCCCGCGCGGCCGTCGGCCGGGCGGGCGCCGGCCCGGCCGATCGTCGCGCCATGCAGGCCGAGCGCATGGCGAGCCTCTCCTACGACGACATCCTCGCGAAGAAGGTCGCGTTCGGCACCGCCGCCGGCGTGATCGAGCGGCTCACCCGGCTGCGCGAGGAGCTCGAGCTGGACGGCATCGTGGCCGAGCTGAATCCCGGCGGCCTCATTGCGCCGGATCTCGAGACGCGCAGCCTCGAGATGCTTGCCCGCGAGGTGCTGCCCGCGCTCAGGTAGAAAGGACCCGCCGATGCTCGAGGAGCCGACCTCGCTGCGGATCGAAGACCCCGGCGTGCGGGCGCTGTTCACGGAGGCCGCGCGCTTCCAGTCCTGGCTCGACGTGGAGGCGGCGCTGGCGCAGACGCAGGCCGACCTGGGCGTCATCCCCCCGGGCGCGGCCCGCGAGATCACCCGCAAGGCCCACCTGAAGTATCTGGACCTCGCCGCCGTGCGCGCGGGGCTGGCGAAGACGGGCCATCCGCTGGTGCCGCTGGTCTGGGAGCTGGATCGCGTCTGCGAGGGCGACGCCGGCGGCTTCGTGCACTGGGGGGCGACGACGCAGAACGTCACCCAGACGGGCCAAATTCTACAGGTACGGCGCGCCCACGCGATCTTCCTGCGCCAGCTGGCGGCCATCCTGACCACGCTCGCCGGCCTCGCCGAGAAGACGAAGGACGTCCTGCTCCCCGGCCGCACGCACGGCCAGCACGCGGTGCCGGCGACGTTCGGCTTCAAGGTGGCGGTGTGGATCGACGAGCTGTGCCGCCACGTCGAGCGGCTGCGCGGCTGCGAGGGGCGCGTCTTCGTCGCGATGCTCGGCGGCGGCGCCGGCACCCTCGCCTCGCTGGGCGAGGCCGGGCTGGCCACCCAGGCCGGGATGGCGGCGCGGCTGGGGATGGGCGCGATGCCGGTGCCCGCGCGCACGCTGGGCGACCACCAGGCCGAGTACGTCACGCTGCTGGGGCTGCTCGCCGCGACGTCGAGCAAGATCGGCCGCGAGATCTACACGCTGATGAAGCAGGAGTTCGGCGAGGTCGAGGAGCCGGTGCCGCCCGGCACCGTCGGCAGCAGCACGATGCCGCAGAAGCGCAATCCCAAGCTGTCGCAGGACATCATCGCCGCCGCCGCGCAGGTGCGCGCCCTCGTCCCGCTGGCGCTGGAGGCGATGCAGACCGAGCACGAGGCCGACCGCACCACCAGCATCATGATGAGCCGGGCGCTGGTCGAGGCGTGCGAGCTCACCGGCGACATGCTGCAGCGGATGCTCGTGCTGTTCGACGGCCTGCAGGTGTTTCCCGCGCGCATGCGCGCGAACCTCGACCTGTCGGGCGGCCTCATCATGGCCGAGGCGCTCATGCTCGAGCTGGGCCGGCAGATCGGACGGCAGCGGGCGCACGACGCGGTGTACGACGCGGCGCAGGCCGCCGCCACCCAGGCGCGCCCGTTCCGCGAGACCCTGGCGGCGGACCCGCGCGTGAGCGCCGGCCTGAGCGCCGGGCAGATCGAGGCGCTGCTCGACCCCGCCCGCTACGCCGGCCTCTGCCGCCAGTTCGCCGAGCGCGCCGCCGCCCAGGCCCGCGCGACCGCCGCCGCCCTGAGGTCGCGCGCGTAGCTAGACGGCGGTGTAGCCGCCGTCGATGAGCAGGTCGCTGCCGGTCATGAAGGCGGAGGCGTCGCTGGCGAGATAGACGGCGGCGCGGGCGATCTCCTCGGGCCGGCCGAGCCGGTTGAGCAGGTGCTTGGGGCCCATGGCCTTGCGCGCCTCGTCCATGTCCTTGTAGCGCCGGAGCATGCGCCGGGTCTCGATGGCGCCGGGCGAGAGCGTGTTGGCGCGGATCCCCTGCGCCGCGTGGTCGGCGGCGAGCACCTTGGCGAGCTGGATGAGGGCGCCCTTGGTCGCGCAGTACGCCGGCCGCGCGGGCGAGGCGACGCGGCCGAGCTGCGAGGCGATGAGGATGACGCTGCCGCCGCCGCGCGCGATCATCGCGGGGATCGCCGCCTTGACCATCAGGAACGCGCCGGTGAGATTGATCCGGATCACGCGATCCCACGCCGCCTCCTCCATCTCCAGCACGGTGGCTGCCTTGTCGCTGTCGGCCGCCCCGTAGAGGAGGACGTCGAGGCCGCCGAAGCGCTCGACGGTGGCGGCGACGGCGGCGCGGCAGCTCGCGCCCTCGGTGACGTCGAGCCGCACCGGCAGGGCCTGGCCGCCGGTCTTCTCGATCTCCGCCGCGGTGGCGCGCGCGCCGGGCTCCTCGATGTCGGCGCACGCCACGCGGGCGCCGGCCGCCGCGAACGCCAGCGCGGTCGCCCGCCCGATGCCGTTCGCGGCGCCGACGACGATGGCGGTCTTGTCCTCGAGCGTGAACGCCGGATCCAGCATTGCGCCCTCCTGTCGACGGTGGTCTCGACGTACGATAGCGCAACCATCCACGGCGGGGAGGACGACATGCTGCCGACGCACGGACGCTACGAGTACTCGAACATCACGACGCGCCCCGACTACGCCTGGCCGGACAGGCGCCGGCTGGCCGTCTACCTGGCGCTCAACATCGAGGCGTTCGGCTTCGGGGTCGGCAAGGGCGCGGCCATCGCGCCGCCCGACCAGGCGCAGAGCCACAGCGTCTTCAGCTGGCGCGACTACGGCAATCGCGTGGGCATCTGGCGGCTGTTCGAGCTGCTCGACGAGCTGGGGATTCCCGCCGAGGCGCAGATGAACACCGCGATCTACGAGGCGGCGCCCGACATTCCCGCGCGGCTGCGCGCGCGGGGCGACGAGATCCTGGGCCACGGCGTGACCAATTCCGACGAGCAGGGGCACCTGGACGAGGCGGCCGAGCGCGCCCTGATCGCGGACGTCACCGCCACGATCGCGCGCCATGAAGGAGCGCCGCCGCTGGGCTGGATGAGCCCGTGG
>JBGQFW010000034.1:0-36937 GCA_041497115.1 Methylomirabilia bacterium
CGACCTGCACGAGCTCGACCTCGATCCGCGCGCGGCCGGCTTCGCCGCCGTCATCGCCGGCCACAGCCACCAGCCCCGCGTCGAGGCGCGCGACGGCGTCCTCTACCTCAACCCCGGCAGCGCCGGCCCCCGGCGCTTCAACCTCCCCGTCTCCCTGGCGCGCCTGACGGTCGCCCACGGGCGCATCAAAGCGGTGGTCACAACTCTCGCCACGGGAGCGAACAATCGTGAACGGTGATCGCGGCGGGGCACGGGCGTGGCGAAGCCCGGGTGCCCGTGCCCTGTCCAGATGAAAGTGTTGATCGCCAAGCCGGGGCTGGACGGCCATGATCGCGGCGCCAAGGTCGTGGCGTACGCACTGCGCGACGCCGGCGTGGAGGTCGTCTACTCCGGCCTCAAGCGCACGCCGGAGGAGATCGTGCAGGAGGCGATCCAGGAGGACGTGGACGTGATCGGCCTCTCGGTGCTCTCCGGCGCCCACCTGCTGCTGGCCCGGCGCGTGCTGGAGGGGCTGCGCGGCCACGGCGCGGCGGAGATCCGCATCGTCGTCGGAGGCACGATCCCGCCGCGCGACGTGGAACCGCTGCGGGCGCTCGGCGTGAGCCGCGTCTTCCCGATGGGCACCCCGCTGCCCGAGATCGTGAAGTTCTTCCAGGAGGTGACGCCATGAGGGACGTGACGCTCCACGCCGGCATCCCCGTCAAGCCCGTCTACGGTCCCGAGGACCTGGCCGGGCGCGATGCCGCCCGCGACCTGGGCCGGCCGGGCGAATACCCGTTCACGCGCGGCATCCACCCGCACATGTACCGCGACCGGTTGTGGACGATGCGCCAGTACATCGGGTTCGGCACGCCGGCCGAGACAAACGCTCGATTCAAATACTTGATGGCACACGGACAAGATGCGCTCAACGTCGCCTTCGATCTGCCGACTCAATTAGGCCTCGACTCGGATCATCCAAGCGCGGAGGGCGAGGTGGGCCGGGTCGGCATGGCGATCGACACGCTGGCCGACATGGAGGAGGCGTTCGCCGGGATCCCGCTCGACCGGGTGAGCGTCTCGCTGACGATCAACGGCATGGCGGCGCCCATCACCGCGATGTACTACGCGGTGGCCGGCAAGCAGGGGGCCGCCGCCGACCGGGTCGTCACCACGCCGCAGAACGACATCCTCAAGGAGTTCGTGGCGCGCGGGACCTGGATCTACCCGGTCGAGCCGTCGCTGCGGCTGGTCGGCGACCTCATCGAGTTCTCGGCCCGCCGCTACCCCCGATCCAATCCGGTCTCGGTGTGCGGCTATCACATCCGCGAGGCCGGCTGCACGACCGCGCAGGAGATGGCCTACGGCCTCGCGATCGCCGCCGCCTACATCGAGATGATGCTCGCGCGCGGCATGAGCGTGGACGAGTTCGCGCCGCGCATCTCGTTCAACTTCACGTGCTGGGGCAAGATCTTCGAGGAGGTCGGCAAGTTCCGGGCCGGCCGCCGCCTCTACGCGCGCATGCTGCGCGAGCGCTTCGGGGCGACGAATCCCAAGTCCTGCATGTTCCGCACCCTCATCGGCGGCGGCGGGTCGGCGTTCACCGTGCAGGAGCCGGAGAACAACATCGTGCGCGGCGCCTACATCGCGCTGGCCGCCGCGCTCAGCGGCGCCCAGACGATGGCGCTGCCGACCTACGACGAGGCGTACACGATCCCGTCGGCCAAGGCCCAGCTCATCGCGCTGCGCACGATGCAGATCTGCGCCGAGGAATCGGGCGCCGCCGACACCGCCGATCCGCTGGCCGGCTCCTTCTACGTCGAGGCGCTGACCAACGCGATGGAGGAGAAGATCCAGGAGGAGCTGGCCGCCGTCGAGCGCATGGGCGGCATCGTGGAGGCGGTGAAGAGCGGCGCGCTCCAGGCCGAGGTCGCCCGCCAGGCGTACCTCTTCGAGCAGAAGCTGGTGTCGGGCGAGATCCCGAAGGTGGCCGTTAACTGTCACGTCGGCGAGCGCGCGGCCGAGGCCGACCGCGAGGTCGAGCTCTACGCCTCCGATCCGACCGTCGCCGCCAGCCAGGTGGCTCGGCTCGGGCGGGTGCGGCGCGAGCGCGACGACCGGGCGGTACGGGCGGCGCTGGCCCGCCTGACCGACGAGGCGCGCGGCGGCGCCAACCTGATGCCGGCGATCATGGAAGCCGTGACGGCGTACGCGACGCTGGGCGAGATCTGTCAGGCGATGAAAACCGTGTTCGGCGAGCACAAGGAGCCCGTGAGATGGTGACAGCGGAGCGGTTCGCGAAGGGGATGACGTTCGAGCAGTACTGCGCGTTCGTCGGGACGCCGGAGAACCTCAAGCGCGAGGGGTCGTTCAACCGGCCGCGCCGGGACTACGGCGATTTCTTCCGCAAGGCCTACGCGTCGGCGCGGCTCACCGACGCGCAGCAGGGGGCGCTGACGTGGCTGACCGCCCAGCCGGGCGGGCCGGCGAAGGTCCTCGTGATCTCCGAAGACTGGTCGTCGGACTGCCGCCGCGACGTGCCGATGCTCGCGCGGATGGCGGAGGCGGCGGGGTGGGAGCTGCGCGTCTTCCCCCGTGACGGCGAGCGCATCAGCGCGGCCCCCGCGCCCGACCCGAAGGAATCGCCCAACGCCGACCTGATGGCGCAGTTCCTCCGGCGGCGCGACGGCCAGACGTTCCAGTCGATCCCGGTCGCCGCGTTCTACACGAAGGACGTCCAGCACCTCTACACCTACACGGAGTTCCCCGCGATCTATCACAAGGATCGCGTCGTCGGCGCCATCCGGGCGCCGAAGCCGGGGGAAGCCAAGGACGCGGCGATGGAGCGCGGGCTGCGCGACTTCTTCGCATTCCAGGAGACGCCGTTCTTCCGCATGTGGGCGAGCGCGGCCGCCGACGAGATCATCTCGATGCTCCACGAGCGGCTGCGGGTGGGCTCGCTGGCGTGACCGACGGCGCGCGCGTCATCGGGACGAGCGTCCCCAAGCGCGACGGGGCCGACAAGGTCACCGGGCGCACGCGCTACCTGCACGACCTCGACCTGCCGCGGCTGGCCCACGGCAAGATCTTGCGCGCGCGCCATCCGCACGCGCGCCTCGTCCGCATCGACACGCGCCGGGCGGCCCGGCTGCCCGGCGTGCTGACCGTGATCACCGGCGCCGACGTCGCGCAGCGGCCGTTCGGCTTCGCCAAGGATCAGCTCGCCCTCAAGACCGGCACGGTGCGGAGCGTGCGCGACGAGGTCGCCGCGGTGGCGGCGGAGACGGCGGTGATCGCCGAGGAGGCGCTGGCGCTGATCGACGTGGAGTACGCCGAGCTGCCGGCGGTGTTCGACCCCGAGGCGGCGCTGCGGCCGGGGGCGCCCCGGGTGCACGCCGAGCGGCCGAGCAATCTCACCGACCTGCGCTACCAGTTCAGCCACGGCGACGTGGACGACGCCTTCGCGCAGGCGGCGGTGGTGGTGGAGGGCGAGTATCGCCTCAACTTCGTGACGCCGGCGTGTCTCGGCACGCTGGTGGCGATCGCCGACTGGGATCCCGAGGGGCGGCTGACCATGTGGTCCACCACCCAGGTGCCGTTCCTCTACCAGCGCGAGCTGGCAGGGGCGCTGGGCATCGGCGGCGACCGTGTGCGCGTGCTGCAGCCGCCGGTCGGCGGCAATTTTGGACGGGGCCTCGACCTCTGCGCGATCGACGTGATCGCCGCGCTGCTGGCCCGCCCCGCCCGCCGGCCGGTGAAGATCGAGTTCGAGCGGCTGGAGGAGTTCGTCGCCTGCCCCACCCGCGAGCCGTGCACGATCCGGCTGCGCACCGCCGCCGCCGCCGACGGGCGGCTGCTCGCCCGCGACTGCCACGTCGTCATCGACAACGGCGCCTACGTGTCGTGGGGGTCGACCACGCCCTACGTGATGCTCTCGACGGTGGCCGGCCTCTACCGCTGTCCGGCGGTGCGCTTCGACACGACGATCGCCTACACCAACAACCCCTCGTCGGGCTCGATGCGCGGCTACGGCAACCTCGAGTCCACCTTCGCCGTCGAGAGCCAGATGGACGAGGTGGCCGAGCGCCTCGGTCTCGACCGGCTGGTCCTGCGCCGGCGCAACGCGACGAAGTCGGGCGACGCCAACCCGCAGGGGTTCGTCATCGGCTCCTGCGCGATGGGCGAGTGCCTCGACGGGCTGGACGACCCCGCGCGCGGGCTGGCGCCGCCGCCCCCCGGCTGGCGGCGCGGCGTGGGCTACGCCGCGATGTTCCACGTCGCCGGCGGCGCGCGCATCTACCGCTCGGACGGCTGCGGCGCCATCGTCACGTGCGACGACTTCGGACGGGTCTCGCTGATCACCGGCGCCTCCGAGATCGGCCAGGGGTCGGAGACCGTGCTGGCGATGATCGTGGCCGAGACGCTGGGCGTGCCGCTCGAGCGCGTGGAGGTCGTCAACTCTGACACCGCGGTGAAGCCCTGGGACGTCGGCGTGCACGCCAGCCGCACCACCTTCATTGCCGGCAACGCGGCGCGGCTGGCCGCCGAGAAGCTGCGCGCGCGGCTGATGGAGATGGCCGCCGGCGAGCTGGAGGCGCCGGTCGAGCGGTTGCGCATCGCCGACGGCGTCATCTTCGTCGCCGACGAGCCGCGGCGCCGGATCGCCTACGACCGCGCGGTCCGCGCCGGTCATCTGCGCGAGGGCGGGCAGACGCTGGTCGCCGAAGCGTTCTATGATCCGCCGACCGAGATGCTCGACAAGGACCTGCGCGGCAACGTGTCGGCGGCCTACGGCTTCGCCGCCCAGGCGGTGGTGCTCGACGTCGAGGCGGCGACCGGTCTCATCCGCGCGCGCCGCGTCGTCTCCGTCCACGACGTCGGCCGCGCGCTCAACCCCGCCGCCGCCGAGGGGCAGATCCACGGCGGCATCCACATGGGGCTCGGCTACGCGCTGAGCGAGCGGCTGGTGGTGGAGGAAGGGCGGATCCTGACGGGATCGTTCATGGACTACGCGGTGCTCAAGGCCCAGGACATGCCCGAGCTGGTCGTGCGACTCGTGGAGTCGATGGATCCCGAGGGGCCCTTCGGCGCCAAGGGGCTCGGCGAGTCCGGCGTCATCCCGGTCTCGGCCGCCGTCGCCAACGCCGTGAAGGACGCCATCGGGGTGCGCTTCACCGAGCTGCCGATCACGCCGGCGCGCGTGCACGCCGCGCTGGGCGCGGGGGCGCGCGCGTGAGCCTCTTCGGTGGCGTGCGCGTGCTCGACCTCTCGCGCATGCTGGCGGGGCCGTACGGCTCCATGCTGCTGGCCGACCTGGGCGCCGAGGTCATCAAGGTCGAGGAGCCGGACGGCGGCGACCCGATGCGCGTCATGGGCCCGCCGTTTCTCCCCGACGGCGAGAGCGCGTACTTCTTGGCGATCAACCGCAACAAGCAGTCGGTCGCTCTCGATCTCACGAAGCCCGCCGGGCGGCAGGTGTTCCTCGACCTCGTCGCCGAGGCCGACGTCGTGTGGGAGAACTTCCGCCCGGGCGTGATGGACCGGCTCGGCCTCGCGTACGCCGCGCTCGCCGCCGTCAACCCGCGGCTGGTCATGTGCTCGATCTCCGCCTACGGCCAGGACGGACCGTACCGCGACTGGCCGGCGTTCGACCTGGCGCTGCAGGCGATGGGCGGGGCCATGTCGGTCACCGGCGAGGAGGGGCGGCCGCCGATGCGCATGGGGCTGCCGATGGCCGACCTGGCCGGCGGCATGTTCGGCGCGTTCGCCGTCGCCGGCGCGCTCTTCCGCCGCGAGCGCACCGGGCGGGGCTCGCACGTGGACCTCTCGCTGCTCGATTGC
Organism: Methylomirabilia bacterium; assembly: GCA_041497115.1. GTDB lineage: Bacteria > Methylomirabilota > Methylomirabilia > Rokubacteriales > CSP1-6 > AR5. The sequence continues at coordinate 5,821 of JBGQFW010000034.1, forward strand.
CAGGTCTCGCTGCTGACCTACATGGCGCAGTACTTCTGGGCCGACGGGCGCGTGCCGGGGCCGCTCGGCTCGGCCCACGCCTCGGTGGTGCCGTACGGCGCGCTGGCCACGAGCGACGGCCACCTGATCGTGGCGGTCTTCGCCGAGAAGTTCTGGGGCGGCTTCTGCGGCGCCGCCGGCCACCCGGAGTGGGAGCGCGATCCGCGCTTCGCGGCCAACCGCGAGCGCGTGGCCCGGCGCGCCGAGCTCATGGCGCTGGTCGAGACCGCGTTTCGCGAGCGCACCACCGAGGAGTGGCTCGCCCGCCTGCACGCGGCCGGCGTGCCGGCGGCGCCGATCCTGACGGTGGACCGCGTGCTGGACGATCCGCAGGTGCGCCACCGCCGCATGGTCGTGGACCTCGCGCACCCGCGCCACGGGCCGCTTGCCACGCTGGGCACGCCGGTCAAGGTGGACGGTGCGCTGGAGCCGCCGCTGGCCCCGCCGGCGATGCTCGGCGAGCACACCGACCGCGTGCTGACCGCGCTCCTCAAATACCCGGCCGAGCGCGTCGCCGCCCTCCGCCGCGAGGGGATCATTCGATGAACGTCGCCGTGCGAGCCGCAGCCGCAGGCGAGGCGAGCCAATGAACGTGGCCATCCTCGGCGGCGGCAACGGCGGCTACGCGACCGCCGCCGACCTGGCGCTGGCTGGCCATCGCGTCCGGCTCTGGCGTCGCGCGGCGGGCGACCTCGAGCCGGTGCGCACCGCCGGCGCGATCACGCTCGTGGCCGACGCGCGCCAGGGCGCCGGGCGGCTGGACCGCGCGACGGCCGACGTCGCCGAGGCGCTCGACGGCGCCGAGGTCGTGATCGTGCCGCTGCCCGCGACGAGCCACGAGGCGATCGCCGAGCGGCTGGCCGGGCGTCTCACCGGCAAGGAGATCGTGCTGCTCACGCCGGGCACGCTCGGCAGCTACGTGATCGCCCGCGCGCTGGCGCGCGCGCGCGCGCCGCTGCCGCTGGCGTTCGCGGAGACCGGCACGCTGCCGTTCCTCGCGCGCAAGACGGGGCCGGCCACGGTGACGGCGCCGGTGCGGGCCGCCAACCTGCCGGTGGGCGTGTTCCCAGCCGCGCGCGCGACGGCGGCGCTCGAGCGCATCCGCGCGCTGTTTCCGGCGACGCGCCCGTGCGTGGACGCGCTCGACGCCGCGCTGACCAACGCGGGGCCGGTCATCCACCCGCCGCTGGTGCTGGTGAACGCGGCGGCGATCGACGCCGGGACGTTCGACATCCACGCCGCCGGCACCTCGCCGAGCGCGCGGCGGCTGATCGACGCGGTGGACGCCGAGCGGGTGGCCGCCCGCCGCGGCCTCGGCTATCCGGCGCCGCACTACGAGCTGGCCACGTACTACGAGGAGGCGCGCGCCGCCGAGGGGCTGTACGGCGCCGGCGCCCGCGCCAAGCTCGTCGCCAGCGGGCTCTGGAGCGAGACGCTGACCTACGACCACCGGTACGTGACCGAGGACGTGGCGCTCGGCCTCACGCTGTTCGAGTCGGCCGGCCGCCTGGGCGGCGTGGCCACGCCGGCCGTCTCGGGGCTGCTCGCCGTGTTCGGCGCGCTGCTGGGGCGCGATCTCACCGGCGGGCGCGCGCTCGACCATCTCGGCCTCGGCGACCTCACCCGGCGCGAGGTGGCCACCCTCATGCACGATGGGTGGGAGGGGCACGTATGGTCGCGGGTGATCCGATGACGTGGGGGGCCCCGACATGGCCCCCCACACCCCCCGGCGCTCGGAGCGCCCCGGGGAACCCGTGGCGCTCCTCGACAACGCGGGTGTTCAACCTATGAGCCCGATCGAGAACGACGGCGCCGGCGCGGTCACGCTTAACGGCGCGCGCTATCTGCTGATCCGTCCGGAGACGCTGGCCGCGCTGCACAAGGCGATGGAGCTTGCCCTCGGTCCGCGCGCCGGCGAGTGCCTGGCGGCGGGTGGCCGGGCGGGCGGCGCGCGCGCGACCGCGGCGCTGAGCGGCACGACCGAGGAGCGGGCGCGCCGGCTGGCTGCGATGGGCGGCGTCATCGGCTGGGGCGAGTTCACGCTGGAGCGCCTCACCGCCGACGGGCTGGTCGTCACCGTGCGCCGCTCGCCGTTCGCCGAGGCCTACGGAGCCTCCCGCGAGCCGGTCTGCCACCTCACGCGCGGCGTGCTCGAGTCGCTCGCCGCCGCCACGCTCGGCCGGCCGGCGCGCGTGACGGAGACGCAGTGCGCGGCGATGGGGGCGGCCGCGTGCCGCTTCGAGGCGCGGCCGGCGTGAGCACCGCGGCGCTGATCCACGTGATCGTGTCGGGGCTGGCCACGGGTTCGATCTACGCGCTGATGGCCCTGAGCCTCGTGATCGCTTGTTGGAGCATGGGGGGGTCGGGGCGACCCCCCCATGTCCCCCCCGGCTCGCGCGGAGCCGCACGACCGTGAGCACCGCCGCGTTGATCCACGTGATCGTGTCGGGGCTGGCCACGGGCTCGATCTACGCGCTGATGGCCCTGAGCCTCGTGATCATTTACAACGCCACGCGCACGCTGAATTTTGCGCAGGGCGAGATGCTGATGGTCTCGACGTTCGCGGGGTGGGCGGCGCAGCGCGCGCTGGGGCTGCCGGTGGTGGCGACGCTGGTCGTCGCGGTGGTCGCGGCGGCGGCGCTGGGGTTCGTGATCGAGCGGCTCGTGATCCGCCGCGCGATCGGCGCCACCCACTGGGACGTGCTGATCATCACGGTGGGGCTGTCGCTGATGCTGCGCGCGGGCGCCGGCCTGGCGTGGTCGCACGACGAGTTCGCGTTCCCGGCGTTCTTCCCGGGGCGGCCGATCGCGCTGGGGCCGGTGCGGCTGGCCCCCGTCTCGCTCGGCATCATCGGCGCCTCGGTGGCGCTCATGCTGGCGCTCGGCGCGCTCTTCCAGTGGACGCGGCTGGGGCGCGCGATGCGCGCGGTGGCGCAGAACCAGCGGGCGGCCCGGCTCATGGGCATCAGCGTGGAGCGCGTGTACTCGACGGCGTGGGTGCTGGCGGCGGTGGTCGGCGCCATCGCCGGCGTGCTGGTGGCGCCGGTGATCTTCCTCTCGACCCACATGGGGCTGCTGGTCATCAACGGCTTCACGGCGGCGGTGCTCGGCGGCTTCGGCTCGATGCCCGGCGCGGTGGTGGGCGGTATGCTCCTCGGCGTGCTGGAGAACCTCGCCCCGCTCTACCTGCCCTCGGGGATCCGCTACTCGGTGCCGTTCATCGTGCTGGTGGCAATTCTCGTCGTGCGGCCGGCCGGGCTGCTGGGGCGCGTGGCGCCGAGGAAGGTGTGAGGCGCGCGCTCCTCGGCGGGCTGGCGGCGCTGGCGCTGGCGGGGTGGCCGTGGGTCGCCTCGCGCTACTTCGTGTTCCTGGCCAGCCTGATCCTCGTCAACGCCGTCGTCGCCATCGGGCTGAACATCCTGGCCGGCTACACCAACCAGCTCTCGTTCGGCCACGCCGGGTTCCTCGCCATCGGCGCCTACACGGCGGCGCTGCTCACGCTGCACGCGCCGGCGGTGCCGGTCGTGCTGGCGCTCCTGGCGGCGGGGCTCGTCACCGCCGCGGTGGGGCTCGCCTTCGGCGTGCCGTGCCTGCGCCTGCACGGCCTCTACCTGGCGATGGCCACGCTGGCCTTCGGCGTCGTCATCACCGAGGCGATCCTGAACCTGGACCCCCTCACGCGCGGCGCCGACGGCCTCCGGGTGCCGGTCGCGCGGCTGGGGCCGTGGGCGCTCGCCGGCGACACGTCGCGCTACTACCTGGTCGCGGCGGTGGCGGCGCTGCTGACGGCGGCGGCGGTCAACCTGGCCCGCACGCGCACCGGCCGCGCGTTCCTGGCGATCCGCGAGAGCGAGATCGCCGCCGAGGCCAGCGGTGTGTCGGTCGCCCGCTACAAGACGATCGCGTTCGGCCTCTCGGCCTTCTACACCGGCGTGGCGGGGGGCCTCTTCGCCTTCGTGATCGGCTTTCTGTCGCCCGACGCCTTCGACGTGTTCCTGTCGGTGGACTTCGTCGTGATGATCATCGTCGGCGGCCTCGGCTCCGTCCCCGGCTCCATCGCCGGCGCCGCCGTCGTCACCGTGCTCAACGACCGCCTGGCGGCCTTCCAGAACTACCGGCCGCTCGTCTTCGGCGCCATCCTCATCGCGTGCACGCTGTTCATGCCGGGCGGCATCGCCAGCGCGCTCCGCGCGCTCGCCGCCCCTTCCAGGAGGATCTCCATGCGCATCGCCACCCTCGGCCTCATCGCACTGGCGCTGCTCGCCGTCGCGGCCCCCGCCGCCGCCCAGACCGGCGTCAGCGACGGCGAGATCGTGCTGGGCTGCTCCAACTCCTTCTCCGGCCCGCTGGCGTTCACCGGCGAGCAGGCGACGAAGTTCGGCGTGGACCTCTACTTCAAGGTCGTCAACGACGCGGGCGGCATCCACGGCCGGCGGGTGCGCACGGTGTACTACGACGACGGCTACAAGCCGCAGGACGCGGTGGCCAACACGCGCAAGCTCGTCGAGCAGGACGGCGTCTTCGCGGTGATCGCGCCCCAGGGCACGCCGCCGGTGGTGGCCACCCTCGAGTACCTGGAGGAGAACAAGGTGCCGCTGCTGTTTCCGTTCCAGGGGTCGCCGATCACCCGGGGGCGCAAGTACGTCTTCAGCGGCATGACGCTCTACGACCGCCAGTCGCGGATGATGATCGACTACCTGGCGGGGGCGCGGAAGTACACGACGTTCGGCGTCCTCTACCAGGACGACGAGTACGGCAAGGCCTTCCTCACCGCCTTCGAGAAGGACCTCGGCCGCCACAACCTCAAGCTCACCGCGGCGGAGCCGGTCAAGCGCGGCGCCGCCGACGTGAGCGCGCAGATCGCCAAGCTGCAGGCGGCCAGGCCGCAGGTGACCTTCCTGGTCCTCACGCCGGGGCCGGGGGCCCAGGCCCTCAAGGAGCGGCAGAAGATCGGCTGGACCGACACCGTGATGGTCTCCTCGGGCCCGCTCACCGACGAGCGCTACCTGGCGCTGGCCGGCGACGCCGCCGAGGGGGTCGAGGGACTCTCGCTCTGGCCCGACCCGCTGACCTCCGACCGTCCCGGCGTGAAGGCGTATCGCGAGGCGATGCAGAAGTATTTTCCCAAGAACGAGCCGAACCGCTACTCGCTCTCCGGCTACGTGGCGGCGATGCTGTTCACCGAGGGGGCGAAGCGGGCGGGCCGCGCCCTCACGCGCGACGGGCTGATCACCGCGCTCGAGGGGATCAAGGGGTGGGACAGCGGCGTGCTGCCGGCGCTCACCGTCGGACCGGACCACGAGACCCAGCGCCAGGGATTCTGGGTGAAGGTCGACAAGGGGCGCTTCAAGCAGCTCACGGACTGGCTCAAGGCCGACTAGGTGGCGCTCTTGAGCGTCGAGGGTCTCTCCGTCGCCTTCGGCGGGCTGGCGGCGCTGCGCGGGGTCGGCTTCGAGGTCGGCGACGGCGAGATCTTCGCGCTGATCGGCCCCAACGGAAGCGGCAAGACGACGGTCTTCAACGTGCTGAGCGGGCTCATCCGGCCCGACGCCGGCCGGGTGACCTTCGCCGGCGCCGAGCTCACGCGGCTGCCGGCCCACCGCATCGCGCGCGCGGGGATCGGGCGCACCTTCCAGAACACCGAGGTCTTCCGCGCCCTCTCGGCGCTCGACAACGTGCTGGTGGGCGAGCACGCGCGGCTGCGCGGCGGCGTGCTGGCGGCGGCGTGCGGCGCCCCCCGCGTGCGGCGCGAGGAGGCGGCCGCCCGCGAGCGCGCCCGCGCGCTGCTGGCACGGGTCGGCCTCGCGGACGTCGCCGACGTCCCCGCCGGCAGCCTGCCGCTCGGCCACCAGAAGCGGCTGGAGATGGCGCGCGCGCTGGCGGCCGTGCCGAAGCTGCTGCTGCTCGACGAGCCGGCGGGCGGCCTCAACCCCACCGAGACGCGCACGCTGATGGACCTGATCCGCGGGCTGCGCGCGGAGCGGGGGCTCACGATCCTGGTCGTCGAGCACGACATGGACCTGGTCATGGGCATCTGCGACCGCGTGACGGTGCTGCACGACGGCCGCATTCTCGCGGCCGGCTCGCCGCGCGAGGTGGCGGCCGACCCCGCCGTGATCGACGCCTACCTGGGCAGCGCCGATGCCGCGGTCGCCTGACCCGCCGCCGGCGGGCGATGCCGGCGTGATGCTGGAGGTCGCCGACCTCGACGTCGCCTACGGCCGGCGCCGCGCGCTGCACGGCGTGTCGCTCACCGTGGCGCCCGGCGAGATCGTCACGCTGCTCGGCGCCAACGGCAGCGGCAAGTCCACCACGCTGCGCGCGGTCTCCGGCCTCGTCCGTCCCAGCGCCGGCCGGATTCGCTTCGAGGGGCGCGACCTCGCGCGCCTGCCCGCCGACGCGATCGTGACGGCCGGCATCGGCCACGTGCCGGAGGGGCGCGACGTCTTCGGCGAGTTCACCGTGCTGGAGAACCTGCTGGTCGGGGCCCACACCGTGCCGGCGCGCGCGGTGCCCGCCCGCCTGGAGGCCGCCTACGCGCTGTTTCCGATCCTGCGCGAGCGGCGCCGCCAGCGGGCGGCCACGCTCTCGGGCGGCGAGCAGCAGATGCTGGCCATCGCCCGCGCCCTGATGACGCGCCCGCGGCTGCTGCTGCTCGACGAGCCGTCGCTGGGGCTCGCGCCCAGGCTCGTGCGCGAGATCTTCGGCGTCATCCGGCGCGTCAACGCCGACGGCGTGGCGGTGCTGCTGGTGGAGCAGAACGCACGGGCCGCGCTGGCGGTGGCCGCCCGCGGCTACGTGCTGGAGACCGGGCGCGTGGTGGCGGCTGGTCCCTGCGCCGGGCTGGCGGTGGACGCGCGCATCCGCGCGGCGTACCTCGGCCTCGACCGCCCGCTGGCCGCGGACGCCGGCCCGCCGGTATCATCGGGGCGGGTGACCCCGTGACCGACGACCCCAAGCACGACCCGCACGCGGAAGCCGAGCGCCGGCTGCGCATGATGCTGGCCGCCGAGGCCAAGGCCCAGCGCGACACCCTCGGCCTGATCCAGAAGGGCTTTTACGGATGCGTGGGCCTCATCGTCATCTTCTTTCTCGTCCTCGTCTTCTTCTTCTGATCGCCCTGGCCGCCCTGGCCCCGGCGCCGCCGGCGCGCGGGACGCCCCGGGTGGACGTGGTGCTCACCGGCCTTGACGTGCCGTGGGCGCTCGCCTGGGCGCCCGACGGGCGCTTGTTCTTCACCGAGCGCCGCGGCCGCATCCGGGTCGCCGAGGGCCGGCCCCCGATGACGGCGCGCACGCTCGTCGAGCTGGCGGTGCACGTCAGCGCCGAGAGCGGGCTCATGGGGCTCGCCCTCGACCCGGACTTCGCCCGCACCGGCCACCTCTACGTCTGCTACACGACCGTCAAGGGCGACACGCCGGTCAACCGCGTCGTGCGCCTGCCCGCGGGCGGGGACGTGCGCGACACGCGCGTGCTCCTCGACGACATGCCGGCGGCGGCCATCCACGACGGCTGCCGGCTGAAGTTCGGCCCCGACCGCACGCTGTACGTGACGATGGGCGACGCCGGCCAGGCCGACGCGGCCCAGCGCCGCGAGTCGCTTTCGGGCAAGATCCTCCGCATCAACGCCGACGGCTCGATCCCCGCCGACAACCCGTTCCGCGGCTCGCCGGTCCTCTCGCTGGGCCACCGCAACCCGCAGGGGCTCGCGTGGGACGGCCGGGGGCGGCTGTGGGCGAGCGAGCACGGCTCGAGCGCCCACGACGAGATCAACCTGATCCGGCCCGGCGGCAACTACGGCTGGCCCCTGGTGCGCGGCCGCGAGACGCGCGACGGCCTCGTGCCCCCCGCGCTCGAGTCGGGCGACGACACGTGGGCGCCGTCGGGCATGGCGTTCCTGGGCGACAGCCTGTACGTGGCCGGCCTGCGCGGGCAGCGGCTGCTGCGGGTCACGCTCGACGCGGGGGGACGGGTGACCGGCGCGACGGCGCTGCTGCCGGGCGCGTACGGCCGCCTGCGCGACGTCGTCGTCGGCCCCGACGGCGCGCTCTACGTCGCCACCAACAACCGCGACGGCCGCGGCGTTCCGCGCCCCGAGGACGATCGCGTGCTGCGGGTCGTGCCGTGAGGCCGGGCGCGTGAACGCGGACACCCGGCGGGACGTCGAGCACGTGCTGGCGACGATGCAGCAGCATCTCGACGCGATGCGCGCCCACGAGCCGGGCGTGCGGAGCGGCGCCGACCCCGAGGAGTTGCACCAGATGCGCACGGCGACCCGCCGGCTGCGGGCCATCTTGAGGGCGGTCCGGGAGATCCTCGATCCCGACGAGGTCGCGCGGCTGCGGAGCGAGCTGCGCTGGGTCGGCGCCGCCCTGGGCGCGGCGCGCGACGCCGACGTGCAGCGCGACTACCTGCGCGGCGCGCTCGGCGCGCTCACGCGCGCCGAGACGGCGATCGTCGAGGGGATGCTGGAGGCCCTCGAGCGCGAGCGGGCGCGCGCGCGCGCGGGGGTGGTGGCGGCGCTCGACGACCCGCGCTATCGCGGGCTCCTGCACGATCTCGACGCGCTCATCCAGCATCCGCCGCTCGTGCCCGGCGAGCTCTCACTCGTGGACATCGCCGGCCGCCAGTTCGACAAGCTGCGCCGGACCGTGAAGGCATTACCCGAGGCGCCCAGCGACCGCGCGCTGCACGCCGTGCGGCTCGCGGTGAAGCGGGCGCGCTACGCCGGCGAGCTGGCGCAGGCCGTCGCCGGCCGCCGCGCCGAGCGGTTCGTGACCAAGGCCGCGACGCTGCAGGACATCCTGGGCGAGCATCAGGACGCGGCGGTCGCCGAGCGGCGGCTGCGGGCCATCCTGCGGCAGGCGCGGCGGGCCCGGGCGCGGGCGGCGGTGCGGCGGCTGCTGCGGCGCCAGCGCCAGCGCCGGCTGGCGGCGCGGGCGGCCTTCCTCGAGCAGTGGCCCAAGCTCGAGCGCCGCGGCCGCAAGGCGTGGGACTGAGTCCGCCTTCCGCGGCGCGTCATGCGGTGGGCCGGGACTTCTGCTATGGTCCCTGCCACTTTTTCCCTCGCGCATCTGCTAACAGGAGGCCGTCATGAGCGATCGCGCCCGCATCGACCGTCGGACATTCCTCACGCGCGTCGGTGTCGCCGGCGCCGGTGTCGCCGTCGCCGGGCGGCTGTCGCGCCCGGGCGTCGCCGCCGCGCAGGACGCCACCGTGCGGCCCGATCCCGCCGCCAAGCGCGGCGGCACGCTGCGCTACGGCATCCTCAGCGCCGCCGCCCACTTCGACGTCCATCAGTCCGGGACGGTCGCCAACATCGGCCCCCAGAGCCCGATGTACGACACGCTGATCCGCCGGAGCCCCCGGGACGGGCAGACGATCATCCCCGACCTCGCCCAGCGCTGGGAGATCTCGCCGGACGGCAGGAAGTACACGTTCCACCTGCGCAAGGGCGTGAAGTTCCACGACGGGGCGGACTTCACCGCCGAGGACGTCAAGGCCACCTACGAGCGCATCGTGCGGCCGCCCAAGGGCATCGTCATCCCGCGCACGCCGCTGTTCGCGACGGTGGGCGACATCGTGGTGATCGATCCGCACACGATCGAGTTCCGGATGACGCAGCCGCGCCCCAAGGCGTACATGCTGGGCTCGTTCGCCAGCGGCTGGAACATCATCGTGCGCAAGAAGACGCTCGACGAGCACCAGGGCAACCTCCGCCAGGTGATGAACTACCCGGGCACCGGACCGTTCAAGCACGTCGAGCGGCGGGACAAGGAGATCTGGATCCAGGAGCGCAACCCCAGCTACTGGAACAAGGGGCTCCCCAACGTCGACCGGCTCGAGATCTACAACCTGCCGCCGTTCTCGCCCGAGCTGGGGTCGTCGTTCCTGTCCGGCAAGATCGACTACGCGCGGCTGCTCGATCCGGTGTCCTGGCGCAAGGCCAAGGAGATCCCGGGCGCGACGGCCGCGCACTTCAACCAGTCGGTCATCCAGGCGTTCTGGACGAACATGGTCAAGAACAAGGCGCTGGCCGATCCGCGCGTGCGGCGCGCCATCCACCTGGTCATGGACCGCCCGACGCTCGTGGACGTCGTGAAGGACACCGCGCCCATGCAGGTGGGCGGCTTCGTCTATCCCTTCCACGAGATGTCGACGCCGCGCGCCGAGCTGGAGAAGAAGCTCGGCTACCAGAAGGACATCAAGCCGGCGGTGCAGGAGGCGCGGCGGCTGATGAAGGAGGCCGGGTACGCCAGCGGCCTCAAGAACCTCGACTTCGTCGTGCGCGACATCGCGACGTTCAAGCTGTGGGCGGTCGCCATCCAGGCCATGCTGAAGGAAGGGCTCAACATCGAGTGCAACCTCCGCGTGGTGCAGACCTCGGTGTGGTTCGACGAGGCGGCCGCCGGCAACTTCGACCTGGCCATCAGCGCGATCGTCTCCAGCCTCATGGACCCCTCGGACATCTTCAGCGCGTGGTACGGCAAGGACGGCCCCCAGAACTACTCGCGGTGGACGAACCCGGTCTTCCACGACCTCGCCGCGCAGATCGAGCGCGAGCTCGACGACAACAAGCGCCGGGCCATGGTCCGCAAGGCCGAGGACATCCTCGAGCAGGATCCGCCGCTGATCCCGGTCGCCTACGAGCAGATCTACGACGCCTGGTACAACAAGGTGAAGGGACAGAACCCGTCCACGTTCTTCGGCATCTACGACGTCGTCCGGTGGGATCAGGTCTGGCTGTCTTGATCTAGCGCGTGCGCAAGTATCTGGCCCGCCGGGCGGTGTACGCCGCCATCACCCTGCTCGGCGTCTCGATCAGCATCTTCGTGATCCTCCGGGTCTTGCCGGGGGATCCGCTCGTGGCCATCCTCGGCGTCGAGGGGCACGCGCGGATGACCCCGGCCGACCGCGAGCGCATCATGGCCGATCTCGGCTTCAGCGCGCCGCTGCCCGTGCAATACGGCCGGTGGCTCGTCGACATCGGCGCCGGCCGCCTCGGCAAGTCGTTCTTCCGCGGCGACACCGTGGCCGAGCTGATCCTGCACCGCGGCCCCATCAGCGCCGAGATAGCCCTCCTGTGCCTGATCGTCTCCTGGCTGATCGGCCTCCCGGTGGGGATCCTGAGCGCGTTCAAGCCGAACAGCCTGCCCGACGGCGTCGCCCGCTCGCTGTCGGTGCTCTTCATCGCCATTCCCGGCTTCTGGCTCGGCATGCTCATCGTCCTTGCCCTCCTGTTCGGCTTCGGCTACAAGTCGCCGATCCTGATCGCCCAGGCGTGGCAGGACCCGTGGCAGAACTTGCAGATCGTCATCGGGCCGGGCATCGTGCTCGGCCTCGCCCAGGCCGCGTACATCGCGCGGATGTCGCGCTCGTGCCTGCTGGAGGTCATCGGCGAGGACTTCGTGCGGACGGCACGGGCCAAGGGGCTGCGCGAGGGGCTGGTGGTGATGCGCCACGCGCTGCCCAACGCGCTCCTGCCCGTGATCACGATCTCCGGTGTGCTGCTCGGCTTCGTGCTGGGCGGCTCGGTGGCGGTCGAGCAGGCGTTCGGCGTGCCCGGTCTCGGCCGCGCGCTCGTCACCGCGGTCGTCGAGCGCGACATCATCGTGGTGCAGAACCTGGTCCTGCTCTACGCGGTGATCTTCGTCGCGGTCAACATGCTGGTGGACCTCAGCTACGCGTGGCTCGATCCCCGCATCCGGTACGGCTGATGCGCGCGCTCGTCGAGATGGCCCGGTTCACCCGGCGCAACACGCTGGCCGCGCTCGGCGGGTTCGCGGGCTTCCTGATCGTCGTCGTCGCGGTGGCCGCGCCGGTGCTGGCGCCCAACGACCCGCTCAAGGCCGATTTCCGCCACATGAACAAGCCCCCCAACGCGACGCACGTCCTCGGCACCGACCAGGTGGGGCGCGACACGCTGAGCCGGGTGATCTACGGCGCCCGCACCTCGCTGTTCGTGGCGTTCTCGTCCGTCATCCTCGGCACCACGGTCGGCTCGCTGTGGGGTGTCGCGTGCGGCTACCTGCGCGGGCGGTTCGACCTGGTGAGCCAGCGGCTCATGGAGATCATGCAGGCGTTCCCCGATCTGATCCTCGCCATGGCCATCTCGATGGCGATCGGCACCGGGCTGCCCGCGGTGATCCTCGCCATCGCGATCACGCGCGTCCCCTTCGGCGGGCGCGTCATCCGCTCGGTGGCGCTGTCGATTCGGGAGATGGCGTACGTGGAGGCGGGGCGGGCGAGCGGGGCCTCCGCGCTGCGGGTCATGGCCTTCCACGTGCTGCCCCAGTGCGTCGCGCCCTACCTGGTGCTGGCGACCACCCACCTGGGGGTGGCGATCGTGATCGAGGCCGCGCTGGGCTTTCTCGGCGTCGGCGTGCCGCCGCCCACGCCGACGTGGGGCAACATGCTGGCCGACTCGATCACCGCGCTGGTGCCGCCGTGGTGGCTGGCGTTCTTCCCGGGGCTCGCCATCACGGTGACGGTGCTCGCCTTCAATCTGCTGGGCGACGGCATCCGCGACACGCTCGACCCGCGGCTGTCGCCGGCCTTCCTGCGCATGATGTCGGGCCAGCGTCGCCGCTAGCTCGATATGGTAGTGTGCGCGCCATGAAGGAGACGCGACCCACCTGGACCTCGGAGAGCCAGCGCGTGGCCGGCCTGACGCTGCCGATCGCGCGGGCGGGCTCCGGCCCGCCGCTGCTGGTGCTGCATCACGACATCGGCACGCTGCCGGCGCTGCGCTTCTACGACCAGCTCGCGCGCGACTTCACCGTCCTCGTGCCCTCGCATCCGGGCTACGACCGGTCGGAGCGGCCGGACTGGATGCGCAGCGTGCGGGACATGGCGGTCGTGTACCAGTGGCTCATCGCCGAGCGCGGCCTCGGCCACGACGCGCGCGGGCTGGCGGTGGTGGGGCTGGGGTTCGGCGGCTGGATCGCGGCGGAGATGGCGACGATGGCGCCGCGCGCGCTGCGGGCGCTGGTGCTGGTGGGCGCCATGGGGATCAAGCCCGAGCAGGGCGAGATCGCCGACCAGGCGCTCCTCTCCTACATCGACTACGTGCGCCTCGGCTTCGCCGACCAGGCGGTCTTCGACCGGCGTTACGGCGCGGCGCCGGCCACGCCCCAGCTCGAGCAGTGGGACCTCAATCGCGAGATGACGTTCCGCATCGCCTGGAAGCCGTACATGTACAACCCCACGCTGCCGCACCTGCTGGGCGGCGCCGTCGTCCCCACGCTGGTGGTGTGGGGGCGTCGCGACCGCGTGGTGCCGCTCGAGTGCGGCGAGCGGTTCGTCAAGGCGCTGCCGGCGGCGCGACTGGAGATCGTCGAGGACGCCGGCCACTTCGTGGAGATGGAAAAGCCCGACGAGCTGGCCGAGCTCGTCATGCGGTTCGTGTCGAGAGCCTGAAGGAGACACCGCCGGTGCACCTCATGTACTTCACCGAGCAGCCGATGTCGGCGTACCCCGAGGAAGCCGGGCGCGACTTCGGCGCGACCGCCCTGATGTTCTCCAACCGCCACTTCGATCCGGTGGCGGGCAGCCGTCTCTACAACGAGTACCTCGAGCACTACAAGCTCGCCGAGGCGGTCGGCTTCGACGGCATCATGCTGAACGAGCACCACAACGCGCCGTTCTGCATGCAGGCCAAGTGCAACATCTTCGCGTCGATCCTGGCCGCGATGACCCGGCGCGTGAAGCTGGTCCTGCTCGGCAACCCGCTGCCGCTGGCCGACAACCCCGTGCGCCTGGCCGAGGAGCTGGCCATGATCGACATGGTGTCGGGCGGGCGCCTCGTCTCCGGCTTCGTGCGCGGCGGCGGCCAGGAGCAGCTCGCCACCGGCGTCAACCCCGCCTTCAACCGCGAGCGGTTCGAGGAGGCGCACGAGCTGATCGTGAAGGCGTGGACGCAGCCGGGGCCGTTCCGCTGGGAGGGAACGCACTACCAGCACCGCGTGGTGAACCCGTGGGCGCTGCCCCTGCAGAAGCCCCACCCGCGCGTGTGGATCCCCGGCGTGCTCAGCAAGGAGACGATCATCTGGGCGGCGCGCAAGCGCTATCCCTACATCGCGCTCAGCACCGCGATCGACGCGACCAAGAAGATCTGGGAGCTGTACGACCGGGTCGCCCAGGAGACCGGCTACGCCGGCGGCCCCGAGTACCGCGGCTACCTGCAGCGCTGCCACGTCGCCGAGACCGAGGAGAAGGCGCTGGAGAACGCCCGGCAGTTCATGTGGATGCAGGGCGAGTTCACCGGCCTCGCCCACCCCGTGTGGTCGAGCCCGTCGGGCTACTTCTCGCCGGCCAATCGCACCGCGTTCGTCGAGTTCGCCGTCGGCCGCCGCGACAACCCACGGGCGGCGGCGTTCGAGGACCAGCTGCGCGAGCAGCAGATCGTCGCCGGCACGCCCAAGACGGTCATTCCCAAGCTGCGCCGGCTGCTCGAGGAGACGCGGCCGTCCATCCTCGGCTTCTGGGCGAGCGACGGGTTCGTCTCCAACGCGGACGCGCGCACGTGCATCCGCCTGCTCGGCGAGGAGGTGCTGCCCGCGCTGCGCGAGATCGGCAAGGAGCTCGGCCTGTGGAGCCCGTTCGAGGCCAACGCGCCGGTGAGCCTGGCGTTCCCCGAGCCGGCGCGGCCGGCGGGCGTCGCGTGATGGCCACCTACGTTCTCGTGCACGGCGCCTACCAGGGCGGCTGGATCTGGAAGCCCGTCGCCACCCGGCTGCGCGCGGCCGGCCACCTCGTCTACGCGCCGTCGCTCGACGGCTGCGCCGAGCACGCGCACCAGGTCCGCGCCGGCATCACCGTCGGCACCCACGCCCGCGAGATCGCCGGGCTGCTCGTCAGCGAGGACCTCACCGACGTCGTCCTGGCCGGGACCAGCTCGGGCGGCATGGTGATCGTGAAGGCCGCCGAGCTGGCGCGCGAGCGCGTCGGGCGCGTCGCGTTCGTGGACGCGCTCGCGCTGCTGCCGGGCGAGCGGGTGGGCGACATCGTCAAGCGCGCCGCGCCCAACGAGGTCACCGCGCTGACTACCGGCCCCACGCGGGCGGACGCCGAGAGCCGGCTCTTCCGCGACCTCGATCCGGCCACGCGCGCGTGGGCGCTGGCGCGCATCACGCCGCATCCCCTCGCCGCGCTGGAGGCGCCGATGGAGCCGACCACGTTCTGGGAGCAGGCGTGGCGGGCGACGGTGATCCGCTGCCGCCAGGCCGCCAACCCGCCCGAGGCCCATCAGCGCCGCACCGCCGAGCGGCTCAAGGCCGCCTGGCACGAGCTGGACACGGGCCACTATCCGATGCTGAGCGCGCCGGAGGAGCTGACGCGGCTGCTCGTCTGAGTCACCCGGGCGTCGAGGGAAGGGGAGAAGTCATGGCGAAGAACGGGTTCCGCGTGCTCGACAGCGACCTGCACACGATGGAGCCGGACGGCCTCTGGGAGCGGTACCTCGACGAGCCCTTCCGGAAGTTCGCCCCGACCTTCACCCGCCGCGCCGAGAACGCGCCCAACCAGCCGATCATCCAGATCGGCGATCTAGCGATCGCCGAGATGTCCAAGCGCCCGCGTACCGCCGTCGTCGGCAAGGACCTGCAGCGCCGGGCGTTCGAGCGCCATCCGCACTACGCGATCGCCCACGCGCGCGGCTACGACCCCGAGTCGCACGTGCAGGCGATGGACATCGAGGGCATCGACGTCGCGGTCATCTACGGCACGCGCGGCCGCCAGGTCCTCATGCACGACGACCTGGTCCCCGAGGTGGCGGCCGCGCTGGCGCGCGCCCACAACAACTGGACGCGCGACTTCTGCGCGTACGACCCCGCGCGGCTGAAGTTCGCCGCCCAGCTCGCGTTCCACGACCCCGCCCTCGCCGCGACGGAGGCCAAGCGCGCGGTGCGCGAGCTCGGCGCGGTGGCGGTGATCGGCAACCCCAACCCGGTCAACGGCCGGCACGTCCACGACCCGGAGTTCGAGGTGCTGTGGGACGCCATCGAGGAGCTCGGCGTGCCGATCGGCTTCCACCCCACCGGGCAGTCGTCGCTGCGCGACGACATCGCGCGCCGCTACCTCGATCATCCCAACGGGCGCGTCATCGGCGTCGCCGGCCGCAACCCGGTCGAGCTCATGTTCGCCTTCGCCAGCATGGCGGCGGGCGGCGTGCTCGAGCGCCACCCCCGGCTGCGCTGCGCGTTCCTGGAGGGCACGTGCGGCTGGCTGCCGTGGTGGCTCTGGCGGCTGGACGAGGCGTGGGAGAAGTTCGGGCCGGGGTCGGAGATCCAGATCTCGCAGCTGCCGAGCCAGTACTTCTTTCGCCAGTGCTACGTCGCCACCGACGCCGACGAGAAGGTGCTCCGGCAGGTGGTGGAAGCGGTCGGCGACGATACGATCGTGGTGTCCACCGACTACCCGCACTCCGACGGCCTCTTCCCCCACGCCATCGAGGAGTTCGTGCGCCTCGAGGGCGTGAGCGACAAGACCAAGGCCAAGATTCTCTGGGACAACTGCGCGAAGCTCTACAACCTCCCCGCGTGAGCTAAGGGCGAGCTGGCGAGCCGGCGCGGCCCGCTCGTCCCGCTCAGGCGATCCAGAGCTCGTCGCTGCCGGGGGCCAGGGCGCGCCGCAGCTGGGCTTCGGGATAGCCGCCGATGATCGTCTTCAGGGCGAGGGGGCCGGCGTTTGCCTGCAGGAATCTGGTGCGGCACTCGACGCACTGGGCGAAGAAGTATTGACGGCCCCGATTGCGAGCGACGAACTGATGCTCGCGCTCGCCCAACAACGGATCGTCCGTCCGACCGCAATGGACGCACGCCAGCTTCGAGCGCGAATCCGGCGCGTGATCCGGCAGGACCTTGCCCATGGCCCGGGCGAGGCGCTCGGCATCGGCGAGACCGTGGGCGCGTGCCAGGGCCACGACGTGGGTGAATCGCTGCTGCGCCTCGTCGGGTCGACCGAGCTCGCGCAGGCGCATGGCTCGACGCATCAGCAGCGCGACGGTGTTCTGCGCGAGTCCGGTGAGCGTCTCGACCGGCGTGGCGGCGTTCGTGGACACGAGCTCGAAGAGGCGAAGCATGGTGGATTCCGCCTCCTCCAGCACCTGATCATCACGGGCGAGGGACAGGCTCGGATTGTTGATCGCCTCGCCGAGATGGCGCATCAGGCGAGAGAGCGCGCTCTGCTCCAGCACGCGGTTGCCGGCGGCAGCGAACAACCCGGCGGCCTCGCGGTAACGCGGTACCGCCTCGGCCGGTCGGCCCAGCTGCTCCAGGAGCTCCGCCTGGGTGCCCAGCGCCTGTCCCAGCGAGGTCGTGGGGACGCTGCCCTCCATTCGCCGATACCAGCGCTCGCATTCCTCGTACATGCGTAGCGCCTCGGCGGCCAGGTTCCCGTGCCGATAGATGATGCCCAGGTTGTTGTGGAGGATGCCGAGGCCTCGAGCGTGTCCGCGCTCCAGGCAGAACGCAATCGCATCCTCCTGTGACCGGCGAGCCTCGTCCACGCGGCCGAGCTCGAACAGCGCCTGACCGGTGAGGCTGGCGGCGTCCGCCACGGCGTCGGCGTCATCGGCGCTCCTGGCCGCCGTGCCGGCGTCCTGAAACAGCCTGACGGCGCGCGTGTGATCGCCCCGCGACGCGGCAACTTCCCCCTGACGCATCTTGCATCGCGCCACGCCGGCCAGATCGCGCCAGTGTTCCGCAATGCGCTCGGCTTCGGCCAGGTCCACGCCGGCGGCGTCCAGCTCGCGGAGCTCGCGCAAGAGCACGGCCCGGTCGAGCAACAGCACCTGAAGTGTCTGCTGTCGCGGCGAGTCCGGCGCGTGCTCGGGGCCGTGAACCAACAGGAACTTGGGATCGAAGAGAAAGGTCGTCGCCTTGCCGCCGGCGGCGAACCGTTCGGGCGGGAGCCGATATCGCTCGATGAGCCGATTCAAGACACCAACCGCCGCCGGCCTGTGCCCCCCGCCGGCGAGCAGCAGCGCTAACTCGCGCGCGGGGCCGAAGTCGTTGGGAGCGTCGATCGCCTGCCGATACGCGTCGACCATCCTGATCGGGCTCTTGGCCTCGATCGCCGCCCAGTGCCGGGCCACGGCGTCGCGGCTGGCCAGGCAGGCGACCGTGAGAAAGCTCGAGTCGGTGAGCAGGGCGGCCAACTCCTGCCACGCCCCGGCCGCCGCGTAGAGATCGGCGAGCTCCCTGACGTCGTCACGCCACGAGTGTCCGTCGGACCGCTCGGGGCGATGCAGGCCATAGTCCCGCTGGCCGAAGTAGCGGGCCAGCTGTAGACGGGACTGCGCCTTGGCATCGTCGTCCGGCAGGTAGCGTCGTGCCACCGCGTCGCGTAGGTCGCTCTGCGTGATCGTCAGCCGGCCGCCTCCCTCGGAGAGAAGGTCGCCCGCGGCATGCAGCAGCGTGGACAGCAGGACGCGCGGGAAGGGCGCGCCGTCGGCGCCCAGCAGGTCCACCAGCTCCGCCTCCGTCAGGCCGCCGGCCGAGGCCCAGAGTAGAGACAGCGCCGCCCCCACGAACCCCGGACGGTCGCCGTCGTAGTCCCGCTCCCAGCGCTGCAGCACCCGGTCCAGCAGGTCATGGGTGTCCCGCGCCTCGAGATAGTGCGTGAGCATCGGCGCCAGCGTCTCGTGCTCTCCGTGCACGCGAATCTCGTTGAGCAGCACGCCGAGGAAAGCGGGGAACCGTCCGCCCTCCGCTGCCGCCACCTGCGCCAGCGCGGTATCGTCGAGCTTCTTTCGATAGACGGCGAGACGGGACTCCACGATCGCCTGGCGCTGCTCAGCCCGGAGCGTCGGAGCGGCGATCTCCTGCCAACCGCGCTTCTCCGCTTCGGCGACAACCTGGCCCGGCCCGGACGAGAGAATCACGTGCACGTTCCTGGCGAACTTGGCCGGTAGCCAGAACAGGCTGTGCGCGCCATCTCCCGCCCAGAGATGATCGAGGCCGTCGATGACGAGGATGATCGGCCGAACGGCGGCAGCGCGCGCGAGACAGTCGGCGAATGCGTCGATCAGCTCCTTTCCGTGCTCGGGGATGCGCACCGCGAGCTGGAAGCGCCGCACGAGCGTGTGCGCCAGGTACCGCACAATGAAGCGCCAGTTCGTCGACGCTGCCGACGCTCCGACAAAGAGCGAGACGAGGTCTGGCGACGCGTTCGCACCGCCGGCGAGGCGACGGAAGAACGACGGTTTCGCGGCCGGCGGCGGCGACTGCCTCCGCGCCAGCCAGTTCGCCAGGAGCGCGGTCTTGCCGACGCCCGGACCGCCGGCGAGGAGCACCGGCGTCGCGGCGCCGGAGACGAGGACGTCGAGATGGTGCTCCATACGCCCCTCGGGACTGAAGAACCGGGTGTGGCGACGAACGAGCGCCGCCTGCGCCGCATCCTCGCGCGCGAACGCATCGGGTGTATCGGCCTCGGGAAACTGCTGGTCGATCGCCTCGGCCAGGAACTGGTAGACACGCTCGCCCGCCTCCTGCACGCTCCGGTAGCCGTCGAGCACCGGCATGCCGCTGCGCCGGATGCGCTGTTTCAACGCCTCCAGCCGCGCGGTCTCGCTCTCGGGGCCGGCGGGTCCTGCGTCGGAGTGCCGCAGAAGGAAGAATGAGCGCCCCATCATCGTGGGGTTGTCCAGGACCCCGTAGGTGATCTCGAGTTCCGTGGCCGACCGGCCGGGGTCCGAGGCGAGGGACGGATAGCGGCGCGTGAGTTCGGCGGGGAAGACGTCGGGCACCCAGCCATAGCGCGAGCCCAGCATCGCGACGAAGAACGGGCGGCAGCGGTCGATCTCGTCAAAGCAGATCGACAGCACCTTACCTTCTTGCTTCTCCTGGTCCGTGATACCCCAGCGCAGGTCGACTTCACAGAAGTCCACGTGCCGCTGGCGACAGATTCTGGCGATGCGCGGGAAGACCCGCTTGACCAGCTCTTCCCGCTCCGCCTGCATGTCACGGAAGGTCGACGAGAGGAAGACGCGCACCACCCGCTCGTCGGCGCGTCCGTGCGTCGTCTGATCACTCATCCCCGTAGGCTACTTCCGGGATGCCCGGAATGGCAAGGCCATGGGCCACCGCAATGGGGTCCACCACGCGGCGCCGCGAAGGGAAAACTTGAGTTTCCGTGTCGGACTTTGTTTGTATGAGGGGTGTGAAGGCGACGCCCACCGAGCGCCCCGCCCCGCCGCCGAAGGCGGGGGTCTCCGCCGTCGAGATGGGATCGCGCCAGCGCGAGATCTCCGTCTCCGAGTTCTTCACCAAGAACCGGCACCTCCTGGGATTCGACAGCCCGCGCAAGGCGCTGCTCACCTGCGTGAAGGAGGCGGTGGACAACGCGCTCGACGCCTGCGAGGAGGCCGGGATCCTCCCCGACGTGGTCGTGAAGGTGGAGACCGTCGCCAACGGGGAGCCCGCGCCGCCGGCGAGCCAGGCCAGCCGCTTCCGGATCACGGTCACCGACAACGGTCCGGGGATCGTCCGTCAGCAGATCCCGCCGATCTTCGCCAAGCTCCTCTACGGCTCGAAGTTCCACCGGCTGCGCATGAGCCGGGGACAGCAGGGCATCGGCATCTCGGCGGCCGGCATGTACGGGCAGCTCACGACGGGCAAGCCCGTGCAGATCATCTCGCGCACCAGTGCGCGGGCGCCCGCCCACTTCTTCGAGGTCCAGATCGACACGAAGAAGAACGAGCCGCGCATCCTCGAGAAGAAGCAGATCGCCTGGGCGGCGCCCCGCGGCACCCAGGTCACGCTGGAGATCGAGGGGCGCTACCAGAAGGGGCGGGCCTCGATCGACGAGTACATCGAGCAGACGATCATCGCCAACCCCCACGTCAAGCTGACCTACGTCACCCCGGAAGGCGAGACGAAGGAATATCCGAGGACCTACGAGCAGCTCCCGCCGACGCCGCGCGAGATCAAGCCGCATCCCTACGGCATCGAGCTCGGGATGCTGCTCAAGATGCTGCAGGACACGCGGAGCCACTCGCTGGCGGGATTCCTCGCGAGCGACTTCAGCCGGGTGTCGCCCAACGTGGCCGCCGAGATCTGCAAGGCCGCGGGCCTCAAGGTCGGCGCGCGCCCCCGGGACGTCCATGGCGAGGCCGCCGAGAAGCTCTACAAGACCATCCAGGCGACGAAGATCATGGCCCCGCCGACCAATTGCCTGTCGCCCATCGGCGAGCGGGCGCTCCTCGCCGGCCTGTACCGGCAGATCAAGGGCGAGTTCTACACGGCGGTGACCCGGCCGCCGGCCGTGTATCGCGGCAACCCGTTCGTGATCGAGGCGGGGCTGGCCTTCGGGCGCGGGCCCGAGCCGGCCACCGCGGCGCCGGCGAAGAAGGAGACGCCGCTCGCCGAGGGCGAGGGCGAGAAGGACGATGCGGAGCTCGCCCGCGTCATCCGCTACGCCAACCGCGTGCCGCTCCTCTATCAGCCGGCCGCGTGCGCCATCACCCGGGCGGCGCTCGACACCACGTGGCGCAACTACGGCGTCGCGCAGTCGCGCGGCTCGCTCCCCGCCGGCCCGATGGTGATCGTCGTCCACATGGCCTCGGTGTGGGTGCCGTTCACCAGCGAGTCGAAGGAGGCCATCGCCGAGTACGACGAGATCCACAAGGAGATCACCCTGGCGCTGCGCGAGTGCGGCCGGCGACTGGGGGCGTTCCTCCGGCGCCGCGAGCGGGCGGAGGGCGAGTTCCGCCGGCGCAACATCTTCGAGCTCTACATCGAGGAGATCGTCGAGTCGTGCAACCGCCTGAAGGGCGGCCGGCTCGCCACCGCGAAGCTGAAGGGCCAGCTCCTGAAGATGGCCGAGAAGCTCACCGGCGGCACCAAGACCGACGAGGCGCTCGGCAAGAACGGCGGCGGCCCCGAGGGGCTGCCGTACTCGATCATCGTCACGCCGGCCGGCATCGAAGGCGAGGTGCCGGTCGTCTCCCTGAATGGAACGGCGCCGGCGGTCGCAGCGCCGGCGGCGGCGCCGAAGGCCACACCCGCCGCCCGGCGCAAGAAGAAGAGGTAGGGCGCCCGCATGGCCACCAAAGCCCGGAAGCCGACCGCGGTCGAGAAGAAGCTCATCGGGGTGGCGGATCTCGTGATCGACGCCGCCGCGCGCCACCGGGATCCCACCATCTCGATCCCCGTCCGCTCGCTCTCGAACGTGAACTTCAACGAGCGCCGGGGGCTGATCGAGATGGGCAAGCGCAAGCAGGCCCGCTCGTTCTTCAACGTGGGGATGGCCAAGAAGTTCATGCAGACCGTCCTCGTGGCCGACGCGCTGTCCGAGCTCCAGCGCGCCAACCTCACCACCTCGCTCCGCGAGATCTACTACCGGACCAAGCACACCATCAAGGACTCGAACGAGAACACGCTCGACACCCAGGACGAGTCCGATCCGCTCATCGAAGACCTCGAGGTGACGCTGGCGGCCCTTCGCGAGGAGCTGCACGTGCGGGCCGAGAACGCCGGCTCCATCGTCGGCCCGGTGGTGTTCGTGGACGACGGCGATCGCGTGGACTGCACGCGGCTCGGCAAGGGCGGCTATTCCGTCCCCTCCATCGTGGAGCCCGAGTATCTGCGCATCGCGCGCTGCACGGCGGACTTCGTCCTCCTCGTCGAGAAGGGCACGCAGTGGAACCGCCTCTCCGAGGACAAGTTCTGGCGCCGCTACAACTGCGTGCTCCTGACGGGCAACGGACAGCCGCCCCGCGGGGTGCGGCGCCTGGCGCGCCGGCTGAACGAGGAGAAGGGCCTGCCCGTCTACGTCCTCGTGGACAACGACCCGTGGGGCTACTACATCTACTCGGTGATCAAGCAGGGGTCGATCAACCTCGCCTTCGAGAGCCAGCGCATGGCCATTCCCAAGGCCAAGTTCATCGGGCTGTCGAGCGCGGACCCGGAGGCGTACGGGCTGCCGCGCAACGTCGGCATCAAGCTCAACGACAAGGACACCGCCCGCGCCAAGGAGCTCCTCAACTACCACTGGTTCCAGAAGAAGCCCTGGCAGGAGGAGATCAAGCGGATGCTCGCGAGCGGGCTCAAGTACGAGCTGGACGCCCTCGCCAACAAGGACTTCCAGTACCTCACCAAGAAGTATCTCCCCCGCAAGCTCAAGGAGAAGGATTGGCTGGACTAGCACAACCCGCCGAACGACCGGGCGGTCTTGTGGTAGGGTGCCGTCGCCATGGGGAAAACGCGCCGCCCGCCCGCCGCGAAGGCCGCCACCAAGACCGCCGCCCGGACCGCCGCAACGACCGCCCACAAGACCGACGCCCGGACCGCCCAGAACACCGCCGAGCACGCGCGCCTGGCCGGGTCCCCCGCGGACAGCTCGCCCTGGCGCCGCTGGGGACCCTACCTCAGCGAGCGGTCGTGGGGCACCGTGCGGGAGGACTACAGCGGGGACGGCAACGCCTGGGACCACCTGACGCACGATCAGGCGCGCAGCAAGGCCTACCGCTGGGGTGAGGACGGCCTGGCCGGGATCTGCGACCGGTACCAGCTCCTGTGCCTGTCGGTGGCGCTGTGGAACGAGCGCGATCCGATCCTGAAAGAGCGCGCCTTCGGCGTGACGTGCAACGAGGGCAATCACGGCGAGGACGTGAAGGAGTACTACTTCTACCTCGACAGCACGCCGACCCACAGCTACATGAAGTACCTCTACAAGTACCCGCAGGCCGAGTACCCGTACGGGGGGCTGGTGGGCGAGAACCGGAGCCGCGGCGGGCGCGGCTTCGAGTACGAGCTGCTCGACACCGGGGTCTTCGACGGTGACCGGTACTTCGACGTCTTCGTCGAGTACGCCAAGGCCACGCCGGAAGACATCTGCGTGCGGATCGAGGCGTTCAATCGCGGCCCCGAGGCCGCGCCGCTCCACATCCTGCCGCACCTGTGGTTCCGCAACCGGTGGGCGTGGACGGATCCGCCCGGCAACCCGCCGGTCATCCGCCTCGGGCCGGCCGGAAGTGGACACGTGAGCGTCGTCGCCGACGACACGCTCGGCGATCCGCTGGAGCGGCTGCCCTTCGAGTACCGGCTCGGTCCCCGCTATCTCTACGGGGAGGCCGGGGGCGAGGTGCTGTTCACCGACAACGAGACGAACGGGCCGCGCGTGTACGGCCCCGGCGCGGCGAGCCGGACGCCCCACACCAAGGACGCGTTTCACCGCTCCGTCGTGGACGGGGAGACGGCGGCGCTGCGAGGCGATCGGATGGGGACGAAGTCGGCGCTGCGCTACCGGCACGTGGTGCCGGCGGGCGGGTCGGTCGTCGTCCGCCTGCGGCTCTCACCGGAGACGTCGCCGGCGCCGCTGAAGGACGTCGACGCGATCGTGACCCGGCGCCGCCGGGAGGCCGACGAGTTCTACGCGACCGTGCACCCGCCCCGGGCCACCGAGGACGAGAAGCGGGTGCAGCGGCAGGCGTTCGCCGGGCTCCTGTGGGGCAAGCAGTTCTACATGTTCGACGTCAACCGGTGGCTGGACGGCGACAATCCGAGCTCGCCGCCGCCCGAATCGCGCCTGGGCATCCGCAACGTGCACTGGCGGCACCTGAACTCGATGCGGATCCTCTCGATGCCGGACAAGTGGGAGTACCCGTGGTTCGCCGCGTGGGACCTGGCGTTCCACTGCGTCACGCTGGCGATCGTCGATCCGGCCTTCGCCAAGGAACAGCTCTGGTTCATGCTCTTCGAGCAGTTCCAGCACCCGAACGGGCAGATCCCCGCCTACGAGTGGGAGTTCTCCGATCTCAATCCGCCCGTGCACGCGTGGGCGTGCTGGCGCGTCTACAACGCGGAGCTGCGGCGCACCGGCGTGCGCGACCGCGCCTGGCTCGAGAAGTGCTTCCACAAGCTCCTCATCAACTTCACCTGGTGGGTGAACAAGGTCGACAGCTCGGGCAACAACGTCTTCGAGGGCGGCTTCCTGGGGCTCGACAACATCACCGTGCTCGACCGCAGCGAGAAGCTGCCCGGCGGGGTGGTGCTCGAGCAGTCCGACGCCACCGGCTGGATGGGCATGTTCTGCCTCAACCTCATGCGCATCGCCCTCGAGCTGTCCTACGAGAACAACGCCTACGGCAGCCTGGCGACCAAGTTCTTCCAGCACTACGTCTACGTCGGCGCCGCGATGAACCACGTGGGCGGCCGCGATTACTCGCTGTGGGACCAGGCCGACGGGTTCTTCTACGATACGCTGCGCTACCCGGACGGCCGCTTCCAGAAGTTCCGCGTGCGCTCGCTGGTCGGCCTGATTCCGCTCTACGCCGTCCAGCGGCTGGAAGTGAGCTGGATGAGCCGCTGGCCGGAGTTCCGCCGCAACGTCGAGTGGTTCATCACGAATCGGCAGGACATCGTCCGCCGCACCTGCCACATCGTGGACCGCGGCAAGGACCGCGTCTACGTGCTGGCCATCCTCGACGAGCTGCAGATGCAGCGCATCCTCGCGCGCATGCTCGACCCCGCCGAATTCCTCGCCGAGTACGGCCTGCGCAGCCTGTCGAAGAATCACGAGGCGCACCCGTTCACCTTCGGCCACAGCACGGTGCAGTACGAGCCGGCCGAGGCGGAGAGCAAGATCAAGGGCGGCAACTCGAACTGGCGCGGCCCGATCTGGTTTCCGACGTCCTTCCTGATGATCGAGAGCCTGCGCAACCTGGGCAAGGCGTACGGCTCCAGCCTCAAGATCCCGGTCCCCGGCGACGGCGGGCGCGAGATCACCCTGACCCAGATGGCCGGGGACATGGCCGATCGGCTGATCAAGCTCTTCGTCCGCGGCCCCGACGGCCGCCGCCCGATCTACGGCGGCACCGAGAAGTTCCAGACGGATCCCCACTGGCGGGACCTCGTGCTGTTCTTCGAGTACTTCCACGGCGAGAACGGCGCGGGGCTGGGCGCCTCGCACCAGACCGGCTGGACCGCGCTGGTCGCCTCGCTCATCGACGAGTGGCGCCGCGACTGAGCCCGGCCGCGGTCGGGATCAAGCCATGAGCGCCGTGGGCACCGGCGCCGAGAGGTCCCGCACGAAACAGCGCACGTCGCCCAGGTGCGCATAGGATTCGACGCGCGCGACCAGCCCCGCCTCGACCGGATCGATCTCGAGCCAGGCGAGCATCGCGGCCGTGAGGAGCAGGTAGGCGCGCCGGCCGGTGACGCCGTTCTTCAGGAGCCGGTGCGCCAGGATCACGTCGGCGCCGGCCAGCCGGGCCCGTCCCCCGACGTGCTGGCGCAGGAACCGCCCGCGATGCGCGACGATCTTGAGGTCCAGGCTCGCCACGCGGCGGCACGCGCCGCACGAGCAGGACTCGTCGTCGGCCAGCTCGCGCTGGCGCGCCTTGAAGGCGGCGAAGGCCTCGTCCAGCACGTCGAGCAGCCGCGCCGGCGGCGCCAGGGCGGCGTCCGCGGCCACCGCGAACACCGCGTCGCCCTCCACCTCCTGGATGTCGAGCGGGGGCGAGAGGCGGCCCATGACCGCCTCCAGCAGGGCGCCGATGATCTGCGAGCCATGCTCCAGCTCGGTTGCGGTGACGAACGCCGTGAACCCCGAGATGTCGGCCAGCACGAGGGCTCCGTTCTGGGACAAGGTCTTCATACCCATGAGACCCCGGACCACGGCCGGCGTGAAACGGCGGGACCGCCGACACGGAACTGATGCCGACGACCAGCCCCTGACGCTGGCTCGGCAAGCGACCGGCGGCGGCGGGATACAATCGGGGGCATGTTCCAGCCGGAGCAGGAGACGCTCGATCGCGAGGCGCTCGCCCGCCTGCAGCTCGAGCGGTTGCGGACGACGCTGGCGCGCGTGCGCACCAACGCCGCCTGGCGCCGCCGGCTGGGGGACGTCGGCCCCGACGACGTCCAGTCGCTCGACGATTGGCGGCGGCTGCCGTTCCTCACCAAGGCCGCGCTGCGCGACGCCTACCCGCTGACGCTGGCCTGCGGCGGCGCCGAGGGCTACCGGCGCGTGCACATGTCGAGCGGGACGACGGGCAACCCGATCCTCAACCCGTACACCGCGCACGATGTGGAGCAGTGGGGCGAGGTGATGGCGCGCTGCTACACGGCGGCCGGCGTCACGCGCGCGGACGTCGTCCAGATCACCCCCTCGTTCGGCCTCTTCACCGGCGGCTTCGGCTTCCACTACGGCGCCGAGCGGCTGGGCGCGATGATCGTGCCCGTCGGGGCCGGGCGCACGCTGCTGCAGCTCAAGCTCATGCGCGACCTCGGCGTCACCGTGCTGCCCGCCATCGCGACCTATCCGCTGCGATTGATCGAGGTGGCGCGCGAGGAGCAGTTCGACCTGGGCTCGCTGCGGCTGCGCGTGGGGATCTTCGGCTCCGAGATGTGGTCGGACGAGCTGCGCGCGCGCATCGATCGCGAGCTGGGGCTGACGTCCTACGACATCATCGGCATGACGGAGAGCGGCGGGCCCGGCCTCGGCATCGACTGCGCGGCCCGCCGCGGCATCCACGTCTGGGAGGATCACTACTTCGTCGAGATCGTCGCGCCGGGGAGCGGTGAGCCGGTGGCCGACGGCGTCGAGGGCGAGCTGGTCGTCTCCACGCTCACGCGCGAGGGGCTGCCGCTGGTGCGCTATCGCACCCACGACCTCACGCGCGTGGTGTCACGCGCGCGCTGCGACTGCGGCCGCACGATGCTGCGGCTCGACCGTTTGCGCGGCCGCACCGACGACATGGTGATCTTCAAGGGCGTGAACTTCTACCCGCGCCAGGTCGAGACGCTGCTGCTGCGCCAGGCGGGGATCAGCCACGAGTACCAGATCGTCCTCGACACCGACGGCGGCGGCGAGCTCATGACGATCGTGGCGGAGACGGAACCGGGCTGCGACCCCTCGGTCGCCCAGCGCATCAAGCGCGAGCTGCACGATCTCCTGAGCCTGAGCCCGGAGATCCGCCTCTGCCCCGCCGGCACGATCGAGCGGCCACAGGGCAAGGCCGTGCGCGTCGTGGACCGCCGCCCGCGCGCATGAGCGGACTCGACCCGCTCTTCGCGCCGCGCAGCGTCGCCGTCCTCGGCGTGTCGCGCAGCCCGGCCAAGCTCGGCCACCGCCTGCTGCAGAACGTGCAGGAGGGCGGCTTCGCCGGCGCGATCCATCCGGTGAATCCGTCCGGCGAGCCGATCCTCGGCCTGCCAACCGTGCGCACGATCGAGGCGCTGCCCGAGGGCGTCGATCTCGCGCTCGTGAGCCTGCCGGCGCCGGCGGTGTCGGAGGCGATCAAAGCGCTCGCCGCGCGCGGCGTGCGCGCGGCGGTGATCCTCTCGTCCGGCTTCGGCGAGGTGGACGACGCGGGTCGCGCCAGTCAGGCCGAGCTGCTCGCCACCGCGCGCGCCGCCGGGCTGCGGCTCGTCGGCCCCAACTGCATGGGCGTGTACTCGGCGCCGGCGAGTCTCAACGGCACCTACTTCTGGGACCTGCCGCGCGCGGCCGGCGGCATCTCGATCGTCTCGCAGAGCGGCGCCTACGGCGGACTGATCTTCCGCCACCTCGGCGGGCGCCGCCTCGGCGTCGCGCGCTTCGTCTCGATCGGCAACCAGGTGGATGTCGAGATCGCCGAGGTGCTGGAGTGGCTGGTGGACGATCCCGCCACGACGCTGATCGCCTGCTTCGTCGAGGCGCTGCGCGACGGCCCGCGCTTCCTCGCCGCCGCGCGCGGCGCCGCCGGGCGCAAGCCGATCGTCATGCTCAAGGGCGGACGCTCCGACGCGGGCCGGCGCGCGGCGGGCTCGCACACGGGGTCGCTGGCCGGCGCCTGGGAGGTGTATCGCGCGGCCTGCGCGAGCGCGCGCGTGGTGCTGGCCGAGGAGACCGAGGAGTTCTTCGACGCCATCGAGACGCTGGTGGCGATTCCCGAGCGCCGCCCGGCCGCGCGCAGCGTCGCGGTCGTCACGGTGTCCGGCGGGCCGTCCGTCATCGCCGCCGACACCGCCGAGCGCGAGGGCCTCAACGTGCCGGCGCTGAGCGAGCCCGCGCGCGAGGCGCTGCGCGCGCTGTTGCCGCTCTTTGCCGCCGTCGGCAACCCGGTAGACCTCACGCCGCAGGTGGACCCCGCGCTCATCGCGCCTGCCGTGCGCCGGGTGTTCGCCGAGACGGGTATTGCCGGCGTCGTGGCCGTCAACGTCGGCCTCGACATCCCGGAGTTCGCCGACGCGATCGTCGCCGCCGCGCGTGAGACGGGCAAGCCGGCCGTCGCGTTCACCGCCGACGCGCCGGAGATCACCGCGCGCTTCCGCGCCGGCGGCGTGCCGGTGCTGGCGAGCCCGGAGCGGGCGGTACGCGCGTGGCGCGCCCTCTGGCGGGCGCGCCCGCCGGCGGCGCGCGTGGCCCCGCGCACGCGCACGCTGTCGCCCGACGTGCGCCGCGCGCTCGACGGGGCGCGCGGCCCGCTGTCCTACGCGCTCGCGCGCCGGGTGCTCGAGGAGTGCGGCGTGCGGTTCTGTCGCGAGACGATCGCGACGAGCGTGGACGAGGCCGTGGCGGCGGCCGGGCGGATCGGCTATCCCGTCGTCGTCAAGGCCGATGCCGAGGGGCTCACCCACAAGACGGACGCCGGGGGCGTGGTCCTCGACGTGGCCGACGCCGCCGCGGTGCGGGCGGCGTGCGCCGCGCTGACCGCGCGCACGGGCGCGTCGCGCTTCGTCGTCCAGGAGCGCGTCGGCCCCGGCGTCGAGCTGCTGCTGGGCGCGCGGCGCGACGAGGTGTTCGGCCCGGTCGTGGTGTTCGGCGCGGGGGGCGTGCTGACGGAAGTCCTGCGCGACGTCTCGGTGCGGCTGGCACCGCTCGGCGAGGGCGAGGCGGAGGCGATGCTGGGCGAGGGCGCGCGCCCGCGGCTGCTCGCCGGGCCACGCGGGCTGCGCCCGGTCGGCCGCACGGCGCTGGTGCAGGCGATCCACGCCGTCGCCGGCCTGATCCTGGCCGAGTCGCGCATCGCCGAGATCGACGTCAACCCGCTCATCGCCGCCGGCGCCGACGTCGTCGCCGTGGACGCGCTCGTCATCCTGACGGAGCGCAAGAGTCCTGCCGTCTGATTTTGTCGACGTTGTCGTGGCATACGCGATTTGGTATTCGATGCGGCGAGGAGCCGCGTGCACTTCGACGTGCTCGGCGAGATCAGAAACATCGAGGTGATCGCGGAAGGCCGCGGAGTGCGCATCAATCGCTTCCTGCGAAGGACATATGGCGGCAGGCATTGGCGGAAGCTGAAGGGCGATGCCCGCGTTCGCCTGGACGATGGTAGGATACGCAGAGCAGAGATCCATTGGTATGAAGCGCACGGCGTCGGTCGGAAGGGCTTCAAGATCAGCCGCCTCTTCCCGGAGGCGTAGGCACGTGGGTCCTCGAACGGCGTACGTCATGTGCGTCGACAACGAGAGCAACCCAGAGTCGCTTCAGGTCCGGAAAATCTACCAGGCGCTGCCAGATACTGATGCCGCGGACCACGGCTACCTCCGCGTCGTCGATGAAAGTGGCGAGAGCTATCTGTTCCCGCAGCGGTACTTCATCGGAGTAATCCTGCCTCGACGGCTTCCGAGGACTGCGCGACAGGCTTTCGCCTAGCTACGCGGTGAGCAGCGGCACCTTGGCCTTGGCGTAGGTGAGCTTCTGCGTCACCAGGCCGCCCTCGAAGTGCAGGATGTCCAGCCCGCGCCAGCCGGCCGGCCCGCGCCCGGTCTCGAGCCGGCAGACCCAGCGGATCAGCGCCTTGCCGGCGCCGGCGTCCACGAACAGGTCCTCGGCCTCGAAGCGCATCGTGCCGAAATCGCCGCGAAACTGCGGCACGAAGGCGGCACGGATCGCCGCTTGGCCGCGGTTGATCGCGCCGGTGAACTCCTCGTAGACGGCGTCCTCGGCCATGAACGCCATCACGGCCTCGAGGTCGTTGGCGTTGAAGGCCTCGGTGAAGCGCACGACCAGGGCGGCAAGCGTTGCATGATCCACGGCGCTGTCTTATACCATGGGGGGCCATGGCCGACCTCTTCTACCTGACCGACGAGCAGCGGATGATCCGCGACCTCGCCCGCAAGGTCGCGCGCGAGCGGATCGCGCCGCACGC
>JBGQFW010000035.1:0-36661 GCA_041497115.1 Methylomirabilia bacterium
CGAGGTTCTTGGCCTCGGTCATCAGCTCCTCGGGGCCGAGCGTGGTGAGGCGCTTCATGCCGGACACGACCGCGCGCATGTGGCGCACCGCCTCCACGATGTTGCCGGAGCCGGCCTCCCCCTTGGTGCGGATCATCGCGGCGCCCTCGCCGACGCGCCGCAGCGCCTCGCCGAGGTCGCGGCAGCCGCACACGAACGGGATGCGGAAGGCGAACTTGTCGATGTGGAAGTGCTCGTCGGCCGGCGTGAGCACCTCCGACTCGTCGATGTAGTCCACGCCGAGGGCTTCCAGGATCTGCGCCTCGACGAAGTGGCCGATGCGCGCCTTGGCCATCACCGGGATGGTGACCGCCTTCTGGATCTCCTGGATCTTCTTCACGGGCGACATGCGGGCGACGCCGCCGTCGCGCCGGATGTCGGAGGGCACGCGCTCGAGCGCCATCACCGACACCGCCCCGGCGTCCTCGGCGATCTTGGCCTGCTCGGCGTTGGTCACGTCCATGATGACGCCGCCCTTGAGCATCTCGGCCAGGCCGATGTGCTTGCGATCCGCGATCCTCAGTCCGCTCAGGTCTTCCATGGGTTGTTCCTCCTTGTTCTTGGGGGCCCCGAATGGCCCCCAACCCCCCCAACGCTCGGCGCGCCCCGGCAAAGCCTGGGCGCCCCTCGATCCCGCCTCAGACCACCGGAACCAGCTCGTGCTCGGCGCGGCGCGGCCGCGGGCGCCGTCGCGCCGTCTTGATCGTCTCGGCCAGCCGCCGCACACCCTCGTCGATCCGCCCGGCCGCCACCGACGAGAACGCCAGCCGCAGCATCCCCTCGCCCCCGCCGTCGAGGAAGAAGGCGGGGCCCGGCGTGAACGCCACGCCCCGCTCCAGCGCGGCGGGCAGCAGGGCGGTCGCCGCCAGCCCGGGCGGCAGCGTCAGCATCAGCGAGAACCCGCCGTGCGGCTCGGTCCACGTCACGTCCGGGGGCATGCGTCGCCGCAGCGCCGCCAGGAGCAGCGCGCGGCGCCGCGCGTACTCGGTCGTCACGCGGGCGACGTGGCGCTCGAGCAGCTTCCGCTCGCAGAAGCGGTGGAGCGCCGCCTGCACGAGCGCGCTCGTGTGCAGGTCGGCCAGCTGCTTGGCCGCCTGCAGCCGCTCCACGAGCGGCCGCGGCGCCACCAGCCATCCCACGCGCAGCCCCGGGAACAGGATCTTGGAGAACGTGCCGATGTGGATGACGATGCCGGCCCGATCGACCGCCTTGAGCGGCGTGGCCGGGCGCCCGCCGTAGTGCAGGCTGCCGTCGAAGCCGTCCTCGACGATCGGCACCTGGTAGCGCGCGGCCGCCGCCAGCAGCCGCCGCCCGGTCTCCGGCTCGATGGAGAGCCCCGTGGGGTTGTGGGCGCTCGACTGGCAGTAAAACAGCTTGGGCCCCTGCCGCTCGCACAGCCGCTCGAACATCTCGGGCCGCGGCCCGGCGGCGTCCCAGTCCACCGGCAGCAGGCGGGCGCCGGCGGCGCGGAACCCCTGCAGCGCACCGGTGTACGTCGGCTGCTCGATCGCCACCACGTCGCCCGGGTCCACCAGCGTGCGCGCGATCAGGTTGAACCCCTGCTGAGCGCCGTTGACGATGAGGATCTCCTCGGCGCGCGCCTCGACGCCGAAGCGGAGCAGGTAGCCGGCCAGGTAGCGCCGCAGCGGCGCGTAGCCGCCCGCCGGCGCGTACTGCAGCAGCGCCTCGCCCTCGTCGCGCACCACCTGGTTGAGCACGCGGCGGAACGCGTCGGTGGGGAACAGCGCGCTGTCGGGCATGCCGCCCGCGAACGAAATCGTCCCGCCGCCGCCGTTGGGCGCCCCGAAGCCGCGCAGCCGCTCCTCGTCGGCGGCGGCGATGCGGGCGCTGCGCGAGAGGAGTGCGGTCCAGTCGATGGGCGCGGGGGCGGCCGGGGCGACCGGGACCCGCCGCGCCCCCGGCGTGCCCGCCACGAACGTCCCCTGCCCCACGTGCGCGTAGGCGAGGCCCGCCGTCACGAGCTCGTCGTACGCCAGCGCCACGGTGGCCCGGTTCACGCGCAGCTGGGCGGCCAACTCGCGGGTGGCCGGCAGCTTCACCCCCGGGGTCAGCAGCCCCTCGCCGATGAGCCGCTCCAGATGGCGCTGGATCTGCCGGGCCAGGGGCGTCTGGCCGCCGCGATCGAGCGGGATCTCCATACCGGCCATTTTCGTCTTCGATTGGCCATCGTCAAGAGCCAATTGGCATGGTGCCTCGGCCGGGCCAATCGGCCGGCGACACGGCGGCCGGCCCCCCCGCCGGGGAGGCTATAATCCGGGCGATCCCAACTCACGAGGAGGTCGACATGGCCGACAAGCCGATGAAGGATTTCGCGGGGCTGTACTACCGGGAAGGGGCGCTCGATCCCAAGACCATGCAGCTGGTCGCGCTGGCCGCGATGGCCGCCGCCGGCTGCACCTCCTGAGTGCCGGGACGCTTCGCGGCTGCGAAGCAAGCCGGCGCCACCGAGGACGAGATCAGCGAGACGCTCATGTACGCCATGCGCGGCCGCGCGCGGGC
Organism: Methylomirabilia bacterium; assembly: GCA_041497115.1. GTDB lineage: Bacteria > Methylomirabilota > Methylomirabilia > Rokubacteriales > CSP1-6 > AR5. Next base: position 2,560 of record JBGQFW010000035.1, read on the forward strand.
GGCATGGTCCACCATCAAGTACATCCCGGGCGTCGAGGACCTGAACAAGGAGTGGAAGACCGCGTTCGAGCGCGAGAGCAGCCGGTAACCCCGAGGCTGGAGGAGGACGCGGTGGCGGCAGGCGAGGCGCCCATCAAGCAGGCGGTGAAGTGGCTCGACGACCAGCTGCACGACCGGCCCGACGCCGATCGCGTGCGGCTGGTGGACGAGGCGTCGCGCCGCTTCGACCTCTCCCCGCTCGACACCGACTTCCTCCTCCGGCACCTGGCCGAGCGCGGGCACGCCCGGTGAGCGACCAGGGCCGCCGCGTGCAGGAGCAGTTCGGCGGCAGCGCCGCCGCCTACGTGACGAGCGCCGGCCACGCCGGCGGCGAGGACCTCGAGACGCTGGTGGGCTGGGGACGGGGCCTCGCGCCGCGCCGCGTGCTCGACGTGGCGACCGGCGGCGGCCACACCGCGCTCGCGTTCGCCGGCCTCGGCGCGCGCGTGACCGCCTACGATCTCACCGAGCCGATGCTGCAGGCGGCCCGTGGCTTCCTCCACCAGCGCCACGCCGCCGGCGCCACCTTCGCCGCCGGTGACGTCGCCGCCCTGCCCTTCGGCGACGGAAGCTTCGACGTCGTGACGTGCCGCATCGCCGCCCATCACTTCGCCGACGTCGCGGGGGCGGTGCGCGAGGTGCGCCGCGTGCTGCGGCCGGGCGGGTCCTTCCTGCTCCAGGACATCCTCGGCCACGACGACGCCGAGGCCGCCGCCTTCATCCTCGAGGTCGAGCGGCGGCGCGACCCCTCCCACGTCCGCGCCTACCGCGCGGTGGAGTGGAAGGCGTTCCTGCGCGCGGCCGGCCTCACCGTGATGGACAGCACGCTGGTGGCCAAGCGGCGCCCGTGGGACGAGTGGACGGCGCGCACCCGGATGAGCCCCGAGGGGCGCCGCGACCTCGACGCGTTCGTGTGCGCGGCGTCCGAGACGTGCCGGGCGGCGTTCGACTTCGTGCTGGCCGGCGGCGGCGTGGAGTCGTTCACCGACCGGATGCTGCTCCTGCGCGCCGAGCGCGACTGAGGGGACGCTAGCGGCGCAGCCGCACCAGCGTCGCGCCGCGGCCCCCGCGATCCTCGGGGGCGTCGGCCCAGGCGGTCACCAGCGGATGCCCGGCGAGCAGCGACTGCACCATCGCGCGCTGCGCGCCGATGCCGCGGCCGTGGATCAGCCGCACCTCGGTGAAGCCGCGGGCGTGGGCCTGGGCCAGGTACTCCTCGACGACCGAGCGGACGTCCCGGGGCTGGAAGCTGTGCAGGTCGAGCGAGTCCTCGAGGGGAACGCGGACGGGCTCGTCCGCGTCGGTCACGGCGCGGCTAGAGGCGCGGGCCGGCCTCCAGGTGCCGGGCCCAGTGCTGGAAGCTCGAGAGATCCTCCCCCGAGAGCTTGCACTGTCAGAACGTCGCGGCGCGCTCGAAGAACGGCACGTCCACGGTGACGACGTTCTCGGCCCGCGCGGTCTCGGCGACCTTCTGCGTCACCATCTGGCGCACGAACGGGATCGGGATCCGCCCCAGGCGGTGCAGCACCTCGTCGGTGCAGCGGATGCGGGTGCCGGGCAGCACCGGCCCCTCGACCGCCGCCGTCTCGTCGGGGGCGTGCTCGCACGTCTCGGGCACGAGCTGCTGCAGCCGCAGCGACACGTAGTCGGTCACCCACGCCTGCAGCCCCGCCCGGGCGTCGACCGTGATGTCACCCGCGCGGTCGAGCTTGGCGTCGAGCGCGCCCAGCAGCGTCTCGAGCCGGCCCAGCCGCCCCTCCAGCGCGGCCAGCCGCTCGCGCACGTCGTGATCGCTCATCGTGGCCTCCGCGACGAGGGCGCCCGGCCGCTCATGCCAGCACCGGGCGCCGGGTGTGGAAGTCGGTCAGCCGCTGGAACGCGTCGGCCACCCGCAGCACGGTGGCCTCGTCGAACGGCCGCCCGACGATCTGCATGCCGATCGGCAGCCCGCCGCCGCTGAACCCGCACGGCAGCGCGCACGCCGGATGGCCCGAGAGGTTGAACGGCCGCGTGAAGCGGATGAGCGCCGACCGCACCTCCGAGGGGCCGTCCCCCAGCGTGGTCTGCCGCTCGTCCACCGCCGGCGCGGGGATCGGCGTGGCCGGCGCCAGCAGCACGTCGTGGCGCGCCAGCGCGCGATCGACGGCGTCGCGGATGAGGCCGCGCACCTGCTGGCCGCGCACGTAGTGGTGGCCGCCGACGAAGGCGCCCAGCCGCAGCCGCCGGGCGATGTCGGGATCGTACTCGGCCGCGCGCGTGCGCAGGAGCTCGGCGTGGTAGGCGAGCGACTCCGACGCGATGATCGCCGTCGAGGCGGCCGCCGCGTGCTGCAGGTGCTCGACGGCCACCTCGTCCACGACGGCGCCCGCCGCCGCCAGCGTCCGCGCGGCGGTCTCGACGGCCGCCCGCACCTCGGCGGTGGCGCCGTCCAGGAAGACGGCGCGCAGCAGCCCCACGCGCAGCCCCTTGACGTCGCCGGTGAGGGCGACGCGGTAGTCGGGCACCGGCAGCACGCTCGTGCTGGGATCGGCCGCGTCGTAGCCGGCCAGCACGCCCAGCATCAGCGCGCAGTCGGCGGCGGTGCGCGTCATCGGTCCCACGTGATCCATGGACCACGCCAGCGGCAGCACGCCGCTTCGGCTCACGCGCCCGTAGGTCGGCTTGAGCCCCGTGATGCCGCACAGCGAGGCCGGGATGCGGATGGAGCCGCCGGTGTCGGAGCCGAGCGCGCCGGGCGCCAGCCCGGCCGCCACCGCGACGCCCGAGCCGGACGACGAGCCGCCCGCCATGCGGTGCGTCGCGCGGTCCCACGGGTTGCGGGCGTGGCCATAGTGGAGGTTGAGCCCCTCGGGGCCGTAGGCGAACTCCACCATGTTGAGCTTGCCGAGCAGCACCGCGCCCGCCCCGGCGAGCCGCTTCACGACGGTGGCGTCGGCCGTGGGCACCCGGTCGCGGAAGATCCTCGAGCCGCCGGTCGTCGCGATGCCGGCGGTGTCGTAGAGATCCTTCAGCGCGTACGGCACGCCGTGCAGCGGCCCGAGGGGGCCGCCCGCCATCAGCGCCGCCTCCGCCGCGCGCGCCGCGGCCAGCGCGGCGTCACCGCAGACGGTGATGTAGGCCTTGAGGCGCGCGTCGTGCGCGGCGATGCGCTCGAGGTGCGCCCGTGTCACCTCCACCGGCGAGACCGCCTTGGTGGCGATCATCCCCGCCAGCTCGGTCATGGACGCCCCGACGAGGTCGGCCATGTCACACGCTCCGGTAGACGGTGGTCGGCTCGCCGTCGCCCACCGCCACCGCGTCGAGCGCGCGCAGCAGGCGCACGAGGTTCTCGACTTGAGGCCGGATCTCCTCCAGCTCCGCGTCGCTCCAGTCGAAGCCCGCCAGGCGGGCGCCGTGGCGGAGCGTGGCGAGGTCCAGGGTGTCGGGTGTCATGGCGGGCAGGATACCGGTTGGCCCCGGGGCGAGCAAGCCACTCGCGCACGCGGCGGCGTCTTGGCATGCTTACGGGCATGCGGGTGCGTGTCGGCCGCTGGCTGCTCCTGGTCCTGCTCGTCCTCGCGCTGTCGGGGACGGCGGCGCTCCTGGCCCTGCCCCACCTCGCGCGGTCGGTGGCGGTCTGGCGGCTGCAGGCCGCGACCGGACGCCCGGTCACGATCCAGGCGCTCGACCTGAGCCTGACGACCGGCCGCTTCGCCGTGCGCGGCGTCCGCATCGCCGATCTCGACGGCGGGCTGCTGGCCGAGTTCGACAGCCTCGCCGGCCGCTTCCATCGCCGCTCGCTCCTGAGGCGGCACCTCTGGATCGACGACCTCACGCTCACCAACCCCCACGTGCGGATCGTGCGCGTGGGCCTCGACCGCTTCAACGTCTCCGACCTGCTCGCCCGGCCGGCGTCGCAGAGCACGCTGGCGGTGACCGTCGATCACGTCTCGATCGCCGGCGGCTGGGTGATGGTCGAGGACCGCGTGCTCACGCCGACCCACGTGTGGCGCTCGGACGACCTTCAGCTCGACGCCCACGACCTCACCACCACCGGCCGCCGCGGGACGGCGGTGGGATCCACGACGCTGGCCGGTGCCGGCGTCAGCGTGCGCGTGAGCGAGCTCGGCCTGGCGCCCGTCCACCTGCGCGCGCAGGTGAACGTGCGCGACCTCGATCTCACGCTGGCCACCCTCTACCAGCCGCCCGGCGCGCCGCTCACGCTCGCCAGCGGCTTGGTGGACGCCGCGTTCGACATCGTCCACGACGCCAAGGAAGGCACCGCCCTCAATGCCGAGGCCACCGTGCACGACGTCGCGCTCGACCGGCCGGGGCTCGCCGGCCACGCGGTGACGACGCCCGAGCTCTCGGTCCTGGTGCGCGAGCTCCAGCAGCGGCCCGGCGCGATCGTGCTCCGCTACGCCAGCCTCGAAGGCGACATCACCGTGCTCGATCCGACCACCTCGCCGCCGACGCCGCGAACCCTCCGGGACGTCACGCTCACCGCCAGCGGCCTGGCGCAGCCGATGAAGGGGCCCGCCACGATCGCGCTGCACGCCACGCTGCCCGGCGGCGGCGAGGTGGACGTGGGCGGCACCGCCGGCCTGGCCCCGCGCCGCGCCGACCTGCGCGTGCGCGCGCACGACGTCGAGCTGCCGCCCCTGGCCCAGTACGTGGCGCTGGCCGGTCGGGTCGAGGGCGTCGCCACCGCCGACGTGCGCGTGGCGGCCGCCTGGGACCCCGCGCCGGCGCTCGGCGTCAGCGGCTACGTGGTGGTGGATCGCGCGGCGCTGGGCGACGGCACGCGCCCGCTCGTGTCGGCCGCGCGCGTCGCCGTGGCCGGCCTCGAGTACACCTGGCCCGCCACCCTCCGCCTCGGCCAGCTGACGCTCACCCGGCCGGCCGTCGTCGTCGAGCGCGACGCGGCCGGCGCCCTCAGTCTCGCCGCGCTGCTGGCGCGCCGGCCCCCGCCGGCGGCCGCCGCCGCGCCGGCCCCGCGCGCCCCGGCGCCCGAGATCGAGGTCACCCGGCTGCGGATCGAGGACGGCCGCGCCGACGTGAGCGACGCCGCCACCGGCGGGCGCGTGGAGGTGAGCCGCATCGACGTCACCGCGCGCGACCTCACCTGGCCCACCCACGGCACCCCGCGCGTGCGGCTGTCGGCGACGGTCGCCGGCGGCGAGATCACCGCGCGCGGCACCGTGGACCTCTCGGCCCGGCGCGCCGAGGGCGCGCTCACGATCAGCCACGCCGAGCTTGCCACCCTGCAGCCGTGGCTGCCCATCGCGGGGCGCGTGCGCGGCGCCGCCGACGCCGACGTCACGCTGGCGCTCGCCCTCGATCCGCTGCGGCTCGACCTGCGCGGCACCTTCGGCGTCGGCGCCCTGGCGTTCCTCGACGGCGACAAGCCGGTGCTCACGGTGGGCCGCATGGACGCGACCGGCATCGACCTCGCCTGGCCCACGCGGCTGGCGATCGACCGCCTGCGCGTGGACGCGCCGTGGGCCGAGGTGGCGCGCACCACGACGGGCGATCTCTCGCTGCGCGCGCTCTTCGCGCGGCGCGCCGACCGCCCGCCGGCGCCGCCCGCCGCCGGCGTCCCCCCGCTCCCCGCCGTCGCCGGACCGGTGCCCGGGCTGCAGGTGAGCCTGCGCCGCGCGCGGTTCGACAACGGCGGCGTCACCCTCATCGACGACGCCGTCGAGCCGGCCGCGCGCTTCGAGGTGCGCGGCTCGCAGCTCACCCTGCGCGATCTCACGTGGCCCGCCCGCGGCGCCCCCGCCGCCGTGAGCCTCACCACGCCGATGCCGGGGGGCGGCACGCTGCAGGCGAAGGGCACGTTCAGCATCCAGCCGACCACGCTGGCCCTCGACGTCCGCCTCGACCAGGTGGACCTCGCCCAGGGCCGCTCGTACCTTCCCTTCGACGCGCGGGTCGCCGGCAAGGTCAGCGGGCGCGCGAAGCTCACCGGCACCTTCGGCGACGCGGTCACGCTCGTCGTCGAGGGCGACGCGACGGCCGACCGCCTCCGGATCGGCGACGCCGACCGCCGGCTGGCCACCGCGCAGGCCGTGGAGCTGACGGGCGTCCGCTACCAGTACCCGACTACCGTGCGCGTCCGGCAGCTCGCGCTGCGCCAGCCGTGGCTGCTCGTCGAGCGCAACAGCGACGGCTCGCTCGAGCTGCTGACCCTGTTCACCCGGCGGGTCCCCGCCCTCGCTGTCGCGCCGGCGGGAGCACCACCGCGGGCCACGGGCGCCCGGCCGGCGCCCGCCGCGGGCGTGCGCGTCCTGGTCAACGCGCTCCGCCTCGAGGACGGCTTCGTGCGGTTCGTGGATCGCACCACCGACCCGGGCTATGCCGAGGAGCTCTCGGCGATCACGCTGGTCGCCGAGGGGCTCGGCACCGACCCGAAGCGGCGCGCCACCGTGGACCTGCGCGCGCGGTTCGCGTCGGGCACGCCGCTGGCCGTGCGCGGGCAGGTCAGCGCCCTCACCGCCCGGCGCTTCCTCGACCTCACCGTGGACGTGACGGACTTCCCGATTCCCCGGCTCAACCCCTACCTCGACCGCCTGTCCTCGTGGGTCGCCCGCCAGGGGACGCTGACGGCCGCGCTGCGCTTCAAGCTCGACGGCGACGAGCTGGAGGCGGCCAACGAGGTCGTCGTCACCGCGCTCGAGGTGGAGCAGGGCGGCCACGGGAGGGAGTTCACGCGCCGCATCGGGCTGCCGCTGGGCACGCTCGTCTCGCTGCTCAAGGACCGCAAGGGCGACATCCGGCTGAGCGTGCCCGTGCGGGGCCGCCTCTCGGCACCGGAGTTCGACTACGGCGAGGCCGTCTGGGCGACCCTGCGCAACCTGGCGATCCGCCTCGTCGCGCTGCCGTTCAGCCTGATCGGCAAGCTGTTCTTCACCGAGGACTCGCGCATCGAGTCCATCCAGGTCGATCCCGTCCCGTTCCAGACCGCGCGGGCGACGCCCACCGCCGACGGCGCCGAGCATCTGCAGAAGGTGGCGGCGTTCCTCACGGCGTCGCCGCACATCCGCCTGCGGCGGCGGCCGGTGACGACGGTCACCGACGTGACGGCCCTGCGGCGCGCGGCGCTCGACGCGCGGCTGCACGAGCTCGGCGCCGACGAGGCGGCCCGCCGCCACGCGGCGCTCGGCCTCTACACCGAGCTGTTCCCGCGGCGCGCGCCGCCGGCCAGCAACGAGACCCTCTACGACGAGCTCACGCGCGAGACGCCGCCGGCCCCCCGCGCGCTGGGCGCGCTGAGAAAGGCGCGGGTGGAAGCGGTGCGCGAGGCTCTCGTGAAGGCCGGCATCGCCGCCGACCGGCTGCAGCCGCAGGAGTCGCGCACGGCCGTCGAGAGCGAGGGCGCCGCCCGCGTCGAGTTCGAAATCGCCCGCTGACCCCGTTACAATGGCGCGGCATGGCCGTGCCGTTGACGATCCTGACCGACCCGCGTCGCGCCGACGCGCGGCGTGAGCTGGCGATCGCGCCCGGCACCACCATCCTCCGCGCCGCCCACGACGCCGGCCTCGACGTCACCGCCACCTGCGGCGGCCGCGGCCGGTGCACCTCGTGCCGGGTGAAGTTCGTGGCGGGCGCCGTCCCGCCGCCGACGATCGGGGACGAGCTCCAGCTGGGTGACGACCAGGTGCGGGAGGGCTACCGCCTCGCCTGCCAGTGCGCGCCCACCGAGGCGGTCACCGTCCAGGTGGCGCCGCCCCTCGAGGAGGCCGCCTTTCAGATCCTCGGCACCGGCGGCGGCGTCGCCGGCCGTGTGGCGATCGCCTCCGGCGTGGACAAGCAGCTCGTCAAGGTGGCGCTGCCGCGCGAGGAGCACCACCAGACGTCCGACCTCGAGCAGCTCGCCGCCGCGGTGGGCGTGACCCCGGCCGACGTGGCCCCCGGGGTGCTGGCCGCGCTGCCGGCGGCCCTGCGCGACGACCCCGCCGGCGTGACGGTGACGACGTTCGCCGGGCGCGTCCTCGCCGTCGAGCGCGGCGACACGACCTCGATGCGCTTCGGGCTGGCGATCGACGTCGGCACCACCACCGTCGTGACCAGCCTGCTCGAGCTCTCCTCGGGCGAGCAGCTCGCGACGGTCTCGAGCCTCAACCCCCAGTCGGTCTTCGGCGGCGACCTCATGTCGCGCATCGCCTTCGCCCAGTTCAACCCCGGCAACCTCCGCAAGCTCCACACGCGCATCGTCGGCCTGCTCAACCAGCACGTGGCCGAGGTGTGCCGCGCCTCCGGCGTGCTGCCCAAGTGGATCTACAAGGCGGTCGTCGTCGGCAACACGTGCATGCACCACCTCCTGCTCGGCATCGATCCCTCGTGGGTGGGGCTGGCGCCCTACGCGCCGGTGCTGCGCCACGCGGTGACGCGGTCCGCGCGCGAGCTCTTCCTCAACGTCGCGCCGGAGGCGCGCGTGTGCCTGTTGCCGATCGTCGCCGGCTTCGTCGGCGCCGACGCGGTGGCGGTGGCGCTGGCCACCCACATCGACGAGGGCGACGCGCTGCGCGTCGCGGTGGATATCGGCACCAACGGCGAGGTGCTGCTGGGCTCGGCGGCGCGCCTGTGGGCGTGCTCGGCGCCCGCCGGCCCCGCGTTCGAGGGAGGGCAGATCCGTCACGGCATGCGGGGGGCCGCCGGCGCCATCGACCGCGCGACGGTGGACGACGACGTCCGCGTGCACACGATCGGCGAGGGCGACGCCCTCGGCATCTGCGGCTCCGGGCTGCTCGACCTCATCGCCGGCCTCCTCGACGCCGGCGTCATCGACTGGACCGGGCTCATCCAGGTCGAGGGGCGCGCGGCGCTGCCGCCGCGGCTGCGCGAGCGCGTGGAGATGCGCGGCGAGGAGCGCCAGGTCGTCGTCCTGCGCGCCGGCGAGGCGGGCGCCGCGCGCGAGATCGTCCTCACCCAGGACGACGTGCGCCAGGTGCAGCTCGCCAAGGGCGCGATCGCCTCGGGCATCGCCATGCTCCAGCACGTGGCCGGCGTGCCCGCCGAGCGCCTCACCGAGCTGATGCTGGCCGGCGGCTTCGGCAACTATCTCTCGATCGCCAGCGCGTTGCGCGTCGGGCTGATCCCCGCCCTGCCGCGCGGGCGCATCCGCTACGTGGGCAACGCCGCCTCGCTCGGCGCCCAGCTCTGCCTGCTCTCCGAGCCGGAGCGCGCGCGGGCGGACGCCGTCGCCGCGCGGATCGAGCACGTCTCGCTGGCCGCCCACCCCGACTTCGAGCAGATCTTCGTGGACTGCATGAACTTCCCCCGCCGGTGACGACGGCCACCCCGCACGCCGTGATCGTCGCCGCCATCGTCGGCGCCGAGGCCGGGCCGCTCCGCCACGTCGTGGACGCGCGCTGGCTCATGGCCTACGCGGCCGCGCTGGGCGAGACCGACCCGCGCTACTTCGACACGCTGGCGGCGGGCGGGCCCCTCGCCCACCCGCTCTTCCCGGTCTGCTACGAGTGGCCCGCCGCCGTCGAGCTGCGCGAGCAGACGCTCGCCGCCGAGCTCCTGCCCCAGGGCGTCCACGCCACCCACCACCTGGTCCTGCACCGCCCGCCGCGCGCGGGCGACACCCTGCACACCTCGGCGCGCGTCACCGAGGTCGCGCCGCGCCGCGCGGGGGTGCTGATCGTCTCGCGCTTCGAGACGGTGGACGCCGCCGGCCATCCGGTCTCCACGACCGACTACGGCTCGGTCTACCGCGGCGTCGTGCTCGCCGGCGGCGGGGAGCCGCCCCGCCGCGCCGAGCCGCCAGCCACCGGGGCCGCCGAGGTCGCGTGGAGCGAGCGCGTCGAGGTGGCCGCGAGCGCGGCGCTCCTCTACACGGAGTGCGCGCGGATCTGGAACCCGATCCACACCGACGTTGCGGTGGCCCGGCGCGCCGGGCTGCCCGGCCCGATCCTGCACGGCACCGCCACCCTCGCGCTCGCGGTGTCGCGCGTGATCGCGCGCGAGCTGGGCGGCGAGCCGGCGCGCGTGAGGGAGATCCGCGTCCGCTTCACCGGCATGGTCCCCCTGCCCTCCACCTTCACCGTCCGCGGGCGCGGGCCCGCCGCCGGCGGCGCCGCCTTCGACGCCGTCGGGCCCGGCGGCGCGCCCATCCTGAGCGAAGGAGTCGTGATCGCATGAAACAGATGAGCCGGCGCGAGCGGTTGCAGGCCGCGATCAACCGCCAGCCGGTGGACCGCGTCCCCTACGCGGTGTGGCGGCACTTCCCGACGGTGGACCGCTCGCCGGCCGGGCTGGCCCAGGCCACGCTGCGCTTCCACGACCACTACGGCTCCGACTTCCTCAAGATCACGCCGCACGGCGGCTACGCGGTGGAGGCGTGGGGGTGCGTGGAAGCGGAGGACGTGCTGCCGGACGGCCACCGCGCGTGCGCCTCCTGTGCGGTGAAGACGGCCGAGGACTGGAAGCGCATCCGGCCGCTCGACCCGATGACCGCCGCGGGGTACGGCCAGCAGATCGAGACGATCGTCCGCATGGGGTTCGACCGTCGGATTGGCGACGCCCCGGTGCTGCCGACGCTCTTCTCGCCGCTCTCACTGGCGAAGAAGCTCTCCGGCGACCGCCTCGCCGCCGACCTGCGCGAGCATCCCGACCTCGTGCGCGGCGCGCTGGAGGCGATCACCGAGACGCTCGTGCGCTTCGCCGACGCCGCGCTCACCGAGGGCATGTCGGGCATCTTCTACTCGATCCAGGCGGCCAGCCGGAGCGCCCACGCCGAGGAGACGTACGCGGAGTTCGGCGAGCCCTACGACCGGCGCATCCTCGAGTCGGTCGCCGGCCGCTCGATCCTCACGATCGTCCACTGCCACGGCGACGCGCTGATGTTCGACCGGCTCGCCCGGCTGCCCGGCCACGCCTGGAACTGGGACGATCGCCGCACACCGCCCACGCTGGCCGCCGCCCGCGCGCGGGTGCCCGGCGCGGTGATCGGCGGCCTCGACCAGTGGGCGACGCTGCGCGACGGCACGCCGGACGCGGCGGTGGCCGAGGCGAAGGACGCGATCGCCCAGACCGACGGCCTGGGGCTGATCGTGGGGACGGGATGCGTGCTGGCGATGAACACCCCCGACGACAACGTCGCCGCGGTAGTGCGGGCGCTCGGCGGCCCGCTCAAGCCCGTGCCCGGCTCGTCGCCTACTTGGCGACGTTGAACCGGAAGTGGCAGACCTCGCCGTCCTGCACGACGTACTCCTTGCCCTCCAGCCGCAGCTGGCCCTTGGCGCGCAGCTCGGCGAACGCGCCCTCGACGGCGACCAGCTCGTCGTAGCCGTTCACCTCGGCGCGGATGAAACCGCGCGCGATGTCGGAGTGCACGGTGCCGGCGGCGTCCTGCGCCCGCGTGCCGGCGGGGATCGGCCACGCCCGCACCTCGTCCTCGCCGACGGTGAAGAACGAGATCAGCCCGAGCAGCGCGAAGCACTCGCGTAGCACCCGGTTGATCGCCGGCTCGGCCAGCCCGAGGTCGGCCAGGAACGCCTGCTGCTCGGCGCCCTCCAGCCGCGCGATCTCCGCCTCGATCACCGCCGACACCCACCCCACCCGCGTGGCGGGGCGCGCCGCGACACCGCCGAGGTCGTAGCGCTCGGCCACGCGCCCGCCCTCGGCGATCGCGCTCTCCTCCAGGTTGACCAGGTGCAGGATCGGCTTCTGGGAGAGGAACGTGAAGCCGCGGATCAGCCGCGCCTCGTCGGGCGTCAGCGCGGCGGCCCGCAGCGGGGTCTCGGCCTCCAGCTCCGTCTTGAGGCGCCCGAGGAGCTCGCGCTCGCGCACCTCGATCTCCTTGCGCTGCTTCTTGATGGACGCCTCCAGCCGCTCGAGGCGCCGGTCCACCACGTCGAGGTCGGCGAGGATCAGCTCCAGCTCGAGGTCGAGGACGTCGCGCCGCGGGTCGGCCGCGCCGCGCGCCTCGTCGGCGAACGCGCGCACCACGTGCAGCAGGGCGTCGGCGTTGCGGAACTCCTTGGCGTCGAGGGCCGACCGCTCGCCCTTCTCGATGCCGGCCAGGTCCACCACCTCGAAGGTCGCGTACGTCGTCTTCTTCGGCTTGAACAGCGCGCTCAGCCGGTCCACGCGGGGATCGGGCACGCGGGCGACGCCGGTGTGCAGCTCGGCGCGGCCGGCGTCGTAGCGCGAGGTGGCCACGCTGCTGCCGGTCAGCAGATTGAACAGCGTCGTCTTGCCGCTCTTGGGGAGCCCTACCAGGCCGATCTTCATGGAATCGATTATAGTGGACGCCTGCATGGCGACCGAGCTTCCCCAGCCGCGCGTGCGCGCTCCGGAGCTGACCGGCGGCGAGGGATGGCTCAACACGGAGGGGCCGCTGCGGCTGGCCGACCTGCGCGGGCGCGTCGTCCTCCTCGACTTCTGGACCTTCTGCTGCATCAACTGCCTGCACGTGCTGCCCGACCTCAGGCGCCTCGAGCGCAAGTACGGCGACGCCCTGGTGGTGATTGGCGTGCACTCGGCCAAGTTCACCCACGAGGGGGACACCGGCGCCATCCGCGAGGCGATCGGCCGGTGGGGGATCGAGCACCCGGTGGTCAACGACCGCAGCTTCGCCATCTGGCACGCGTACGCGGTGCGCGCGTGGCCCACGCTGATGGTCATCGACGCCGAGGGCTACGTGGTGGGCGGCGTGTCGGGCGAGGGGCACGGCGCCGTCCTCGACGAGGTCATCGGCGAGCTCGTCGCGGAGGCGCGCGCCCGCGGCACGCTGGCGGCGCTGCCGCGCCCGGCAGCCGCCGTCGTGCCCCCACCCTCGGGCGTGCTCGCCTACCCCGGCAAGGTCGTCGTGGACGAGCCCTCGGCCCGGCTCCTCGTCGCCGACACCAACCACCATCGCATCCTGGTCGCGACGCTGGACGGCCGCGTCACCGACGTCGTCGGCTGCGGCGAGGCCGGCGCCGCCGACGGGCCGCTCGACCGCGCCTGCTTCAACCACCCGCAGGGGCTGGCGGTCGTCGAGGACATGGTCTACGTGGCCGACACCGACAACCACCTGATCCGCACCGTGGACCTCGCCGGCGGCGGCGTCGGCACGCTGGCCGGCACCGGCGAGCAGGCGCGCGGTCTCGGCGGCGAGCGCGGCCCCGCGCTGCGCACACCGCTGAGCAGCCCGTGGGATCTCGTCGTCGCCGACGGCGTCCTGTTCGTCGCGATGGCGGGGCCGCACCAGGTGTGGTCCTACGAGCCGGACACGCGGCGCGTGGGGCCGTGGGCGGGCACCGGGCGCGAGGCCTGCCAGGACGGCCCGCGGCTGGCGGCGGCCTTCGCCCAGCCCAGCGGCATCACCGCCGACGAGGGACACCTCTACGTCGCCGACAGCGAGACCTCGTCCATCCGCGCGATCGACCGGCGCACCGAGGCGGTCGAGACGGTGGTCGGCCTGGGCCTGTTCGAGTTCGGCGACGTGGACGGCGTCGGCGACGAGGTCCGGCTGCAGCACCCGCTCGGCGTGACCGCCTGGAAGGGGCTGCTCTACGTCGCCGACACGTACAACCACAAGGTGAAGGTCCTCGATCCCGTCACGCGGCGGGTGACGACGCTGGCCGGCAGCGGGCGGCCCGACGTGTTCTTCGAGCCGGGCGGCGTCGCCATCGGCCTGGGGTGGCTCTGGGTCGCCGACACCAACCACCACACCGTCAAGGCCGTGGACCTCTCCACCGGCGCCGTCCGCGCGCTCGCCCTCGCACTGCCCTGAGTCATCCGGCGCGCGCCATCGATCCGCCGGGGGCGGCCCTGGCGCTGCTCGTCTCGCTCTTCTGGGGCGCCAACACGGTCGCGCTCAAGATCGGGCTGCTCGACGCGCCGCCGTTCCGCCTGGCGTGGATGCGCTTCCTCGTCGGCGGGGTCGTCATCGCGGCGTGGGCGTGGGCCACCGGCCGTCTCGCGCGCGTGTCCATCGCGCCCCACGAGTGGCGGCCGCTCATCGTGCTGGGGCTCATCTTCACCGCCCAGATCGGCACCATGAACGTCGGCACCGCGCTCACCAACGCCGCCCACGGCAGCGTCGTGCTCAACCTCTACGCCGTGCACACGGTCGTGCTCTCCCACTTCCTGATCCCCGGCGACCGGCTCACCGCCCGCCGGCTGGCCGGCGTGCTCGTCGCCTACGGCGGCGTCGTCGTGCTGTTCGGTGCCGACTCCTCGCGCGCCGGCGCCTCGCTGGCGGGCGACGCCATCCTGTTCGTCAGCGCGCTCATCCTGGCCGAGCGCGTGGTCTACCTGGCCCGGGCCGTCCAGCACCTCGACCCGGTGACGATGCTGCTGTCGCAGGCCACGGTGGGAGTGGCGGTGTTCCTCGCCCTCTCCTGGCTCGTCGAGCCGGCGCCCACCACCTGGACGTGGCGGCTGGCGGGGGCGCTCGCCTACCAGGGCGTGCTGGTCGCCGGCTTCTGCTTCGTCGTGAACCTCTGGCTCCTCAAGCGCTACCGGCCGAGCACGCTGGCCGCCTTCTTCCTCACCCAGCCGCTGTTCGGCGTCGTCGCCGCCGCCCTGGTGGCGGGCGACCCGCTCACGCCCGCGCTGCTCGTCGCCTGCGGGGCCGTCGCCCTCGGAATCGGGCTCACCTCGCGCTGAGCGGCTATAATCCGGCCATGCCGAGCGCCCCCGCGAAGCGGCTCGAGGTGGTGCCCAACCCGCACCCGGACCGCGACTACGAGGTCGCGATGACCGCGCCGGAGTTCACCTGCCTGTGCCCGATGACGGGCCAGCCCGACTTCGCCACGATCCGCATCCGCTACGTGCCCGACCAGCACCTGGTCGAGCTGAAGTCGCTCAAGCTCTACCTCTGGTCCTATCGCCAGGAGGGCGCGTTCCACGAGGACGTGACCAACCGCATCCTCGACGACTTCGTGGCGGCCGCCCGCCCGCGGTGGGTCGAGATCATCGGCGACTTCAACGTGCGCGGCGGCATCAAGACCGAGATCCGCGCCGTCTACGGCAAACGCCCGGCCCTGGAGGGCTGACCCCCGCCATGGAACTCGTCAGTCGCATCCTCGACGGCTCCATCCTCTACAGCGACCGGGGCGAGCCCCTCGGCCCCAGCTACTTCGGCGGCCGCGTGAGCCAGGACGACCGCATCGAGCGGCTGGAGGAGGTGGGGCTCCTCGACGGCTGCTCGCGCAAGCAGCTGCGCCGGATCGCCCGCATCAGCGAGGTGCTGGAGGTGCCGGGCGGCACCGTGCTGGCCCAGCGCGGCGAGCCCGGCGAGGACTTCTTCCTGATCCTCGACGGCGCCGCGCGCGTGGAGGTCACGCCGCGCAAGCGCTCGCGCCTGGACGCCGGCCAGTATTTCGGCGAGATGAGCCTGCTCGACGGCGGGCCGCGCTCGGCCACCGTCGTCGCGGAGACGCCGCTGCGGCTGCTCGTCATCAAGCGCCGCGACTTCGCGACGCTCCTGCGCGAGGCCCCCGACCTCACCCAGAGCCTGCTCGCGACCCTCTCCCGCCGCGTGCGCCAGGCCGAAGCGGCGGCGAGCGGCTGAGAGGCAGAGGAGCGCCACGGCTCCGCCGGGGCGCTGCCGAACATCTGGGGGGCAGAGGAGCGCCACGGCTCCGCCGCGGCGCTGCCGAACATCTGGGGGGTGTGGGGGGCCATTTCGTGGCCCCCCACGTCATCAGTACTTCGCGAGAAACTCCAGTAGCAGGCGGTTGAACGCCTCGGGCTGATCGTGGGGCGTGGCGTGGCCGGAGGCGGGCACGACCGCCACGCGCGCGCCGGGAATCGCCGCGCCCAGTCGCAACTTCGCCGCCAGGGGCACGATCGGGTCGCGGTCACCGGTGACGACGAGCGCCGGCCGCCGCAGCGCGGCCACCTGCCCGCGCGCGTCGAAGCGCGCCAGCGCGCGCGTGGCCGCCGCGTACGCCTCGCGCGACGTGGCGGCGATGCTCGCCGCCGCCGCCGCGTGGAGCGGTTGCTGCTCGGGCCACGGGAACAGCCGGTCGGCGACGTGCGCGGCCAGCCGGCTCATCGGCACCGTGTGCAGCAGCGCCAGGCGGAGCGCGATGCGCGCGAGGTCGCCCGCCGCCAGCGGCCGCAGGCACGCGAAGGCGCTCACCAGCGTCAGCGAGCGCACGCGCGCGGGCGCCTGCAGCCCCAGCCGGAGCGCCACGCAGCCGCCGAGCGAGAGGCCCACCACGTGCGCCGGCTCGCCGCCGAGCGCGTCGAGCAGCGCGGCGACGTCGACCGCCATGCGCTCGATCGTGAGCGCGCCGGCCGGCAGCGGCGAGGCGCCGTGGCCGGGCAGGTCCACCGCGACCACGCGATAGCGGGTCGCCAGCGCGTCCACCTGCCGGGGCCAGTCGGCCGACGAGGAGCCGAGCCCGTGCAGGAGCACGACCGGAGGCCCGCCCCGGCCGTGCAGGGTGTGATGGAGCACGCCGGCCAGAATACCCAAATTCCCTGATGCGCGAGGGGGCCGGGGCTGGCATCATCGGCGGTGATATCGCCCCCGATGCCCCCGACGATCCCGCTCACCGCCGATCGCGCGCGCGAGCTTCTCCGGAAGAACGCGACGCTCACCACGCGGCTCGCCGAGCTGGGCGCCCGCGGCACCGCCGCGGCGGCGGCCCTCGCTCGTCCCGGCACGCCGCCCTCTGACGATCTGGTCCACGCCCTCGGCGACGCCGGCCGCGAGTTCACCGCGCTGCGCGCCGAGGTGTTCGCGGCGGCCGCCACACTCGGAGTGAAGACGCCGGCCGTCGAGACCATCGACTCGACGAAGCGGCTGGAGGCGATGCTCCGCCTGCTGCTGGACGGCCTCGAGCAGGCCGAGCGCCAGGCCGCCGCCGCCCGCGCGCGCGCCGTGGCGCTGGCGATCCTCGACCGGGTCGCCGCGCTCAACCACCGCGACGATCCCGGCTTCGCCGCGCTCGCCGCCTGTCACAAGCGCGCCGTCGACGCGCGGACCACCGTGAGCACGGCCGCCGACATCGGCCCCGACGCTATCGCGCCCTTCCAGGCCCTGCTCACCCTCATCGACGGCCAGCAGCAGCTCGACGACGACCACTGGGGCAAGCTCGAAGACGCGGTCGCGACCGCCTTCGGCCGCCCCCTCGCGGTCGCGGCGTCCCGCGGCAAGCTCGTCGCGCGCTGACCTCGGCGCGGCGTCCTACCGGCGCCGGGGCGGGGTGCGGGGGGGCCGGCCGGCACCACGAGGCTGGCGTCCGACTCGATCCCGCCTTGGCTGGGCTCCATCAGACTGGAGGGCGTGCGGTATCGCAGGACGGGAACGGGTCCTGCCGGCCCCCCCGCACCCCGCCCCGACGCCGGCCGCACGGCGCATCAACGTCACGACACGAACGTGCGTGGGACTCGGTGCGGCCGTAGCGGCGGTCAGATGATGCCGCGGGCTTGAAGATCGTTCAGGTCGGCTTGGGTGAGGCCGAGGCGGGCGCCGTAGATTTCTTCGTTGTCGGCGCCGACGGCGGCGGGACCGGCGTGGGTGATCGCGCCGGGCGTGGCGGTGAGGCGGGGGACGATGCCGGCCATCGCGAGCAGGCCGCCGAGGGGGCTGGGGACCTCGACGATGTTCTCGCGCGCGCGCACCTGGGGGTCCGCGAAGAGATCGCGCACGCTCGCCACCGGGCCGCACGGCACCTCGGCGGCGTCCAGCCGCGCGAGCACGTCGCGCGCGTCGGCGGCGCCGACCCACGTCTGCACGATCGCGTCGAGATCGGCGCGCCGCGCCAGCCGCGCGGCCATCGTCGGGAACTCCGCCGCCAGCTCCGGCCGTCCCATCGCCCCCGCCAGCCGCGCGAACATGCGGTCGTTGGTGCAGGCGATCGCGACCCAGCCGCCGTCACGCGCGCGGTAGTGGTTGTGCGGCACCACGTACTCGGTGGCCGAGCCGATGCGCTCGCGCACGTAGCCGGTGGCCGCGTAGACCGGGATCAGCTCGTCCAGCATGCGCAGCATCGGCTCGTAAAGGCCGACGTCCACCACCTGCCCGGCGCCGGTGCGCCGCCGGTGCTCGAGCGCGACCAGCGCGCCGAAGGCGGCGAGCGCGCCGGCCAGATAGTCGGGGATCGTCGGCGTGCCGGGCGTGACCGGCGGGCGGTCGGGATAGCCCGAGAGGTAGGAGATCCCGCTCATCGCCGCCGCGATGCGACCGAACCCCGGCCGCTCGCGGTACGGCCCCGTCTGGCCGAAGGCGGAGATGCGCACCATCACGAGCCCGGCGTTCACCGCGCGCAGGTCGTCCCAGCCGAGCCCCCACCGCTCCATCGTGCCGGGGCGGAAGTTCTCGGCGAGGACGTCGCAGCGGCCGGCCAGCCGCTTGATCAGCGCCTGCCCCTCGGGCGCGCGCAGGTTGCAGGTGATGGACTTCTTGTTGCGCGACTCGACCAGCCACCAGTAGGAGAGCCCCTCGCGCGCGGGCGTGCCGAGCCGGCGCAGGTCGTCGCCCCGGCCCGGCTGCTCGACCTTGATCACCTCGGCGCCGAACTCGCCGAGCAGCGTGCAGCAGAACGGCGCCGCCACGAACGTGGCGAGATCGAGCACGGTGAGGCCGTCGAGCGCCCGGGGCACCGCGCCCAAGTCTACCCCAGCGCGCCGTCTGCCTTGATTCCGCCCGGGGCGAACGCTACTCTTTGAGCACGTCCCACCCATGAAGTGCTCAAGTTGCGCCCACGACAACCCGCCCGGCACGAAGTTCTGCGGCGAGTGCGGCGCGCGCCTCGAGGCCGTGTGTTCCGCCTGCGGGGCCAAGAACCCGCCCGGCAATAAGTTCTGCGGCGAGTGCGGCGCCGCGCTGGGCGCGCCCGCCGCCGCGCCGGCGGCGGCCCCGGCGGCCGAACCCTCGGCCGCGCGCTTTTCCTCGCCGCAGGCCTACACTCCGAGGCACCTCGCCGAGAAGATCCTCAGCAGCCGCTCGGCGATCGAGGGCGAGCGCAAGCAGGTCACGGTCATGTTCACGGACGTCTCCGGCTTCACGGCGATGTCCGAGCGGCTGGATCCGGAGGAGGTCCATGCCATCATGGACCGCGTCTTCGAGATCGTGCTGGGCGCCGTCCACCACTACGAGGGCACCATCAACCAGTTCCTGGGCGACGGCGTGATGGCGCTGTTCGGCGCCCCCATCGCCCACGAGGACCACGCCCACCGTGCGCTGGCCGCCGCCCTGGTCGTCCAGCGCGAGCTCGCCCCGGTGCGCGACGACGTGCGGCGGCTGCACGACGTGGAGTTCCGGCTGCGCATCGGCCTCAACACGGGCCTCGTCGTGGTCGGCGCCATCGGCCGCGACCTGCGCATGGACTACACCGCCGTCGGCGACACCACCAACCTCGCCTCGCGCATGCTCAACGTCGCCCAGCCCGGCCAGATCGTGTGCACCGCGCACACGCACCGCCTGACCGCGGGCTTCTTCGAGTTCGAGGATCTCGGCGACTTCACGGTCAAGGGCAAACGCGAGCCGGTGCGCGGCTGGGCGGTCACCCGCGAGCTGCGCGGCCGCACGCGGCTGGAGGTCTCGCGCGAGCGCGGCCTCACCCCCCTGCTCGGCCGCGGCGAGGAGCTGGAGTCGCTCGGCCTGGCCTACGCCCGCGCGGTCGAGGGGCACGGCGCCGTCTTCATGCTGGTGGGCGAGCCGGGTGTGGGCAAGTCGCGCCTGCTCTACGAGTTCCTCCACCGGCTCGACGACCGTGGCCACCTGGAGCTGGACGCGAGCTGTCTGAGCTACGGCCGCGCCATCGCCTATCACCCGGTGGTCGCGCTGCTGCGCCGCTATCTCGGACTGCCCGAGGGGGCCACCGACGAGGACATCCTCGCGGCGACGCGCGTGCGGCTGGGCGCCGTCGGCCTCGCCGACGACGAGGCCGTCACCCTGCTCGCCCACTTCCTGGGCGTCGAGGCGCCCGCCGAGCTGCTGACGCGGCTGGGCGCGCAGGTCAAGGACCGCACGCACGCGCTCGTGCGCGAGATCCTCCTGCGGGCGAGCCAGCGGCGGCCGCTCGTGCTCGTCGTCGAGAACGTCCACTGGATCGACCCGTCCTCGGAGGAGTTCTTCGCGCAGCTCATCGACGCGCTGTTCGGCCATCCGATCCTGCTCCTGCTCAGCTCGCGGCCGGATTTCTCGGTCACCTGGCGCCGCGAGCGCGTGGAGATGCTGGCCGTCGAGGGCCTCGGCCGCGAGCAGGCCGCCGGCATGGCGGCGGCGCTGCTGGGCGCCGACCGGGTCGCGCCCGAGCTGGTCGAGGTGCTCGTGGCCAAGAGCGAGGGCAACCCACTGTACGTCGAAGAGATCCTGCGCCAGCTCAACGAGACGGCCGGCGTCGTGGTGGCCGACGGCGAGGCGCGGCTGAGCCGCGCCGACGTGACGGTGCCGGAGACGGTGCACGACATCATTGCCGCCCGCGTGGACCGCGTGGCGGAGCCGCTCAAGCAGACCATCCAGGGCGCGGCGGTGATCGGCCGCCAGTTCCCGGCCCCGCTGGTGGCGCGCGTGCTCGAGCAGGACGAGCCGCTCGTCGTCGAACACTTGAGGACCCTGCAGCGGTTCGACTTCGTCTTCCCGGTCACGACGCCGGTGTACGCCTTCAAGCACGCCCTCACCCAGGAGGTCGTCTACGCCGGCCTGCTGGAGCGCCGCCGCCGCGCCTACCACGCGATCGTAGGCG
The DNA here is from genome assembly GCA_041497115.1 of Methylomirabilia bacterium. Taxonomy (GTDB): domain Bacteria; phylum Methylomirabilota; class Methylomirabilia; order Rokubacteriales; family CSP1-6; genus AR5. Next base: position 23,226 of record JBGQFW010000035.1, read on the forward strand.
CCGTGCTGGAGGAGCAGCACCGCGAGCGGCTGGAGGAGGTGGCCGAGCTGCTCGCCCACCACTTCGGCCGCAGCGCCGACCACGACCGCGCGGTGGACTACGCGATCCTGGCCGGCGAGAAGTCGCAGCGCCGGTGGGCGCACGCCGAGGCGCTCGCCCACTTCGAGGCCGCGCTCAAGCGCCTCGACGGCATGCCCGACGACGAGGCCAACCGCCGGCGGCGCATCGACGCCGTGCTCAAGCAGGCGGAGGTGAAGTTCGCGCTCGGCCGCCACGCCGAGGAGCTGACGGCGCTGGAGACCATCAAGGACATCGTGGACGCCGCCGCCGATCCACCGCGGCGCGCTGCGTGGTACTACTGGACCGGCTTCCTCACCAGCCTCACCGGCGCCCGCGCCGAGCTGTCGATCGACTACTGCCGGCACGCCGCCGAGATCGCCGAGGCCGAGGGCCTCGACGAGCTGCGCGCCTACGCGCAGTCCTGCCTCGCTCACGTCTCGCTCGTGGCCGGCGACCTGCGCGGTGGGCTCGAGGCCGGCGAGTCCGCGCTGGCCCTCTTCGAGGCGCGCGGCAACCCGTGGTGGGCGTGCCGGACGATCTGGGCGCTGCAGCCGCTGGCTACCGGCACCGGCGACTGGGCGCGCAGCATGGCCTACTGCCGGCGGGCGCTCGAGCACGCCACCGCCACCAACGACCAGCGGCTCAAGATCGTCGCCTGGATGCGCGTCGGCGCCACCGAGGTCCAGCGCGGCGCCCCCGAGGCCGGCGTGCGGGCGTGCGATCAGGCGCTGGCGCTGGTCCCGGCGCCCTTCGACGTCAACGTCATCAAGGCGGTGCGCGCGTTCGGGCTCGTCAAGGCCGCTGACGTGGCCACCGGCACCCGCGAGCTCGCCGAGGCGGTCGCCTGGTTCGAGTCCGCGCAGCTGATCTACACCAACGCGCTCTTCAGCCTGTGGCTGGCCGACGCGTGGCTCCGCCAGGGCGAGCCGGGCCGCGCCCGCGCGCTGGCCGAGCGCGTGCGACAGATCACGCGCGACCGCGGCTACCGCGCGCTGGAGGCGGCCGCCTGCCGGACGCTGGGCGAGGCGCTGGCCGTGCTGGAGCCGGCCGCCGCCGACGAGCCGCTCGGGTCGGGCGCGCGGCTGGCCGAGGAGATCGGCGCCCGCAACGAGCTGGCCCGCGCGTGGGCCGCGCAGGGGCGGGTGCGGACCGCTACCGGCGAGGGCGCCGCCGCCCGCGCCCTCCTCGAGCGTGCGCGGGCGCTCTTCGACGAGCTCGGCACGCTCGACGAGCTGGCCCGCACGCAGACCGAGCTCGACCAGCTTCGCTAGCCCCTCACCACCCCGTCACGAACCGCTGGCGGCGCACGTCGGCGGCGCCGAAGAGCGTGCCGTGCACCGGATCGACGCCGACCAGCACGGTGCCGCTGTCCATCATGAAGGCGCCGACCGGCACCACCTTGTGTCCGCGCAGCGCGAGCTCGGCGCGAACGTCCACCGGCACGCGGTCCTCCACCTCGAGCCCGCCCGCCATGCTGAACCGGTGCAGCCCGAAGCTCTCGTGGTAGTGCAGCGAGTTGAAGCGCGGCGCCTCGATGGCCTCCTGCGGCGACATGCCGAAAACGGCCAGGTTGAGGAAGACTTGCAGCGCCTGCTGGTCCTGGCTGTCGCCGCCCGGGCTCGACAGCGCCAGCCACGGCTTGCCGTCGCGCAGCACGACGGTCGGGCTGAGCGTTGTCCGGGGTCGCTTGCCGGGCGCGAGCACGTTGGGATGTCCGGCCTCCAGCACGAACGCCTGCATGCGGTTGCCGAGCGGCACACCGGTGTCACCGGCGATGAAGGTGCCGCCGAAGAACCACGCCGAGGAGGGCGCGGCCGAAAAGAGGTTGCCGCGCGCGTCCACGACGTTGACGCATGTCGTGTCCATCGAGCCGCGCAGCCGCTCGGCCTCGCTGCGCGCCGCCGCAACGAGCGGCCGCGCGACCGGGGCACGCGCGCCGCGGGCAAAGCGCGAGGGATCGCCGGGGCGCAGCGTGTTGTTGGCCGCCGCCGGATCGATGAGCGCCCGGCGCGCGGCGGCATAGGCGTCCGACAGCAGCACTGCGGCCGGCACCGCGGCGAAGTCGGGATCGCCATAGAACTCGTCGCGGTCGGCCAGCGCCAGCTTCAGCGCCTCCGTCACCGTGTGGATGTAGTCGGCCGAGTTGTGGCCCATCTTCTCCAGGTCGAAGCCTTGCAGCAGCAGGAGCGCCTGGAGCAGCACGGGCCCCTGCCCCCAGAAGCCCGTCTTGATGATCTCGAACGTGCCGTGCCGCGTCTTGAACTGCGCTCCCGCCGGCGGCTCGAGCCGGCCGCGGTACCGCGCAAGATCCTCCGCCGTGAGCAGGCCTCCCGCCTCGCGGATGGCGTCGGCGATCCGCCGGCCGACGTCCCCGCGATAGAACCGCTCGCGCGCGGCCAGGATCGCCGCCGCGCGGCCCTGCGCGGCGTGGCGCCCCTCTTCCTCCACGAGCGCCCGCAGCGTGGCGGCGAGCTCGGGCTGTCGGAAGACGCTGCCGGTCGGCGGGATGGTCCCGCCGGGCCCCTGCAGGTACACGCGCGCGCCGCTCGGATACTTCGCCATCGCGGTCAGCTCGGGCTTGAGATAGGTCGTGAGGAAGTCGTACCAGGGGAAGCCGTCGGCGAGCGCGATGGCCGGGGCCAGGACGTCGGCGAGGCTCAGCGTGCCGTACTCGGCCAGGGCCAGCGCGAGCGCGTCGACGACGGCGGGCACCGTGCCGGCCGAGGGACCGTTGGTCGGGATCTCGCGCGTGGCGGCGAAGAGGCCCGGAAAGGCCGCGGCCGGCGCCACGCCCTGGCCGTTGACGACGACCGCCTCCCGTCGATCGGCGAGGTAAAGGACGATCGGCACCTCGCCGCCGAGGCCGAAGTGGGAGATCTCCGTCACCGCCGCCGCGAACGTCGCGGCCACACCGGCGTCCACGGCGTTGCCGCCGCGGGCGAGCATGCGCATGCCGGCCTCCGCCGCGAAGTGGCGGCCGGCGGCGACGATACCGACCTGTCCGACGACCTCTGCCCGGTACGTCGCGGATCCGCGGATGGACTGCGCGGCGACCGGCCAGTGCATCAGGCCGGCCGCCGCGAGCAACAGCGCCGCGCTGGCCAGGCGCGCGCGCCAGGACACGATCAGTGCTGGGGCACCAGGAACTGGATGACCGCCGTGAACGACAGCGTGCCCGGCGCGACATCCCCGCTGCCGAGGGTGTTCGTCGGATCCGCCGTGCACACCGCGGAATCTACGTCGGTGATCACCGGCACGTTGTCGCCGGTCACGCCCGTGGAGACGGTGATCCCCAGCGGGGTGAACAGCGACGGCAGCAGCGCCGCCGGGAGGCCCCACTGAACGAGCGGCTGGCTGGAGCCGAACCGGATCGCCGTCCGCTCCGGCACGCACCCAAAGGTGAAGAGGACAGCACGGGTGCTCGGATCGATGGTGAAGGCGGCCCCCGAAGACGCCACGCCCTTCGACAGGCGGATGGACGTCTGGCCCGCGTTATCGCTGGCGATGTGCGGATCGACGACGATGGTCGCGCTCACGGCGGGGCCCGTGATCTTGAAGCCCGGTGGCGGCGGGTTGACGCCGCCGCCGGCGGTCAGCAGCGGCCAGGTGGTGAGCACGGCAAGCACGGTGGCAAGTCGCTTCATCGTTCTCCTCCTCTGAAGCGGGGCGCGGCGCCCCTCAGCGCAGCCCGAAGTGGGCCGAGTGTACGCTGCCGTCGATGTCGATGATCACGTCGATCCGCCACACCCCGAGGGTGAGGCTCTCGGTGTGCAGCACGTACACGTACTGCTGGTCGTTCGCGTCGAACTTGAACTGGTCGTCCTTGAGCGTGGCGGTGCCGCCGCCGACCTTGGTCACGACGATCCGCGGATGGGCGGTCGAGATGATGGTGTTGTTCGGGCCGAAGAGCTGGAACTTGACCGGCAGGGCGCGGTTGCGCTTGGCGGTCACGCACGGCGAGGTCGCGGCGTTGCGGCACTGGTCGTCGCCGATCAGCGGCTTGGCGAAGCCGCCGAAGCGCAGCGGCGAGCCGATCACGAACTCCAGGCTGTTCGAGATCGCGGTGAACGCCTGGCGCCCGGCCAGGCCCTGGACGTTGGCCACCGTCTCGCCGGGGAGCTGGTCGCAATCGCTGATGAGCGCGGCCATGTCGACCGTGAAGGTCTGCAGCGGCACCCGCGCATTGACCGTGTAGCGGCCGGGTTGCGCGAGGTCGTAGTACTTCTTCGCGTCGTCGATGCGGTACGACACGAAAAAGCCCGCCGGCGGCGCGCCGGTGGCGAGCACCTCGATGGGCACCACTGGGATGCCGGTGGGCCGCAGCAGGACGCCGCCGCGCGAGAGGCAGAAGAACGTCCGCTGGCCGGACTCGTCGGAGGCCTGGCCGAGGTTGGCGATCGTGCGGCCCTGCGGGTCGGTGAAGAACAGACGGCGCCAGAACTCCGTGCGCGAGAACCCCTCGGTGGTGACCAGCGGCGTCGCCAGGGCCGGGTCGATGCCCACCTCGATGACGATGGGAATCGGCTGGGTCGTGCTGTACGTGACGTTGGCCGGTGGGCTCTCGAGGATCAGGCGCACGAAGATCGGCACGGGCCCCTGCGCGGTCGACGGCCCGGCCGCCAGCGCGACCGCTGCCACCACGAGCGCGAGCGCCAGCCGCCGCCTCACTGCACCCCACCCTTGTTGTGGATCTGCAGCAGCGGCGCCGCCGTCGGGCCGAAGTGGCCGTCGCGGATCCAGTCGATCGAATACTGATACATCACGCAGTCGGCTTCAGTCGTGTGCAGGTTGATGCCCACCGCGTGGCCCAGCTCGTGGGTGGTCACGTGGCGGACGACCTGCTGCCTCGTGGCCTGCGGCACCGCGGCGCTCGCGGCCGACGGGTCGCACTGCGTCAGCGTCGTCGGGTCGCCGACGTTCGGCAGCTCGACGCAGCCGTCGTTGTTCACGTCGAGCGAGCTCAGCTCGAGATTGAAGAGGTTGGGAATGTAGGTGTCTCCCGCCAGGTCGCCGTTCACCGTGCTCTCGCGGCGGTCCACCAGGCCGTTGTCGTTGCCGTCGCCCACCAGCGTGATCGGCGCCAGCAAGGGCCGGCCGTCCGGCCCCACCACGACCCGGGTGGGATCGTTGGTGCGGTGCTGGTACGGCCGGTTGTTGAAGTACGACTCGACCGCGCGCTTGACGACGCGCGGGCTGCCGTACGCGGTCGCGCCGCCGTAGCTGGACACGCCCAGTGTCGCGAAGCCCCACTGGCGGATGCCGGCCTTGCTCGTCTGGTCGCACGCCTCGCCGCCGTTGCAGGAGATCGCGTCGTACGTCATCGTCGCCAGGTCGAGCACGACGCGCGTGGGATCGACCATCGACACCCGCGGCAGCTCGCGGCCGGCGGTGAACGAGCCGGTGACGTCCACCACCCGGATCCCCTGCGCCTCGAAGGCGCCGCCGACCTCGAAGCGCGGGCACGGATTGGCGGGCGACAGCGTCGCGTCCGCCACCGGCCTGGCGTTGACGGCATCCCAGCCGCAGGTGCCGGGCGCCGCCTGGATGGCCGGGTCGTTGGCGTAGCCGCGGCCGCGCACGAACAGGTGCCGCTTGCGCGGGTCCAGCCGCATGTGGCCGCTCATCGCCGCCCCCGCGCCCTTGGCCGGCCCGCTCGTGTAGACGCCGCGGTATTTCTCGAAGTTGCTCAGACCGTCATGCGCGAAGCGGTCGTCGTCGTCCATTACGCCGTTGCCGTTCTCGTCGCCGTTGTTCGGGTTGAGACCGACCGCCAGCTCCCACGCATCGGGCAGGCCATCGCCGTCGGAGTCCACCGGCAGCGCCAGCACGCCGAGCTCGGTGCCGGCGAGGTCGGTCACGTGAATGGTCACGTTGCCGCCCATGTCGCGCGAGTAGAGCGTGGTGAGGTAGATCCCGGCGCCGCCCTGGACGGGGACGGTCTGCGTCGCGCCGTCGTCGAGGCCGATCGTGAAGTCGAACGCCGGCGTCGGCTCGCAGTCCTCGTTGGTCGCCGTGCCCGGCAGGGCCGAGGACTGGATCGTGAAGATCACCGAGGCCGGAGCGCTCCCGCCACCGGTGAACGTCGCCTGGATGGGCACCGGCACCGACACGATGCTCTTGGCGATGCAGTGGCCGTTGGCGTCGAGCGTCACGCTGACGTCGCCGACCGAGGGCAGCCAGGCCTTCGTGTCCATGCCCACCACGCTGATCGTCACCGCCTGGCGCCGGCGCACCTCGAAGCCGGCGGGCAGCGTCGAGCTGCCGCCGCCCGGGTTGGTGACCGTCACGTCGAAGATGCCCAGCGGCGCCGCCGTGAGGTCGAACGTCGCCGTCAGCACGGTGCCACCGCTGGCGGCGTCGAGCACGACGTTCGACACGACGAGGCCCGCCACCGGCGCGCCGTTCGACGTCACCGCCACCGTGGCGCCCTGCACGAGCTTCGAGCCGCTCAGCTTGACGGCCGACGGTCCGGTCAGAACCGTCCCCTGGTCGCCGGCCGACGGGACCACCGACGACAGCCGTGGGCTCGTCACCGTGAACGGCAGGGCGTTGCTCACGGCGCCGCTGACCGCCACCGTCACGCTGCCGTCCACCGCCTGGCTGGGAACCGTCACCGTGAGCGAGGACGTGCTCGCCAGCGTCACCGTCGCCGACACCCGCGTGTTGTTGGCCGCCGCGAACGTCACCGAGTTCGAGGTCGGGGTGCTGCTCAAGTTCGTGCCGCCGATGACGATGGAGGCGCCCAGCAGCGCGGCGTTGGGCGTCAGCGCGCTCAGCGTCGGCGCCGGGGTCGTGGTCGTCACCGTCTTGGACGGCGGCGAGTTCAGCGTGGGGGGCGTGTCGGGCGTCGGGTCCTGAACGTCCACGACCGTCGCCGCGCTCACGCCGATGCCGCCGTCGGGGTTGGTCACCCGCACCAGGCGGCCGCCGAGCGCGGCGTCGAAGGTCACGCTGACGTCGGCCCAGATCGCGTTGGTGGCGGTGAAGCCGACCGCCTCGATCGTGATCTTGGGATCGGGCGCGAACGGCGCGCCGCCGCCGATCTCCACGAAGAGGTTGGGCGGCGACGTGGTCGGCGCCTCGAAGTCCATGCCCGTGACGTTCACGCGCTGGGTCGTGCGCCCGCGCCGCAGCGGGTTGCCGGGGCCGCGGTCGGTGGCCGTCACCGTCGGCGGCGGCGTGATCGTGCGCGCCGCCGGCAGCGTCGTGGACTGCGAGACGTTGGCGGTCACCTGCGTCAGCGTGACGTCGCGCGGGCCGAGGGCGGCGTCGGCGGCGACCCCGATGATGACCCGGATCTGCGCGCTGCTGTCCACCGTCGTCTGGCCGACCGTCACCCCGGCGCCGGCGGCCACGGCGGCGTTGCCGGCGAAGTTGGCGCCCGTCAGCACCAGCTCGTAGTTCTGCACGCCCTGCGCGGCGCGCGGCGGATCGACCTTGTCGAGCACCGGCGGCGCGCCCTGGCGGGCGGCGGTGGCGTTCTGCACCTGGGCGAGCGTGATGCCGGGGTTGGTGCCGCCGATGGCCACGATCACCGGCGCCGAGTCGAGCAGGTCCGACACGAAGCCGGGCGCCACCACGACGGCGATGCTGGAGACGAGCAACTTGGCCGGGCCCAGCGTCGAGCGCGACCCGATGCCGAACGAGAACTGCGTCGGGCTGTCCAGCGACGGCGCCGTCACCGAGAGTCCGTTGCTCAGCCGCGTCGAGGCGCTCGGCGACCCTGCGAACGTCAGACCCGCCGGCAGGGTCACCGTGATGCGGCCCGTCGTCGAGAGGGCGCCGTTGGTCAGCTCGTCGATCTCGATGTCGCCGAGGAACTGCGGCACGCTCGGCTGGCCGCCCGCCGGCGGCGACGTGATCACCTCCACCGACGTCGCGAAGCTGATCGTGGCCGCCGGGTTGACGACGATCGTCACCGTCGCCGGCGCGCTCGTCTGCGCGGCGGCGCAGGTCGCGCTCGGGGCCCCGCAGTTGTCCGGGCTGCCGCGGTCGGTCGCGGTGAACGTGAAGCTGTCGGTACCGGTGAAGGCAGGCGGCGGCGCATAGGTACGGAACGGACCGACACCGCTCACGTTACCGGCCGCGATCTTGCCGATGGTGTAGATCAGGTTGGCCGCCGACGTCTCGGAGTCGCTGGCGCCGAGCACGAGGTTCACGGGCGCGCCCTGGCTGGTGACGACGGTCTGGTCGAACGCCGTCGGCGTGAGGTTCACCAGCCCCACCGGGTCGGTGATCGTCACGTCGGCGCCCGGCGTCGTGGCGCCCTCGAGGACGACGAACGGACCGGCCACGCCCGAGGGCTCGCCCGCGTCGAACGCGCCGCTGGCGGAGGCGTCGACGAAAGCCCGGATCCAGTACTGCTGGGGCTGGGAGGCGTTGCCGCCGATGATGCCGCGGGTGTCCGGCGGCGGACTCATGAAGCCGAATGCCTTTGGAAACGCCGGGGATCCGAACGACAGGCGGTACGCCCGCCGCGTCATCCCCGCGTCCGTGAACAGCTCGACCACCAGCGCGCCCTTGCGCGAGCCGGCGTAGCTGACCGAGCCCGTGAGGTCGCTGCTGCGGGTGAGACGGAAGTCGACGCCCGACGTGTCAGCGCCCTCGACGATCGTGATCGGAGTGGCCCCGGCCACGCTCGGCGAGCCCACCTCGCCGCCCTCCACGAAGAAGTTCGAGGCATAGCCCAGCGCCCGCGCCTGGGCCGCGTACGAGGCGTTGCCCGGGCCGATGGCGAAGCGTCCGAGGAAGATGCCGTCGATGCCGCTCTGGCCACCCGACGGCGCGACCAGGCCGCCCGCGGCGTCGAACAGGATGACGGAGCTGTCGGGCACCGGCGCGCCGTCGGCGCCGACCACGCTGCCACTCATCGTCCCGAAGCGCTCGGACATCACGACGTCCGGCACCGTCACGGTCGTGCCCGGCAGCAGGACCTTGACCGTCGTCGCGGTCTCGCGGGTTGCCTGATCCTGGAACCACTCGCCGGCCAGGACCGCGTCGATGAACCGCAGCGTGTAGTCGCCGGGTGGCAGGCCGTCGAGGACAAAGGTCCCGTCGGCGCGCGAGCTGACCAGCACGATGCTGGCGCCCGTCGCCGCCTCGCGGCCGTTCACGATCACGTTGCCGCCGAAGGGCGCCACACCGGTCGTCACCTCGTGAATGATGCGCCCCGCGATGCTTGCGGCGCCCGGGCCCATGGCGAGGTTCGCGCCGACGACGTTCTGGCCGGCCATGACGGTGACGAACGCGGCCGAGTCGAACGTGAGGCCGCCACCACCACCGGCCGTGTACCACTGGACCGCCAGCGCCGGTTCCACCGCGCGGAACTTGTAGAAGCCGGGCGGCAGCCCGCGCAGCACGAAGGCGCCGGCGGCGTCCGTGGTCGCCGAGGTCACCGTGCTGTCGAAGGCGTTACGGATGTTGACCCAGGCCCCGGCCACCGGCCGCCCGGTGTCCGACCGCGTGAGGCTGCCGGCGATCGTGGCCGCCGTCGGCGACAGGGTGAAGTCCACGCCGACCGGGTCCGGATCCGGGCTGCCGAGCGTGACGATCTCACCCGCCAGGAAGCTCGGCTGGTCGGGGAAGTGGCGTTGCTCGTACGTCGTCGGCGTGGTGGCCCGCAGCACGTAACGACCCGGCGGCAACGCGTTGAGATCGTAGCTGCCATCGCCGTTCAGCGAGACCCCCCGGATCCCGCTGTTCGAGGTCGGATCCACCGCCGTGATCGAGCCGTCCCGGATCGGCGCCCCACCGACCGCGCGCACGACACCGCGGATGCGGTGCACCTCGCCGGCCTGGACGGCGAAGTCTTTCCCCGTCACGACCTGCCCGTCCGTGACGTTGAAGGGCACCGCCATCGCGGTGTTGCGAGCGCCGGTCGGGTACCAGCCGTTGGCGACGCCGGCCGGGTGACTGCCGATGACCTGCAGGATGTAGGGGCCGGTGGCCAGCCCCGTCAGCGTGTAGTTGCCGTTACCGTCGGTCGTCGCCTGCATGACGAACCCGTTGCGGGCGAACTGGCCGAAGAGCGCCTGGACGGCGAAGCCGACCAGCGGCTGGTTGTTGTCGCTCCGGGTCACGCGACCCTGGATGGCGCCGCCGCCGGGTGCCGGGTTGACGTCCGCCGTCGCGGTGGTCGCCCCCGCGATCGTGATCAGGCGGGCGGGGCCCCCGTCGGTCACCGGGCTGTCGGCGTCGCCGCTCCAGAACGACACCACGTAGCCGGAGGCCTGGACGCGCACGTTCCACTCGCCGTCCCGGACGCCGCGGAACACGAACGTGCCGTCGGCGGCCGTCGGCGCGAACGTCTGCGTGCCGAAGGGGATGGCGCCGAAGCGGCCGAGGAAGACGGAGGCGCCCGCGATCGGCACCCGGGTCACGCGGTCCAGCACCCGGCCCTGGATGGTGCCACCCGGCGTCATGGCGATGTCGACGTTGGCGAGGGTCGCGGCGCCGGTCACACTAATCGGCGTGGCGCTCGCGAAGTCCACCCCGTTGACGTAGAACACGTCGGGGAAGCCCTGGGTGCGCGCCTGTGCCTGGACCTTGTAGGTGGCCGGCGGCAACGGCGCGCCACCGGTCGTGTAGGTGCCGTCGCCCGCGGTGATGAAGCTGGTCACGAAGGTGTTGCTGGCGGCCTCGAAGAACGTCACGTTCGCGTTGGCGATCCCGGCCCCGGTGTCGGTCCGCGTCACCTGCCCGGTCACCGTGGCGCCCAAGGGCACGATGAGGTTGATGCCCGTCGTGACCTGCCCGGCCGTCACCGTGACGAAGTCGGCCGTCGGGACGTTCGGCCTGCCGTTGAACGCGGTCTGCGCGAAGGGCGAGCCGGGGAACACGATCACCTTGTAGGTGCCGGGCGCCAGCGAGAAGTCCGTCTGGTAGGCGCCGGTCCCGGCCGCCGAGCTGGCGCCCGTGACGAACTGGTTGCTCGCCGCGTCGTAGATCTGCACGAAGGTGGCGAGGCCGTCGCCGTTGTCGGCGCGGAGCACCTGGCCCGCGATGGCGCCAGCGACCGGCAGCGTGATGTCGGCAGTGAAGGTCTGCCCCACGGCGAGCGTGATCACGTTGGCGGCGGAGTAGGTCCGCTGCCCGTTGTAGAAGGTCGTGCCGAACCCGTTCAGCCGCGCCTGGACCTTGTACTTCCCGCCGGGAAGGTCCACGCGATAGGCCGGCGTGGCGATGGTGCTGGCCACGATGGTGTTGGTGGCGGTGTCGAACACGTCCACGATCGCGCCCACGAGGCCCGCCACGGGAACCCCGCCGCTGATCTGACCCACGATGCTCGCCGCCGCGGGCGACAGGGAGAAGTCGATGTTGGGGATGTTCGCTGCGCCGACACCGAGGATGGTGGCGCCGCCGACCGTCGCGGCGTTCTGCCAGTACTGCGTGCCGAAGCCGGGGGCGCTCGCGCGGACGATGTACTGGTTGGAGGAGAGCAGCGGCGTCGTGTAGAAGCCGTCGGCGTTGGCGACCGTGCTCGTGATCACCTGGTTGCCGCCGAACCCGAACAGCACCTCGACGAGGGCGCCGCTGAGACCACCGCCGGAGGTCGTCGAGGTGACGCGCCCGCTGATCGTCGTGCTCAGGATCCCGTTGTCCGTCATCGCCGAGTTGTTTGCCGGGGTCGGGTCGTTCACATTGCCGGTGACGGTGGCGGTGTTGACGATGACGCCGCTGCTCGCCGTGACCGTGGTGTCGATGAGGACATTGAAGGTCCCGCCGGGAGCCAGTGACCCGACGTTGCAGGTCAGCACGCCGGCCGTCACGGTGCAGATGCCCTGGCCGATCTCGATGTCCAGGAACGTCACCTCCGGCGGCAGCACGTCGGTGAGCGTCACGTTGGTGGCCGTGCCCGGACCGTTGTTGCCGACCGCGAACGAGTACGAGAGCGCGGCGCCCGGCAGCACGTCCCCGAAGGGGATCGCCGTCTTCGTGACGTAGAGATCCGCGGTCGCGGCGCCGGGATCGGCCAGCGTCAGGTTGTACGCCACGGTGGTGCCCTCGGGCACCGAGACCTGCCCGGTGAAGCGCGGCTCGGACGCGTCGAGGACGCCGTTCCCGTTACTGTCGACGAAAGCGCGCACGAAATAGGTCGTGGGCAGGATGCCCTGGGTGTCGGGAGCCGGACTCAGGAAGGTGTAGGCGCGGGGGAACGCGGTGCCGGTGACCGTCTGGGCGTACGCACGCACCGTGTAGGCGTCATCGAAGAACAGCTCGAACCGCACCGCGCCGGTCTGGGTGCCGCCGTAGCTCAGGCTCCCGGCGATGGCGCTGCTCTGGAACATGCGGAAGTCGATGTCCGGCGTCTCGGTCGCATCCGTCACGGTCACGTGCTGGGCCATGGCGACGTTGGGCGCCGCGTCGCGGAAGACCCGCGCGTAGCCGAGGGCGCGCGCCTGGACGACGTAGTCGCCGAGCGGCAGCCCGAAGACCGTGTAACGACCGTCGTGATCGGTGACGCCCCCGCCTCTCACGAAGCCGCCGTTGAGATCGAAGACGACGACGCCGGCGTCGGGCAGCCCGACCCCGAACGACTGGTTCGCGGCCACGCGGCCGGAGATGGAGCCGTGCGGGATGGACAGCGTGAAGTCGGCGACAGTCGGGGCGCCGCCGCCGACCGCCACGGTCGCCGCCGCCTCGCGCGTCGTCGCTCCGCCCGACCACTGCAGCGCGTGGCTCGGCTCCGAGACGCGGATCTTGTAGTCCCCCGGTGCCAGGCCGCCGACGATGTAGGAGCCGTCGGCCAGCGTGTTGACCGAGGTGACGGTCGCGCCGGTCGACGCATCGCGGACATTGACGCCGGCGCCCATGAGGGTCGCGCCGCCCGTCTCGGTGACCGTCCCGGTCAGGGCGCCGGTGACGGCGTCGAGGTCCACGTCGATGTCCGCGGTCTCCGCGCCGGCGGTCACCGTGACGAAGCCGGCGAGATCGAAGTTCGGCACCGACCCGCCCAAGTGATAGTAGCCTGGCGCCCAGCCGGGGAACGTCACCCGCACCTTGTAATAGCCGGGCGGCACGCCGCGGATCAGGTAGGTGCCGTCCACGCGGCTGGCGCCGCCCTGCACCGACGGGCCGTTGTCGAAGAAGTTGCGAGCGGAGACCGCGGCGCCGGTGATCGGCCCGCTGGTCGCACGGTTCCTGATGTGGCCCGTGATCGTGCCGCCGGCGGGCAGCGTGAGGTCGATGCCGGTGGCATTGCCGGTCGTCACGTCCACCGGGTTGCCGGCGGCGAGCATCGCCTCGGTCGGGAACACCATGGCGGCATACGTCTGCTCGGTGTTCGCCGCGATGATGTACCGGCCCGGCGGCAGCCCGTCCATGAGATACGTGCCGTCGCCGTTGACGCCGACCGCCCGGATGAAGGACTGGGCCAC